>JAUXAL010000007.1 GCA_030619925.1 Phycisphaerae bacterium | reverse complement strand
AAGGTTTTATAATCCGGCTGAGGCCAGATGGCACTATTTGGCGGCGGAAACCTGCGCCAGGGCAAAAACGCTTGCGGACTGGAGTTCAAATATGAAAATGGCCTGGCCCGAACTCGCCATTAAAGATGTCCAGGTATACGTTAACAACGGCGAAGATAACACACAGCTAAAGCCCGCACAGCTCCAGCTTAAGGTTGGCTCGGAGCTGACTGTTAGGGTGTTGGTTAAGCTGGCTAAAATTAGTCCCGATGATATTTCAGTTGAGCTTTATCATGGCCCTGTGGATACCTGGGAAAATATCAGGGAAGGTTCCGCTGTGAGACTGGATTATAAACAAGCCGCGGAACAGAAGGGAGAGCATTGGTTTGTTGGCTCAATGCCTTGCAAAAACACAGGTCAGTACGGTGTAGCCGTGAGGATTTTGCCCAGGCACGACAACCTGGTTAACCCTTATGAAATGGGCCTGATCCTGTGGGAAACGGCGAACTAACGCTTAGAGCCTATCCAAATAACCCGCTCTATTGCGGCCGGCTGCAAAGCCCGATGCCTGCGTTGTCAGCCAAAAATGTTCTCAACGTGGAGAAAACCACTTCTGGCGAGCATTTTTGGCCTGCCGCCTTGGCCTCGAACTTTTCGCTCGGCCTCATAACGACCCGGTTATTCGGATAAGCTCTTATTCACTCTCTTTATTGTTCAAAAGTTCGTAAACCTCATCGGCGGAGGTGGCTTTCTCAAGCTTTTGTTTGAATTCTTCGTCCAGCATCAGTTTGCTTATCCTGGCCAAGGCCTGAATATGCGGTCCGGTCTGGTCGGCCGGCGAGACCAGCAGAATGAGAATCGTTACCGGTTTTCCGTCGACGCTTTCAAACTCGATCGGCTCGTGAGCGATTCCGATTGCCATAACGAGTTCCTTAACGGCGTTGCATTTGCCGTGGGGGATGGCGATTCCGGCACCCGTTCCGGTACTTCGCGTTCGTTCGCGCGCCAAGACTGCTTCTAAGGCGACATCTCTGTCTAATAACAATCCGTTGGCATCAAGCAAATCCACAAGTTCGGTTATTACGGCTTCCTTGTCCTTGTTTTCCACCGGAACTTTAACGCAATTTGGCTGTAATATTTGTGTCAGAATCATATCACTTTACGCCCGATACACTATGCGTCTTATCAATATTTACACAAACCAACAATGATATCTAATTATCAGCTTAGTTGCAACACCTTTGTTAAAAAAGAACCATTTGCTCGTAAGCATTTTTTGGGCAACTTCGGACCCCAAAATAATCTTCTGTCGTCTGTCTTCTTTCCTCTGTCGTCTGTCGTCTGTTTTCTGTCTTCTGTCTTCCGATTTGAAAATTGGCTTTGTTTGGGTTTGAATTGGGTTTGTTTTCACCAAGTGTCCAATCGCGTTTATATTCATAAGTCGTCTGTAAATAGATACTTACGTTCACTTGACTTTTTCGGAAATTGGCTTTGTTTTGCATAATTGTATCGTATCTCGTATGTCGTATGTCGTATCTGGTATTTCGGAACAACGAAAAACTAAGAGTTTATCTACGATTTTGTTTTGGAAATTTAGGATTTTGAACATTTGATATTGTTTAGAACTTAGGATTTAGTGCTTAGGATTTGGATTTCGCTGGCCATCAGGTGAGCCCCCGGATTGATGATTGACTATTTGCTATTTTCTACGAACAACGAACCATGAACTATCCATAGTTAGATTCATATTATACCAAATTTCAAGTTAAACATCAAGTAAAATTAACCACAGATTACACAGACGCCGTCCCGAGGATAGTCGAGGGATCTATTAAAATATAGCCACGAATTGACACTGATTAACACTGATGAACACGAGGATCAATCAACCAATTCGCTAATTCTCTTATTCGCCTGTCAGCTCACCTTGTGTCCTGTCTTCTGTTTTCTGTCTTTTTTTCTTGAAAATCCTGCCTCAATAGTGTAGATTCCGCGTAGGCGAGTGGCGAAGCGAGGCATCTTGGATTTATGCTTCTTAAATAATGGCTTTGGGACAGTGCACAAAAAACAGCGTGGATAACGGTGGCTGGCCTGAATAGTTGTTATAATAGTATGAAAGGATAATTCTGATGGGAATCGAGCAAACGGAATTTGACGAGAAAAAAGCCATGGATGACGTCCTTATGGCCGCTGCAAAATCAGCCCACGGCTATGTTTACTACAATACCAAGCTTACGCGTAAGAAACGAAAAGACAATTCGTGGAAGATTCGCGTCGATGTTTACGAAAAGTATTCAAAGCCGAGTCGTAAGCATGCTGCCATACTTAAAGAGCACGGGGTTCAAGCAGTGATGCATAAGCGCTCTTAGGACCACTTTCATGCTCTGAGAGTAATGAGGCACGAACACTATTTTAGTCTTCGTTCATGACTATTAGTTTAGACTTAGTTCATGACTATTAGTCCGTGCGAAGAAGAAAAAGGATGCCGAAGCTGTAAATAAACAAAAGTCGAAGAACTGAATAAGGTAACATTTAAACGTCCCTATTTTACTCCGAATTCCTCTTGAGGAGTTGTGTTATGGACAATGAGAAAGAAATAGTCCTGTACTACCCATATATTGACATTGATGATGCAAGTCTCGTTAAGACTGCTGCGTTATACTGGGATGAGATACAAACCATAGTTCCTTATGATGAATATGAGTATTATGATAAGCATGGGTCGCTTCCGTCTCATGGGCTAGATCCTTATGCCACTCTTATATCAAAGGAAGCCAAGGCTGCTGGATTCCTAAAGCCAAGGTTTGTTAATCCCACAGATGAATCTGTTAAGAAGGCAGGGCGAGAGATCATTACAGACATTCGAAAAACACCGGAAATAAAAACAAAAATCAGCGAGATGATCAGTAAACCGGTTAGGCCATCACAAAGAATAAGGCCAAAATTCAGCAACTTAAGTATGAGTAAGATTGACGTCAATCATTTGTTAAATCTCGCCTTTGAATTCAAAGAAGCTGGCATTCCTATAAGCACCGATAATAAAAATAACGTGATTGTGCCTACACCTTTCTCTGACACATATATGTCAATGCTCGCTTCAAGTATAGCAGCAAATGACGGGACTATACCATTAACAAATGAAAATCTTTGGCATTATGCTTTAATTGACAGATTTATAAATTATGAAGAGGAGCGAAAAGAAAATCAGGCACAATTAGCTGATTTATCACTTCGAACGATTGCGGTTGATCCAGAAGTGCCTTTGATCGACATACTTCGTTTCCGAGATAAAAATAAAGACCAACTAATAAAATATAGAAGACTGATCCGAAGACTCGTCCGTGATATATCAGGCGAAATTGATACAAACCAAAAACAAGTGCTTTTTGAAGAAATAGTGAAGGATGAAATATTACCAGAAAAGGAAGAGATCGAAGCCAAGCTAAAAAGTGAATCTACTTTCTTTACGGTGGCCAGTACCGTAATTACTGTAACCGCTATTGGGACGATTATTTTATCAGGAGGTCAGGCATGGCCGGTGGGTTTGTTGCAGGGTGCTGCTTCAATAGGATTAAATTACTATGGTAATGTAAGAGCTGAAAGAATTATAAAAGATCACCCTTTGGGATACCTATATAAAGCTCAACAGAGATTGGGAATAAGAGAAGGGGATTAGTTTTGTAGGATGGGCTGAGACCAGGCCTAATGACGACGACGAATAAAGGGGAAAGCATGAATCCTTCAGATTTAGAGACCGCTAGTCAGATAGCAAGCACTGCCTCTGATTTTCTCAAGGCTATATGTTTGCCAGCAGCTGAAGAAATTGGAGTGATTTTAAGAGACAAACTTCGTATTTGGAGACTACAGAACATAACTCCCATTTTTCAAGACGCGAAGGCAATGCTTGAAAAGAGAGGTTCTTTAGATAACATTAAGTGTCACCCTCGTATTGCTGTAAAAATCATAGAGGAAGGCTCCTTGATAGAAGATCCAGATCTCCAGGGAATGTGGGCTGGTCTTTTCGCTTCCTCTTGCACAAAGGACGGAACTGACGAGACAAACCTCATATTTGCAAACATATTAGCACAATTGTCCAGTTCCCAAGCAAGGATAATCAAGCTACCTTTCGAAGGAAATTACACCAGATATCAATACGATGGACTTGAATATACAGATGTCGAAAAAGAAAGATCAGAACTTGTTAATTATACTGGACTTCCTAATTGGGGCGTACTAATGAGAGAACTCGATCATCTTGACTCATTAGGACTTGTTGGTTTCAGTTTAAGATCAAATCCGCAACGTACAACAATAGAGATTCATTACAATGAAGCAGCTCTTCGACTTTATGCTCGTTGTCAAGGACATACAGGCACTTTGGAGCAATTCCTTCTTTCTATTACAGGGAATTAAAGGTGTCCGCCTGCCCCATAGGGGGCACTTTTTTTGCCGATGAAAACTAAAGCCGGTGCCGCTACTGCAAAAGCTGCTTCTATTTCTGTTTGAAGCAATGCTTGGCATTGCGAACAAGTCATTTCGACCGAAGCCCCCGTTCTTGCTTTCACAAGAAAGCACAGGAGCGAAGTGGAGAAATCTATTAAAAAACAGCCGGCCAACGGCCGGTTCGATCCGCAGTGGACTGTGTTCGCCTCGACTCGCCTTGGCTGGGCCTTCGGCTCGCTCGAAATGACATCTATAATGTCTTCTACAAAGCATGCTGACTTTTCGTCTTTACATTCCAATACGACCCCGATAGAATAAGATGTGTTATAATTGAGTTCATAGATTACGAATTACGAACCACGAACAACGGGTTATAGCTATGGAAAAGATAAAGCTTTACGACACTACCCTTCGCGACGGTATGCAGGCCGAGGGCGTCAGCTTTTCGCTGGAAGATAAGCTCGCAATCGCCAGGTGCCTTGACGAGCTTGGCCTCGATTATATCGAAGGCGGATATGCAGCTTCAAACCTCAAGGAGATACTGTTCTTTCGGGAGGCTGCTAAACTGGGTTTGAAGAATTCCAGAATCGTAGCCTTCGGCAGCACCCGCAGAGCCGATTCCAGCGTCTCAGATGATGTCTCGCTAAACACAATGCTTACCTGCAAGACACAGGTCGCTACTTTGGTTGGCAAGAGCTGGGACATGCACGTAACGGATGTGCTGGGCTGTTCGCTCGATGACAACCTCACTATTTGCGCCGAATCGGTCGAATATCTCAAAAAGCACGGCATTGAAACCATTTTCGACGCCGAGCACTTCTACGACGGCTATAAGGTAAATCCGGAATATGCAATGAAGGTTTTGGCTGCCGCTGCTGAGGCCGGGGCTGATGTATTGGTGCTGTGCGATACTAACGGCGGCTGTATGCCCGACCAGGTGTACGAAATTACCAGGGCCGTCTGTCAAAAGTTTAGCCGGATGGTTATCGGGATTCATACCCACAATGATACCGACTGTGCCACCGCCAATTCCTTAGCGGCCGTTCGAGCCGGTGCCCGACACATCCAGGGCACAATAAACGGCATAGGCGAACGGTGTGGCAATGCCAACTTGTGTGTAGTCATACCCAACCTTGCATTTAAGATGGGTCTTGAGGTTCTCAGACCCGAAAAAATCAAAACGCTGACGGAGGTATCTCTCTTTGTTTTTGAGATAGGCAACCTGACGCCGGTGATGAATATGCCGTATGTCGGCGAGAGTGCCTTTGCACACAAGGGCGGTATGCATGTGGACGCCGTGCGCAAAAGCAAACGCACTTATGAGCATATCGCCCCCGATCTTGTCGGCAATGAAAGGCGATTCCTTATATCCGAGCTTAGCGGCAAATCCACCGTCTTAGCCGAGCTGGAAAAGGCAAAGATAGCTGAGGATAAGGAATTGGCCAAGAAGATACTCGTCCGTGTTCAGGAGCTTGAGAACCAGGGCTTTCAATTCGAGGCGGCAAACGCCAGTTTTGACCTGCTGGTGAAGAAGATTATGGGTACATATAAGCCGGCTTTTGAGCTTGTAAAGTACCATACAATCGTTGAGAAGCGTGCGACGGGTGATTTGGTTACTGAGGCGACGGTGAAACTTGTCCGGCCGGACGGCGTAACCGAGCATGTCGTCGGCGAGGGCGATGGCCCGGTTAACGCACTGGATGCGGCTTTGCGAAAGTCGCTGGAGAATTTTTACCCGGGTATCAAGGATGTTCATCTGATTGATTATAAGGTGCGTGTGGTTAATGCACGTGCCGGAACTGCTGCCCGTGTGCGCGTGATAATTGAGTCCAGAGACAAAAGCTCGATATGGGGCACGGTTGGCGTCTCCGAGAACATTATCGAGGCGTCCTGGCAGGCCCTCGTCGACAGCGTCGAATATAAACTGGAAAAAGACAGGCGATAATAATTGCTGCTATCGGCCCCGCGTTTGAAGACTGCGTGGATTGTCGTAAATAATCGGCTCTATTAGAGCTTCATGCAATTACGGACGTTATCTTACCGTCTCCGCTTGTTTTGTTCCAAGAGGGTTGGTGCAGACTCTAATTCCACCGGTTCCGTCTGAATTTGTGCAGATTTGGACAAAACGCCGGAATGCGCTCGTGCCGCTTCAAGAAAGAGGTTTGACTAATAGTGCTGTAAAACAGTATAATTAAGTTTACCAACAGATAAGCGTTCTGGTTCTGTTGCACAAGAACATCCTTACTTGTCCGAGGAGTTTTGTCATAAAGCCACGCAGATAATAGCGGCCGAGCTGAAAAACAGGTGAGATTTCTGAGATGAAACTACTTATAACTTGCTTAGTTTCCCTTGTTTTAGTGCTGAGCTTTGCTGGCAATGCCTTAGCTCAGCTACCGGCCGGATGGTCCGCCCGGGATATCGGTGTCCAGGGTACAACCGGAGCCGCAATTGAGAAGAATGGTGAGTGGATTGTAATCGGAAGTGGTTCGGATACTTGGTACCGCTCAGATGTTTTCTACTACGTGTATAGAACCGTGCTGGGCGACGGCGAAATAACGGCGCGCGTCGTGAGCGCAGAAGACACACATGAATGGGCCATGGCTGGAGTGATGATTCGTGAGGGCCTTGACGCCAATTCCAAGTATGCTTTTATGACGTTAACACCGTCTGGTAATACAGGTTTCCTGCACCGCGCAGTTGCCGGTGGAGTCATGAATTCATCAAACAGCGACCCCGGCAAAATCACTTTTCCTTACTGGGTCAAGATTGTGCGTCAAGGCAACAGATTCACGGGTTACTATTCGGCAGATGGCACTAATTGGGTGGCACAGCCCAACAATGAGACCGTCTATCCCGATCCACAAGGCCGTAATCCGGCGACTATCGACATGGCAGAGACCGTCTACGTCGGCCTGGCCGTCACATCGCACAGTGACGGTGTGCTGTGCAGGGCTATGTTCGACAACGTCGCCGTCGTTGATTTGAGTCAGTACGTTCAGCCGGACTTGCAGATTCGCACTGATGATGAGTTGCTGTACGCCGGCGACGATGTTTACAATGATTTGGGCCTGCAGACCAGGAGCCAGACGGTTGATGAGAATATGGTCGCAGTTTACGATATAAGACTGGAGAATGACAGGTTTGCTTCTGACGGTTTTATAATCACCTGCTCGGGCGGCAATGAGAGCTGGAGCGTAAGTTGCTATGATACTCTGAGCGGGGCGGATATTACCAGCGCAGTGACAGGCATAGGATGGACCAGCCCTGTTCTGCTTTCTCGTGGCTATGTGGACTTGACGTTGGAAATAACGCCGGAACTTAACATACCCGATGGCAGCGTGCTGGAGGAGCTGGTTACAGCGAGGTCAGTAACCGACCCCAATAAGGATGACACGGTCAAAGCGGTAACGACGTTTGCCGACTCTGTCCCGGGACCACTGCAGGGCAGGGTGTATACCATAAATGAGGATTTTGATAAGGGGGCACTTGTTGGTGTTGAGTATGAAACGGTTCCCGATCAACTGCAGCTTTCGGCCCAGTCCGTTACTTTGCCGTTCATTTGGGTGCCCAACACCAATGAAGGGACGGTTTCCAAAGTGGATACAAGAACCGGAAGGGAGTTGGGACGGTATCGCACGGGGCCAAGTTCCGGCGGTGATCCTTCGAGAACAACGGTCGATCTGCTCGGCAATTGCTGGGTTGCCAATCGCCACACAGGCACAGTGGTTAAGATAGGCCTATTGGAAAATGGACAATACATGGATCGCAATTGGAACGGCATTATTGAAACATCGCGCGACCTTGACGGCGACGGCGACATCACCGGTGATGAGATTCTGCCTTGGGCGAGTGACGAATGCGTGATTTATGAGATAGTACTGATTCCGGGGGCCGAAGGAACCTACGTACCGGGCCAGTATCTGGGAACCTATACGAACAATTCCTGGGATCCTGGACCGCGAGGGATTGCTGTGGATAAATCCAACAATGTTTGGGTCGGCTGCTTCGGCACTATGAAGTATTACTGTATACGTAATTTAGACGGGCAGATACTAAAGACAGTAGATGTTTCATCTTTCAATCACACTGCCTACGGGGCCGTGGTGGATGAGAATGGTATACTCTGGTCCTCCGGTCACAACAAGGGTTTTGTGCTGCGATTGGACCCGAGAGACAATTTAGTTTCCACTGTTAACGTGGGCCATTATGTTTATGGTTTGGGTTTAGACAGGTTTGGCCATCTTTTTGTTTCCGGATGGACAGATTCGAAGCTTTCCCGAATTGATATACATACCGGTACGCTTGATTGGACTAAGATTGGGGCATTTCAGTCCAGAGGAGTTGCCTGTACAGATGACGGTGATGTCTGGACGGCGGATTCCGAGCCGAACACGGTAACTCGTTGGAGCAATGACGGTGTTGAGCTGAAAACCATCTCTGTCGGAAATACACCTACGGGGGTGGTGGTCGATGCCCTTGGCAAGGTTTGGGTGGTGAATTACGGCGACGAATATATTCACAGGATAGACCCTCAAACTAATCTGATTGACCTTTCAAAAAGAATCGTCGGCACGAGACACTACGGCTACAGCGATATGACGGGAATAATATCAAGAACATTCACGACAACAACGGGCTCATGGACGGTTGTTCACAATACGAAGGCATTTGATTCACGATGGGGTGTGGTATTTTGGAACAGCTATGAGCCTATGGGAACATCGTTAGCCGTTAGAGTGCGAAGCTCCAATGACCGGCGTTATTGGTCTTCGTGGGAAGAGGCCAGAAACTACTCGCCGCTGCGAAATACTCCGAACGGAAGGTATCTGCAAGTCAAAGCCACTTTTCAAAGTGCAAACCGGGAGGACTCACCGGTAATTTATGATTTGACGGTTAACCCGTCACCATGCTGCGGAGACCTGGAGCACTCATACCCGCTGTCCGATGTTAATAAGGATTGTAAGGTTGACTTCACGGATTTAGCAATTATGGCAGCCGAGTGGCTGGATTGCACCGCCCCTGAATGCGATTAGAAGGACGAATACTTAATTTCTAATCTTCTGTTCTTTCCCGGGCTCGTCTCTTGTTAATTGTGCTATTTTGAGCTTTGTGCGGTGAACCTTTTTTCGGCGAAATAGTTTACGGCTGTTAAACGAATCAAAATTCCTCCGTCGTTACTCTGAAATCTGATCGGCGCAGACGAAATGCGATATCCAACATACGAGATATGAATCACAAACCATGAATCACGAACCACGGACTACGAACATCGAACATCAAGCAACAGCCAACTCGTAACCTGCAACGCGGAACTCGTAAGACGAGGATCTATCTACTGCACGCTATTGTGTACTACTGCTGGCACTCCTTGTGGTATTATCTGGCGTCTCTTCTTCCGGCGGTTTATTGTTCTTCGCTCACATTGCGCGATTAGGTTATCGTTTGAAGCTACTTGAAGGGCTTCAAGGGCGGTCGCAGCGTATAAATCGGCTTCCATTTCCTGCCAGAGTCCTTCGGCTCGGTTGAATAACCCGCCTGATACCATTATGCGCATATGCGGCCAGGCGTTTACGGATTTTATGGTATCGATCAGTCGCCGGACATCAGGCGCTTGTTTTGGAGCGGTGCCATAAATTAACAGGATGTCAGGGGCATATTCGTTTATGAAAGCAAGGATGTCGTCGTTGGTCAGGCCACCGCCCAGGAATCGTACTTTCCAGCCATCGCTTTCAAACAGGTCGGTCATCATTTGGGCGCCGAGCTCTTGCAGTTCGTCTGGTGCGCAACATACGACTATTTTTTTGTTCTTACGGGGCCTGCGTGGCAGCTTGTTTTGAAGCTGGTCCACGATAGTGCGGTTGATTCTGGTGGCTAAATGCTCTTGGACAGGAGTGATTTTGTCTGCTCGCAGCAGCTTTTCGATTTCTACCATAATTGGCCATACTATGTGGACATATACGGAATTGGCAGGTATGCCACTCTGGAGGGACCCCTCTATAGCGGTTCGGCAGGCTTTTCTATCGCCTCGCAGCAGAGGTTCTAAATAGCGGGCCAGGATATCTTGCTTTATCATAATTTGCTCTCCATTAGCATTCTCTATCTTATGTGCTTTGCCTAATCTGCCACACAAGCTTGTTCACAGAAGGCCATCTGTTAAAATAGGCAATATTTTTACGCGAACACTAATAGGTATCGGAGGGTGGTGAAGAAAAACTTTAGTTAAAATAGGCAAGATATGTAATGACGCAGAGAATTATCCAGTCTATCGCGATTGATGTGAATCTTGTCTTTGCAGGGGCTTAACGGCGTGGCACGAGTTTGCTGTGTGAAAATATTGATTCTTGGGCGAAAAAGGGGGATTTTTTCATACCGGCGTTGGAGAATGCTTGCTGGACAAGGGTGTTGTCAGGGCGGCCCGTGTTAATTTGGGGGATTTAGATAAGGAAAAAATCAATCAAAAACGCAGCGCCCCCGAAAAAGTGGGGAAAAAATGAGTAAGAATTTGCAAAAGTTTGCAAAAATTCATGAAAATACGTGCTTTTTGACCCTGTTTTTTCGACTATCTTGCGTATTCGATTGATCGTTTCGTGGCTCGTGCTTCGTAACTCGTCGCTCGGAGAGGCTAAAAAACTAAAGAAGCAAGACGATAATGTAGAATTCGAAAGCAGCCACGGGTTAACACAGATAGAGATGGATTCTTTTCGTCGAGCTAAGAGAATTGTAGTTTTCTTTGTCGGATTTTGTATGTAAAATCAACTGGGAAATTTGATTGTGGTTTTGGGTATTGCATAGCCTGAAAGTAGGATGTTCATGAGCGAGGCCGAGGAAAAAAGCAATAAGCGGCCGGGCGAGGACGAAGGCGTTCCCACTGCCAGCTTTAGGTATTCGACGCCATGGCGGGCCTGTCTCGGTGAGGCCGCTCGTCTGGGCGGAGCCCGCCGGAGCACGGAGCCAAGACGGGCAAAGCTGCCTCGTAAGGAAGCCACAAAGGAATAGATTTCTCGGCTTTGCTCTGCTCGGAGTGATGAGCGGAAGAGATTCCGTGTCAGGCAGGGAATGACAAGGGGGTAACGCCCAAGTGAACTTCGAGAAAAGTAAACGCCCGAATAAATCCGGGGGCAAGTATCGCTACGGTTGCCACACTCGGCTTGGCCTCGTTGGCAATGACAAAAAGTGCCGCCGGCAGAGGCGAGAGGTTTTTCAAATGATAATCGGCCATTGGTTATTGACTATTGACTATCGAGTATTTACTATTGAAGAGGAGTTGTGGAATTTGTCCTGAGCTGAGGTCCCTCGGCTGCGCTCGGGATGCTCGAAACGGATTCGCATTTTGGAGTAAGATATTATGATTGAGATGGTGGGAGCTAAAGCGATAGGGAGCGTAGACAATGTGGGGCGGTTTGCAAGGTTTGTCTGGCAGTCGATGACGGCGTCTTTGAAGAGCCTTGGCAGGCGTCAGACGTATCCTTTAATCTGGACCCAAATGCTGGTCATTGGTGTTCGCAGTGTGCCAGTTGTAATGATAACCGGCGCGTTTGTAGGGATGATATTAGGGGTTCAGGCGTACGACCAGCTTCGGGGTATGGGTTTGGAAGAGCGGCTGGGAGTTTTAATTAACATCTCGGTTGTGAAGGAGCTGGGGCCTGTACTTGCGGCGGTTATGTTAGCCGGCCGAGTGGGAGGAGCTTTGACCGCTGAGCTGGGAACGATGAATGTTACCGAACAAATCGACGCGGTCAGGAGCATGGGGACGAACCCGGTACTATACCTTGTTGCACCGCGGTTTCTGGCGTGCCTGCTGCTTACGCCATTTCTTATTATCTACGCGGATCTGATGGGTATTCTCGGTGGTTTTTTCGTAAGCGTTATTGTCAAGGGGATTAATAGCCAGCCATATTGGAGCTTTAGCGCTGCCGGTGTTGAGCTGTGGGATGTATCTATCGGGATTATAAAAGGGTTTTTCTTCGGAGGAGCAATTGCGGTTATTAGCTGTTATAAGGGCTTTACGTGCAAGGAAGGCGCGCACGGTGTAGGCCAGGCGTGCACCGAGGCGTTTGTGGCAAGTTTTATTTCGATATTGGCGCTGGATTTTGCGCTGGCGGTGATTTTCAAAGCGATTTACAATACATTTTGGTCACTTAAAGGTCTGGTTTGATAATTCGTATCTCGTATCGCGTGATGCATATTGCGTAATGAGTGAATAAGCCGATGACTCAACGCATATACAATTAAAGAGCGGATGTAAAAGTGGTAAAAGAGGATGAAAATAATCAGGCGCCCGAGACGAGCTCCAACGGTTTGCTTGTAGTTAAGAACCTTACTAAAAGGTTTGGTACCAATGTCGTTCTGGATAATGTTTCTCTGACAATTGAAAAGGGCAAGACGACAATTGTAATCGGGCCGAGTGGATGTGGCAAGACCGTCTTAATAAAACATTTGTTAGTTCTGTTGAGGCCGAATTCCGGTGAGGTTTATTTTAAGAACCGGCGAATCGATAATCTGGGGGAAAATGAATTAAATAGGCTACGCACCCATTACGGTTTTCTTTTCCAGGGAGGGGCGTTGTTTGACAGTCTCAGCGTTTTTGAAAATATAATATTTCCGATAAAACAACATTGTGAGATAACTAGCTGGGGCCAGGTCGAAGAGCTTGTAAAGGCCAAACTGGCCATGGTCGGTCTTGACGGTTTTCAGAATTATTATCCGGCACAACTTTCCGGTGGTCAGCGAAAAAGAGTGGCATTGGCACGGGCGATCGCGTTAAGTCCGGAAGTGATTTTATATGATGAGCCGACCACCGGGCTGGACCCTGTTCGTGGGGATGTGATCAGCGAGCTTATTATGAAGCTGCAAAGAGAACTCGGCGTGACAACGGTTGTTGTTACACACGATATGACCAGCGCGTACAAGATAGCCGACCGTATTATTATGCTGCATAACGGCAAGATTATTGCCGACGGCGATGCCGAACATATTCGTAACTACCCCCATCCTGTTGTTCAACAGTTCATCAATGGACAGGTTAGTGAAGACGACCTTGCAGTCCTTCGGATGAGCGGAACCATTTCCCAAGCGCAGTTCCTGCCTCGTGATTTTGAGCAATAGCAGGGAAGAACGCAAGTGCGTAAGAGCAAAAGGGCGAAGGTGCGTAAGAACATAGAAGAGGCAATGAACGAGGGACCGGAGCAAATTGCATCTGATTTGGCTGAAGTTGTCCGAGGAGATGTTTTTGCTGATATATTGCACAGGGCTGCCTACAGCACCGATGCGAGCATTTACAGGATAGTTCCCAAATGTATTATTGCGCCGCGTGACAGCGGCGACGTGGCTGCCGTTGTCAAATATGCCGGCGCCAAAGATATACCAGTTGTTGCTCGCGGAGCAGGTACCGGGCTGGCGGGTGAGTCGCTGTGCAGTGGTATAGTCTTTGATATGACATGGTATATGAACAAGATTATTGATGTCAGAGACGGAGGGAAGACGATAGTTTGTGAGCCGGGTGTTGTCCTGGACGATTTGAATAAATGCCTGACTGAGTACGGCAGGAAAATCGGGCCTGACCCCTCAAGCGCCAATCGGGCGGTAGTAGGTGGGTGCATTGCCAATAATTCAACCGGTGCCCATTCGCTTGAATATGGTTATATCGCTAACTATGCCGAGAGTATCGAAGCGGTTCTGGCTGACGGCAGTGTAGTTGAATTCAAGAATGATTTTGACCCGGAACAGGCACAGGGCGACAGGGTCGCCTGGATTGCGAGAGAGTGTCTGTCCGTCCTCTCGGACAAAGAAGCGGTTATCAATAAAGCACAACCTAAATCCAGGCGAAACCGAAGCGGCTACAATATTGCAGGGATTTGCCATAATGGCAGGATTGATTTGGCCCGGCTGTTGGCAGGCTCGGAAGGGACGTTGGCTATTTTTACGAAGATTACGCTCAGGACCGTCGAGATACCGGCGGCAAAAGGTCTGTTGCAGCTTGAGTTTGAGTCTCTTGGGAAAATGGCACAGGCGGTGCCGATTATCGTTGATAACGGTGCCTCGGCGTGTGAGCTGATGGATAAGACCTTAATCGATATGGCATTTGAGGCTTTCCCGGAATATCGCGATGTTTTACCTGCCGGTGCGGCTGCTGTTCTTTTGGTCGAGCATACCGGCCAAACACAGGAGCAGGTGAAAGAGAAAATAGAAAAAACCGATTCAGCTGTCGGCGCAATAGCAAGCGGACGGAGTATTATTGTTGAGCAGAAGGCACAGGAGCGACTATGGAAGTCACGCAAAGACGCCGGGCCGTTGATTTACAGGAAAAGGACTAATAAGCATCCGGTTGAATTTATTGAAGATGTTTCAGTCGATTATAATCGGCTTGGAGAATATATTGCGGGACTGAAGGAAATTGGCAAGCGTTATGATACCACGATGTCTTTTTATGGTCACGCCGGTGATGGTCTGCTGCATGTGCGGCCGTACATGGATTTGAGCGACCCGGCTGAAGTAGAAAAGATGCGGGCGATTGCGAATGACGTTTTTTCACTTGCCTGGTCGTTAGGCGGCACGATAAGCGGCGAACACGCAGAGGGCCTGGCAAGAGCGGCCTTTGTGCGAGGGCAATACGGTGATGAGTATTATGAATTACTATGCAAAATCAAAAACATATTCGATCCCGATGGTCTGATGAATCCGGGCAAGAAAATCAACAGTGACGCTGACATTATGGTTAAGAACCTCAGGGACGAACATAAGGTTTTATCGGAAAGAGTTAAAACGGACTTGTTTTTTGGAGAAGGTGAGCTTGCCGCCGAACTGGAGCAATGCTACGGATGCGGGCTTTGCCGAAGCTGTGAGCCTGATTTGCGGATGTGTCCGGTGTTTCGGGCGATGGGTGAGGAATTGGGCAGCTCGCGAGCAAAGATTAATATACTGCATTTGTGGGCGACAGGACAGTTAGATGAACTAGACTTTGAATCGCCGGAGTTTAGAAAGTTTCTGGATTTGTGCGTTAATTGCAAGGCCTGCGTGCTGGAATGTCCATCAGGGGTAGATATTTCCAAGCTGATGTGTGTAGCAAGGGCCCAGTACGTCAAACGAAAAAGCTTGCGGCGTGCGGAGCTGGTATTAAGTCATAATCGCTACCTTAGTATGTCAGGCAGTGTATTTTCGCCTTTGTCGAATTTTTTTATGCAGTTGCCGGTTTTCAAGTGGTTGCTGGAGAAATCTGCGGGCATCGATAAGCACAGAAGTATGCCGAAGTTTAAGCGTGGCTCGTTCTTGAAAGCAGGGCGGAAATATTTGGCGGCTTGTGAGGCGATAGAGGCGCCGATCGATAAAGTAGCTTATTTTGTGGATACGTATGCGAATTATAACGACCACGAATTAGGGTTTGCTGTTATTGATGTTTTGCGGCAGAACGATATTGAGGTGATTTTGCCGAAGCAGTTGCCTGCGCCGCTGCCGGCGATTGTGTATGGGAACGTAAAAAGGGCCCGCAAGGATTTGTCATACAGTGTAAAGCATTTGGCAAAGGCGGTTCGCGAAGGCTACAAGATAATTTGCTCTGAGCCGAGTGCCGCGCTGTGTCTGAAGGAAGAGCTGCGGCATTTTGTTGCAGGCGAAGATGCGAAGCTGGTTTCCGAGAATACCTACGAATTAATGAGCTATTTGCTGGAATTATTCCGGCAAGGCACGTTGAAGGAACCCCACGTAAAACGTGGGGCTAAATATGGACGGGAGGAGTTTGTTTATCATTTGCCTTGTCATTTGTGTGCTGTTGGCGATGACGGGGCGACTATAAAACTCCTGCAGGAGCTTTGCGGCGTTAATGTTGTTGACCTTAAAGCTGGTTGCTGCGGGCTTGCGGGGACGTTCGGCATGCAACAAAAAAATTACGAACTTTCCTCGCAGATATCTGTGAGTTTAAAAGAAGCATTGGAAAAATCGCCTACAAAATTTGTGCTAACCGAGTGCGCGGCCTGCAAAATGCAGATAGAGCATATAAGTGATAGCTTGGTGAAGCATCCGATAAAAGTAATAGCGCAGAGTTATGACGGTAATCTCTGATGCTACCTATCGTCAAACTCGATACCGTTTTCTTGGTACCATTCGATGGCTATTTCCTTTAGCGCGTCGTTGCGGTAGTTGTACCGGTCATTTATCCCCTAAATCCTTTTTCACTTTCAGTATCCTGTTTTTTAGCAGGCGAATATCTTTTGTGGTGACTTTCCAATAGGATTACCTCTTGTTCGCTTAAGATTCTGTCTTTGAGCAGGGGATGCAAAGAATCGTAGGTGAGCACATCTACCTTGGTTTTCAGTAACTCTTGCAGCGCTATCTTAAGACCTGCTAAGTCAAGCAGGCTTTTTTCGCCCTTAAACTCTACTAACAGATCTATGTCACTGCGTTTTGCGGTTTCTCCTCGTGCAAAGGACCCAAATATAGCGGCTCTTGCAACGTCGTACCGTCGTAATGTTGGAAGAATCTTTTTCCTTATTTGCTCAACATGTTTTTTCATACTGTTTCCTTGTTCCCTGTTTTCTGTGACTTTACACACTATAACGAGTGACCTGGCAAGCATTACGGCGGGCATTTGGCGCATATTGACCGAAATAGCGTGGTGCTGAGGTAACGGTCGCCACGGTCGGGAAGAATCACGACAATTGTGCCGGCGGTCATATCTTTTGCGATGTGTAAAGCCCCCGCTACTGCTGCACCACTTGACATTCCAACAAAAATTCCTTCCTCGGCAGCGAGCAGTCTTGTTGTTTCAAAGGCCTCACCATCCTCAATGGTAATCTTTTCATCTAACATCTGTGGATTGTAGATCTCAGGCACAATGGATTCTTTCATATTTTTGAGTCCCTGGATTGTGTGTCCTTCCAGGGGCTCAATTCCAACGGTTTTGGCCTCGGGCTTTCTTTCTTTGAGGAATCTATTTACCCCCATAAGTGTTCCTGTTGTCCCCATGCCGGCAACAAATACATCAATCTCGCCCTTAGTCTGGGAAAAGATTTCGGGCCCGGTTGTCTCGTAATGAGCGAGAACGTTACTCTCATTCACGAATTGATTGGGCATATAATACTTATCGGGTTCGGCGTCGAGAAGCTGATGTGCTTTTCTAATAGCACCATCGGTGCCTTCTCTTGCAGGGGTAAGCACAACCTCAGCAGCCAAGGCTTCCAGGATACGCTGTCTCTCTGTGCTGACACACTCCGGCATACAAAGTTTGACCCGATATCCTTTTGCAGCTCCGATCATAGCCAAGGCGATGCCTGTATTTCCCGATGTTGGTTCGAGTATTATTTTCCCCTTCGTGAGTTGACCGGATTCCTCGGCTTTTTTTATCATCCAATAAGCAGGGCGGTCTTTGACCGAACCTCCTGGGTTGGTCCCTTCGAGTTTTCCGAAAACTCTCACCTTTGGCTTTTTTTTATTCAGATTAGTGAGTTCTACAAGTGGTGTATTTCCGATGGCGGATAATATGCTCATGCCAGCTTACCTCCAGACATTACGCTTAGCTTGTTAAACTTGTAAAATTGATTTTACTTGGATTATTGTATATATTACATTGAAGAAAATAAAGCTAATTTAGAGGGAAACTATCAATGGCAGCAGCAAAGGAAAATCTTAAGAAGGCGGTGCTTTGGGAGCCGGGAGAGGACAAGAAGGTTCGGTGTAAGCTGTGCAACTGGCGGTGCTTGATTGATGTGGGCAAATTAGGTCGGTGCTGCGTTCGCGAGAATATAGACGGGGTGCTGTATTCGCTAACTTACGACAAGGTTTGCTCGGCTAATCCCGACCCTATCGAGAAGAAGCCGTTGTTTCATTTTCAGCCGGGGACGCGCAGTTTTTCCGTTGCGACGATGGGCTGTAATTTTCGATGCGAGTTTTGCCAGAACTGGCAGATAAGCCAGGCGGCGTTGGAGAGGGGGCGAATCGACGGAGAGCCGATAACGCCGGAGCAAATTGTCGAAGGGGCTGTTCGCAGCAGGTGTAAGAGTATCGCGTATACCTATACTGAGCCGACCGTTTTTATGGAGCTTTGCGACGATTGCGGGCGTTTGGCGAAGGAAAGAGGTCTGACGAACGTTTTTGTTAGTAACGGTTATATGACTATCGAAGCGATTGATTTTGCCGGCGAATGGCTCAACGGAATAAATGTTGACCTGAAATCATTCAGCGAGGATTATTACACGCGGCTTTGCAAGGCAAGATTGCCGGCTGTGCTTGATACAATCGGCTATATCGCAAAGGAGACGAATATCTGGCTTGAGATTACGACGCTGCTGGTGCCGGGCGAAAACGATTCCGACGATGAGTTGAAGAAACTGGCTGATTTCCTTGTTACAAAGGCCGGTGCCGATGTCCCGTGGCATATCAGCCGGTTTCATCCGCAATACAAATATTTAGATTCGGTGCCGACGCCTATTAGCAGTCTGGAGCGTGCTTATGATATAGGCAGGGCAGCCGGGCTCCATTATGTTTACTTCGGTAATGTGCCGGGGTCGGAATCCGAGAGTACTTTTTGTTATAAGTGCGGCAGGATGTTAATTGAACGTGTTGGTTATCGAATATTGGCCAATCATATAAAAAATTCCCGTTGTCCGGATTGTGAGACAGAGATTGCCGGATTTGAAATCAGTGCGTAAGACCGTAAGTCAATTATGAAGGTAGTTGCAGATAAGAATATTCCATTTGTGGCTGAGTGCTTCTCTTCGGTTGGTGAGGTTGAGGTTGTTGGGGGCAGAGAGATAACACCGAGTGCTGTCGCCGATGCAGATGTGCTGTTGGTGCGGAGTGTCACGCGGGTAGGTACTGAGTTGTTGGCCGGCAGTAAGGTTCGTTTCGTGGCTACCGCTACTATCGGCTTTGACCATATAGATATTGAATATCTTTCGCGAAACAATATTGGTTTTGCATCGGCGCCGGGTTCGAACGCGAACTCCGCGGCTGAATATGTGATTGCCGGCCTGCTCGAAATCGGGCAAAGGTATGGTCTTGACTTAGAGGACAAATCGATAGGCATTATAGGCGTAGGTAACGTCGGAAGCAGGGTGGCTAAAAAGTGCGAGGCTTTGGGTATGCACGTTTATCTGAACGACCCGCCTTTGCAGAGGCAAACCGGCGAGGCAAAATATCTGCCGATAGAAGGACTTTTCGATTGCGATTTTATAACTCTGCATACACCATTGACGTTTGAGGGATTAGATAAAACGTATCATTTGGCTGACGGGAGATTTTTCAGATCGCTTAAGGAAGGATGTGCGTTCTTTAACGCTTCGCGCGGCGGTGTGGTCGACAGCGGCGCTTTGAAAACGGCGATACAGTCGGGGCGATTGAGGGCTGTCGTGCTCGATGTCTGGGAAAACGAGCCAAATATCGATACGGAACTTTTGGAAATGGTAGATATTGGCACGCCGCACATTGCCGGCTATTCGCTGGACGGGAAAGTTGCAGGTATGATTATGATTTATAAAGCGGCGTGTAAATATTTTGGGCTTGAGGTCAAATTTGACATCGAGGATTTTTTGCCAGAGCCTGCTGTCTGTGAGCTAAAGATAGATTCGAACAAAGGTGCTGAGCAGGAAGCGTTATTTGGTGCTGTGCAGAAGATTTACAGAATCGACCAGGATGATGCGAGACTGCGGCGGATTTTAGAAAAGCCGATGGAAAAGAGGGGCGAATTTTTTGATGGCCTGCGGAAGAACTACCCTGTGCGGAGGGAATTTCAGAATACGAGGGTTGTCGTCAAAGATAGAAATGAGAGTTTGGCCAGGAAGCTCAAAGGTATTGGATTCCTGCTTTCGCAGGAATGACAATATCAAGGTTTCGTATGAAAAAAAGTGACGGCGAGAATATAGTTGAATGGCCGAGGGGGCGATTGGATTTTTCCGCAGGCTGTGTTGTGATGGGGGCTTTGAATGTCACGCCGGATTCGTTCAGCGACGGTGGGCAATTCTTTGATACGAACAAGGCTATTGAACGTGGTGTGCAAATGGCCTTGGATGGTGCTGCGATAATAGACGTAGGCGGCGAATCTACACGGCCGGGTTCTGCACCGGTTTCGGCCGAAGAGCAGATAAAACGCGTAGTACCGGTGATAGAGGCGCTTCGCAAAAAGGTAAATGTGCCGGTCAGTGTCGATACCAAAAGCTTTGAAGTTGTCGAAGCTGCTCTGGAAGCGGGGGCGGCAATGATAAACGATATTACCGCATTGAGCGATGAGCGGATGGCGGAACTGGCGGCCGGGTGGCAAGTACCGGTTGTTTTGATGCACATGCAGGGGACACCTGAAACGATGCAAGTTGAGCCGAAGTATAAAGATGTTGTTGGCGAGGTTCTGGAGTTTCTCTTGTCAAGGGCGAGACGAGCTGAAGATTTAGGCGTTGCAAAAAATATGATTTTTATTGACCCCGGGATTGGGTTTGGCAAGACGTTAGAGCACAACCTTTTGCTTCTGAAAAACATTGATAAGTTTGTAGCTTCGCCCTATCGCGTGCTCGTCGGTACGAGTCGGAAAAGCTTTATTGGTAAGATAACCGGCAAAGAAAAACCATCCGAGAGGATATTCGGCACCGCTGCGACGGTTGCCCTGTGTGTTGCTGGAGGAGTCTCAATCGTCCGAGTCCACGATGTAGCTGAAATGGTTGATGTCGTAAAGATAGCAAATAAACTAAAAATTCAAAGCTAAAAGCGTTGGCTATCCACGGCGCAGAATATATAATGACAGGCAAATTCCGGGAATACAAATACTATGATAACAAAAGAAGAAATCCTTAAAATCCTCACTAAAGACAAGCCACAACTGCAAAAACAGTTTAAGGTCCGTAAATTGGCTCTATTCGGGTCGTACGCAAGAGGAGACCAGCGTCAAGACAGCGACGTGGATATACTCGTCGAGGTTGACCCGTCAATAGGCCTGGAATTCGTAACCCTTGCCGAAAGACTCGAAAAATCACTCAAGGCCTCAGTTGACCTCGTCTCAAGCCGAGCGGTTACTTCCCAAGCATTCAAATTCATCGAGCCGGAACTGATTTATGTCTAAAAGATCCATTAACTTACTGCTGAATGACATCCGTCAGGCTATTGACAGAATCGAGCAATATATCAAAAACCTGTCGTTTGATGCCTTTTCAGATGACCAGAAATCTGTTGACGCTGTTGTCAGAAACCTTGAGATTATAGGAGAAGCCGCAAGTCGACTGCCGGATGAGTTCAAAGAAAAATATTCAGAAATAGAATGGTATAAAGTCGTAGGACTGCGGCACCGGATTGTTCATGAATATTTCGGCATTGACCTTGAGATTATATGGCAAATCCTGCAAAAAGACCTGCCGGAACTGAGGCAGAAAATTTCCCGAATAATGGGCGATGAAGGCGCCAGTTGACATCTGGACTTGCGGCCGGCGTTTCGATCGTCCGCGTCCATGATGTAGCTGAAATGGTTGATGTAGTAAGGGTTGTGAAGGCTATCGAAAAGAGTTAGTGTCGGTTAGTATTAGTTTTGACATTGGCTACTATGTATCGATTTTTGGAGTTATGATAGTGTCACTTGTTTTTCAATATGGTTCCAATATGTGGTCTAAACGGCTTAATTCACCTTGTCGGCTAAACGACGGCGCTGAACGTGTTGATATTGCATGTACAGTTAACAAATTTGAACTGGTTTTTGACATTTGGAGCAAGACCAATTGCTGCGCTGCTGCCGATATTGTTCCTGGATCAGGAAGAAATATATGGGGTGTTCTATATAAGATTCCGGAGCATTTGATCGATAGACATAAATCAGGTTGCCAGAAATCTCTTGACGAGATTGAAGGAGAGTGCACGAACTACCAGAGAGTGACTATTGATCTGAAATTGCCCAATGGTTCAAGAAAAAACGGGGTCTGGACTTATATTGGCAAAGACAGGAGAAAAGGGATACAGACTCGTTGTGTGTATGTTAAGCACATCATGTGTGGGCTGCGGGAGAATAACGTTCCAGAAGATTATGTTGAATATGTTAAGCGCCAAATAATTAGTAATAATCCGGGGTTAGAGAGTCAGATTAACAAATTGTGAAACTTGGATCCCACCGCTCGAAAAATGAGGATTAAATCGTTGGTATCTGTGGTTGATTAAGCTGTAAGGCTTTGCAATGATGGGCAGTGGATTCCTGCTTTCGCAGGAATGACAGTAAAGGTTTAGTCCGTGTTTAAGGCGATTCTTAAGCCTGCAAATATTTTTCGATTCTCTTGATAAATACCTCGGCGTCAGCGCCTCTTTTCTGAGCTGTATCCTCCTCAATCTTGATAAGTTATTCATACTGTGATTGCATCCTTGCTAACATTGTGTATAAAAGAGGTGCCTTCTTTGCAAAGTTGGACGAATTTGGTTTTGCTGATAACCTTCGGCGATATGCAAACGTCCATTTGCAGCAACACATCTGTCGCAACATCGTAGACTTTATCACGAATATGCCAATCATCAGTTGCTACGATAACCAGCACGTCCATATCGGAATTAGGCCTGTCATCGCCGCGAGCTTTCGAGCCGAACAGTTTCAACTCGATTAGCTGGCTGCTAAGAGCCTGTTCAAGGCCAGTTTTGAACTTCTTGAGAACCGATTTTTCTTGGGCGCTTAACGTCATTTCGAAACCCTACTCTAACAGGTAAAGGTTAGGTAATCCTACTGTATACAATAATATCACATCGTTGTGGTTAAGGCAAGTAGAAACCGCCTATGGTAGAGCCGCTAAGGATTTTGTTGCTGATCAGGTCTGCTTGGTGTTGAGGGCCATTTTTGGGGCTTTGTTGGTGTTTTTTGCGGACTGGAATTTCAGGCCTTTTTTGGGCTTCTTTGGGGGTATCGGCGGGTGAAAGGAAATCCCCCCGCCAGTGGCGGATTTCACTCCAGACGCGGGGCTGAGCATTTTTGAGGTTGCCGGCCTGCCTTCGTCCGTCTATGGCGGACTCGTAATGATACCAATTGTAATTAAATGTTGCGCTCTGCATAGCGGGCAGCAAGCCATCCCCAAGCTGCGCTTGAGGCTGCCACTCGTCTATGGCAAATGCGGGAAGCGCAATAATTTAATGCAATCAATATTACCGCTGATAGAGAAGATTTCCCAAAGCGCAACGGACCATGCTATGTAACTCAATTATATATACTAATTTGGGTTACATACCAATTGTACTTGATTACACCGTTTTTAGCAGATTATCTGACGCAGTTCATGGGGCACCTGACTCAATAGACTATTGAATCCATATGCTGCCTCAAATATATGAGGCGCAAGGATTAATTACAATTGGTATGACATATTTGTAGTGTGTCCCGCCTAATGCCTGAACCTGCGGTTGCGCAGGCACAGGTGCGGATCCCGCCATAGCGGATATTTGACTTCGACGCGCATATTATGGGAGGCAGTCTTGCTTTTTTTTCTGTAGTTCTCCCGTCTGAAAATTTGGCGGTGCAGCGTTTACAACGTATACTTTACTTGGACATGTATTATAAACCCTGTAAAAAACGGCCTGAAGTGCGGATGTAAGATTTTGAGGTTTTATTGGCCGTGGGGAGTCCAAGACTAAAATATTTGTAAACAGTTTTTTTGGGGGTCTGTTTTTGAGGTTTCTTTTATGGGGGGATTTACGGTTCATAAGAAATTAAAGATGCAGCGTAGGTAACGTATCGATTATATCGATTAGGTTGATACGCGGAATTGCGGGAAAAACTGTCATGTTGTGATGTTGTGTGTTTTAACAAGCCAAGATATGAGATAGAATTTTTTCTGAAAAAAGGGGCAAAAAATGAAAGCGAAAAGTGGTTTTACATTAGTGGAAATCTTGATTGTGGTGGTCATCCTGGGTATATTAGCAGCCATCGTGATTCCTCAATTTACGGATGCAAGCACCGAAGCCAAGTATGCAAGTTTGGCAAGCAACCTTCAGATGTTGCGTGCACAGATTGAACTTTATAAGATCCAGCACAATGATGACCCGCCTACTCTGGCCCTCTTCGTGGACCAATTGACAGGCACGACTGACGTAAATGGAGCCGTCGCTGGTTCTGACTTTGGCCCTTATATGAGGGTCATTCCTGTAGAACCTTTCACAAACAGCGCTGTGGTTGCTGCCGCAGGTGCTACCGTTGGCTGGTGTTACGATCCAAACGGGGCGATCTGGGCACCTTACGATAATTCCTACTAATGGTAACATGATGACAATGACGCCGTGAATATTTATGCGGCTAAATAGCTTTGAAAATAAAGGCTGACTGTGCTGAGGCAATTGCCGATAGCAGGTCAGCCTTTTTATTCGAGAGGGGGACTTATGAGAGAGCGGGTTCGCTTATCTTATGTTGAGGTCATAATCATAGCAGTCGTATTGGGCGTAGTTGCGATGAGAGTTGTTCCAAAGTTTACCGAGGCGAGCGCGGAATCCAAGATTTGCGACCTGATTGACGGGCTTCAAGAGATGCGTGCTCAGCTTGATTTATACCGTGCTCAGCACGGAGAATGTCTTGGTGATTTTGACTCGTTCGCCGGTTTTCAAACCGCTATGACAACAGGAGTGGGCCGGTACGGTCCATATGTTAAGAAGATTCCTACCAATCCTTTTAATGACCTTAACACGGTTCGGTTTGATGGCGAACCGGCAGGGGCCGGAATAGCAGGTTGGAGGCTTGATACCGACAGTGGTTTATTCCAGGCCGATAATAGTGCTGCACATGCACGTTTTTGAAAGCTACAAGTCTGTCAAGCTTGAATCTGTAAGTTGTTATTCCCACGGTTGGGTGGCAGCCTCAAGGCCGAAGGCTTTGGGGATGGTGAATGCCGAAGCACGAAATCCTAAATTCTAAACAATATCGAATGTTCAAAATCCTAATTTTCAAAACAAAAACGCCTATGCTCGCCGGAAAATTGTTTTGAATTTTGCTAATTTGAATTTAGAATTTGTTTAGGATTTAGATATTAGGATTTAGGATTTTGCAAGATTAACATAACTTTTTATACAGCAAGATGTTATCAGTTACGAATAAAACCAAGCAGCGCTGTAGTACTAAATACCAGCGGCTAATGCTTATCGGCCTTTATGTGCGATGAAATATCGGCCTTTATATACAATAAAAAGAAAAATCTAAAATATGTTAATAACACCAAATTACATATCCAAGCCCCACAAGAGATAGGATAGTTCGATAGTTCCTGTCGTATTGTTTTGACGGTTATAACAATTCTGTTGACCTTGACTTTAGAAGAACGGGGATACAACACTGAAATCGCTTAGATTGTGCGTGAAAGATACCAGGCCGACGAGAGCAGCCTACCGGTTCTGCCGGCTCGTATAGGTCAGAGAATATGAGGAATGCGACGGGCTGTTCGTGCTAGTTGGATGGTCGGTAAAGATGCATCTCCAAGAGGACGAAAAAAAAGAACAGAGGTGGGTGTTGATAATGTTCAGGTACAGAGAGAGGAGGTCAGTTAGAATGCCGGGCTTTGCATATCTGCAGACAAGGTCGCGTTATTCGTGTCTCGGCGGGGATACCAGATACCATTTACGAGGCATGAGCGGCGGTTTCACTGTAATAGAGATCCTGATTGTAGTTGTGATAATTGCGATAGCGGCAGTGATGGTGATACCGATTATGACTTCTGCGGCCAGTGTGCAAATTCGGTCTGCGGCAAATATGATCATGGCAGATCTGGAATACGCCAAAAGTATGTCAATCAGCAGAGGACAACAATTTTCAGTGGTGTTTGATAAGACAACAGAGAGTTACAGCATAGAAGATCAGGGCGGTGCCGTAATACCGCATCCTGTGAAAAAGGGGTTCGATTACGTTATAGATTTTCGTAACGACAGCAGGCTGAATAAGGTTGATATCGTTGATGTTGATTTTGATACGACCAGCGAGGTTAAATTTGATTATCTCGGAAGTCCGTATAACGGCAGTGGCACTCCTTTGAACAACGGTGTTATCAGCCTGCAGGCAGGCGGAACAACCACGACAGTTACAGTAGAGCCTGTTACAGGGTTTGTCTCGATTGTGGACTGATGGTGGAAAATGATAAGTTTGGGTTTGAAAACTCGAGGACTGCAGCCGATAGGATTGGACATAGGTCATAATTCTATCAAGATGATTCAGCTGGTGACCAATGGAGGACAGATAGGTGTTCTTACAGCAGATAGGGCTCGCATTGATGCTGATATAAACGGTGATGAGCAGGAAAGGAGAAGCTTTGTTATTTCGGCGATAAAACAAATTCTTGCGAAGGGTAACTTTCGCGGAAGAAATGTTGTCTCGTGTTTGCCGAATGACAGATTAAAAATCACGAGTCTGCGATTGGCCCAGATCCAGAGCGATGGAATCGAGCATGCTTTGAGAAGGGAAGTTGCCCAGCGTTTCGGATTGGATCCGGATAGAGATGCGATGAACTATTTAGTTGCCGGCGATGTTCGGGAGGGTGATGAGATAAAGAGTGAGTTAATTTTGTTTGCTGTAGATAATGAAACAATAAAGAGCCACATTGAGATGCTTAAGGAAGCTCAGCTTAGACCGGTGGCAATAGATACGATTCCGTGTGCATTATTCAGGAGCTTTGAGAGGTCACTGCGACGTCGCGGGGATAGAGAGCGCACGGTCGTTTTTGTGGATGTGGGAAGCCGCTTTACAACCGTGGTGTTTGATCGTGGGGGAAAAATCAGTTTCGTTAAGCAGATACCGGTTGGCGGAGAGAAATTTAATCAGGAGATCGCAGCAAAATTAGGTATTAACGTCAGTGAGGCCCAGATGCTGCGAGAGACGCTTCGGGCCGAAAAGGGCCCTTCGAGGCTGAGGTCAGACTCGGTGGAGCAGTCGCCTGCCGGCGACGAGGAGCCCCGGATGCAATGCGGTGCGTTTGGGGACGTCAAGGGCAAGCTCGATGCATCAACACGACAGTTGATGGTTGACGTGGTAAGTGCAGTTGCTGGAGAGCTGGCAAAAGCGATATCACTGTGTCTTAGATATTATACCGTCACATTCAGAGGCAAGCGTGTGGAGCGAGCAGTTTTTACCGGAGGGGGGGCGTACGAAAATATTCTGCTTGATGTTTTGAAGCGGCAATTGACGGTTGAGATTGAAGTGGCCCAGCCGTTGAAGGGTTTCGATTTGTCGAGCAAGAGGACGAATTTGAATTTTGGTGGTGACAGGCGGGATTTGCTTTGCGAGTGGGCGGTAGCTGTGGGGCTCAGTCTTAAGGGCTGGAACGCAGCGTAGAGTGTGAATCGCCAAGCGAGATAATTATGTCAGAAAAGGAAATAGATTTTCTTCCCCAATGGTATAAAAGCGGCAGACGGCAGCAGGTTAGTTATCACACGCAATACGTCGCTTTGGGGGGTGTACTTGTGGTGATGATGGTGTGGAATTTTGTCACTGCACATTCGATTTCAAAAGCGGAGGCCGAGTTTGCTCAAATGGTGACAAGGCAGGCAGAAGCAGAGAGTGTGTCGGCTAAATCGGCCGAACTTGAAAGCGAATTGGGCCGGTTACAGAAAAAAGCGGAATCCATAAAGGAAATTGATTCCAAAATCGATGTTGCAAGTGTCTTGGCAGAGATAAGTTTTTTGATTGATGAAAAGATAGTTCTTAGCAAAGTGGAGTTCGTTGCTGAGAAGTTTGTGGACAAGCAGAAGACCCAACCGTTCCCGGCTGCAGGTGCTGTTGTAAGAGCGGCCCGGACTAAGTTTAGTGAAAAGCAAGAGCTGCCACTTGGTGACGTGCGATTTAAGGTGGTGATAAACGGCATGGCGGCAAATGGGAGCGATGTGACAGATTTTATATGTGAGTTAGAAGACTCGCCATATTTTTGTCAGATTGTACCATCTCTTTTTTCACGATCCGCTGAGATAAGAGCGAAAGGCGACCTTTTACTTCGCTCGAGGACAGGTCTTGCGGGAAGGACCCCAAATGCCGAATGGGGCGTTCGAGAAGACGGAGGAAATATCGAGGTAAGTGAATTTGAGATAAGTTGCTACCTGGCGAATTATCGCGAACTGTAAAAGGTGAAAAGCAAAGATGTTGTTTCGGGAAAGACAACAAATAGCGATATGTGTTGCAGCTGGAGCAGTAGTGAGCGGGTTTGTGCTGTTTCGGTATCTGCCTTTACAGAAGAGAATAAAGGCTGTCGAGCAGACAAGAGCTGCACAAAGGCTTGCTATTGCCAAAGGCATTGCGGATAGTAAGCGACTGCCCTTGCTCAAAGGGCAATTACTGAAGCTGCAGAGGGAGCTTAGAAAGTATGAGGCAAATATACCGGAGCGAAGGGCCCTTGGTACGTTTTTGCGCAGAATCGCTGATTTGATGAATGAGCATAATCTAAGAGAGCAGGTGATTGCACCCGGTGAGGAAATAAAGGCTGGCGGATTAAACTGTATACCGGTGAATATGCTGTGTAAGGGTAAATTAACTCAAATTTTCGAATTCTATCGGCGGCTACAAGAGTCGGATAGGCTGGTTCGCATCGAGCAGGTCAAACTCGTGAACGACAGCGATTTTGGCGGCGAAGTAAGTATGGAGACGAGGGCAGTCATTTATTACAGAGCAAAAGTCGGGCAAGGATAAAAGAAAAAAGGCAAAAGGCAAGAGTTGAAATGAGAAAGAATCTCAAGAGTAGTAACGGGCCTAACAGGTTTTTTAGTCAATTGGCTGCAGAGAAGAAAAAGAGTGTTGCAGCGTTGTGCTTGGTCGCAGTGATGGCTTTTATGTGGGTCAGAGTGCTTATCAGGAGAACACCCCAGGCCGCTGCAGCGACGTCTATGACAGAGGAAATGAACGTGGAAGGTAAGTCAAATCCGGAATCAAAAATATCCTTTATAGAATTGCCGGAAGTTGCAGGCCGTAATGATGTAATTACCAGAGACTTTTTTGCTTCGGACGGCTGGCAGGATTTTGTTGACCGAGAAGTGGAGAACTTGGTTGGTACTGAAGAGGTAAATATCGTTTCAAAAGGTGGAAATGAAGAAGGTATCAGAAGAGTCGCAGAGCAACTAAAGCTGGAAGCAATAGTGTTGGGCAAGAATCCCCAGGCTTTTATCAATGATAAGCTATTGAGCGTGGGGGATAAATTGCCCGTCGGTGAGGAGGTTGACAGGTATGAATGTGAAGTAGTTGAAATTAAAAGAAACACGGTGGTAGTAAGGTGTAGGGAAGCGGAAATAACGTTGAAGCTTACCCAGGCGCCAATAATTGATCGTTGAGTTATGAATAGAAAAGGGGGCCAAATTATGTATGACGATAAGAATTCAAACAGCAAGACCAAAATGGGGAAGCACTTGTTCGTGTGGGGCTTTGTATTGATTGTGGCTGCGGCGATCGCGGTCGCTGACATTGGGCAGGACCAAATGTTCCCTCAAGCGGACGAAGGCTTCGACGCAGCAAATATTGATGTGAGCAGCGGGCAAGCAGATGTGTCTATAGGCGGGACGCTCCAGTCAATCAAGTTTAACAAAGATGAGGGAATCAAGGAAGCTCTTCGGATTTTGAATGCACTGTATCAGAAGAATATTGTGCCTTCCCCAAGAGTTGACGGGGTATTGGGGTTTACAACTCTCAAGAATGTAACCTTCGATGACGCTATGGATGCAATTCTGGGCGAGAACTTCAAATACGAGCAAAAGGGAAATCTCATCAAGGTATACACCAAAGACGAATACCAAAAAATCAAGGAAGACAAGGACCGAATGATATACGAGGTCTTTACGCTCTACTACATCACTGCCGAGGAGGCGAGGAAGCTGATAACTCCGGTACTAAGTAAAGCCGGCCTGGTTGAGATAAGCACTGCTGCTGAGACGGAAATATCCAGTGGGGGTGGCAGTACCGGCAGCGGAGGCTCAATTGGTTCCGGAGGTGGCGGCGGCGATAGTATGGCACTGCACGACACTGTTGTGGTCTATGATTATCCCGAAAACATTGCCGATGCTAAAGGGGTAATAAAATATGTTGATGTCAGGCCCAAACAGGTCTTGGTTGAAGCCACCATTTTGGGCGTGCTTTTGACCGAAGGAATGGAGCTCGGTGTTGATTTGAACTTTGTCGGTGGTGGTACGGCGCTGGATGGTACTGCGGCAACCGATACGCTCGTCGCTGGTAGCGAAATCGACAGGGGCACTGAAGCGACCTCGCCTATCGTGGCCATAGCCGATGGAGTTCCCGGCTCAGCGCTGGAAATCTTCGGCTTTGCCACTGCCGGAGGTGATGGCTTGAGAGTCGGAGTAAAAAGCGGTGATATCGCGGCATTCATAACTGCATTGGAAACCGTCACGGATACCACGGTCATTGCAAATCCCAAGATTCTTGCAGTAAACAAGCAGGAAGGCTGCGTGCTAATCGGCAGGAACCTCGGGTATCGCTCAAGTACCAGTATTTCAGAAGGCGTAGCTACCCAGGGTGAAGTTAAATTTCTGCAAACCGGTACCCAGCTGATCTTTAGGCCGTATATCGCAAATGACGGTTACATCAGGATGGACATTTATCCCAAGGATAGTACGGCTGAGCTTAATGAGGACGGGGTCCCTGATGAGACTACGACCGAGTTGAAGACCAACATTCTCGTAAAGGACGGCGAGACAATTGTCATTGGCGGCCTCTTTAGGGATGTTGTGGTTACAAGCCGAAAACAGATACCTTTGCTGGGGGATTTGCCGCTCATAGGGGCAGCTTTCAGAAGCACTAATGATACGACCCAGCGCCAGGAAGTGATAATTATGCTTACCGTTCACATTATAGACGGTGCGGACCAGACCAGAGGTCTGGAAAGGGCGGCGGATATCAGTCGTAAAAGATATGGCGCGCAGGACGGCGTGATGTGGACAGGCAGGGCAAGACTGGCCGAGGACCATTACGAAAGAGCCGCGAGGTACTATGTTGAAGGCGATACTGAAGCTGCAATGAAAGAGCTGGAATTTGTACTTACATATCGTCCGACATATCTTGAGGCGATACGGCTGAAAGAAAGAATTATTGCTGAGACGAAGCCGGATGAGGTGGAAAACATAGAGAGAATCTTGCTTGATAACGTTGAGCGGGAAGATACGGATAAGTGGATGAGAAGGTAAATAATTGATTATTGAATATTGACTACTGAAAGAAAAGAACGGGAACCTGGATTCCGAGACAATAGACAATAGTCAATAGAAAATAGTAAATGAATTAAGGTTGCTGGTTTGAGATTTGCAAGAAATTTATACTGGATAGTCACGGCCGTTGTGGCGTGCGGTCTGTTTGTATGGAGCCTCGCCGAGCGGCAAGACTCTGGCACGGAAGAGGGTTGGCGTTTTGCCGGTTTTGTGCAGCGGATACCCGTTGTGCCGGTGTGCTACGTTGTTGGGGCTGTGGGCGTGATTTGTCTCGGCTGGTGCTGGCTAAAGCCGGTCGGGAGAATCACGTCCATAGCCAAGTGGCTTAAGAAGGATAAAGCAGGTGCGATAAGCCACAAAATGGGGTCCGCCTTCGCTCCGCCCGCAATGACGAGAAGCGGCAAAAGTGCAGCAATAAAGGCCTTAGGCGCAGCTATTGACGAGCGTTTTGAGCGTTATACCAATCATATTGCTGAGTTAGAAAAGCAGGTCAAGGATTTACAAATCCAGGTTCAACTTTCCCAAAGACGGGAAAAAAACACCGAGGCGATTATATACAGTATTCGCGATGCCGTTATTGTTATTGATGAGTTTGGCAAGCTGTTGATGGCGAACGAGGCGGCCGGCCGACTTTTCGATTTTGATTTTGAGAGTTCGCAACACAAACCTGTCAGCGAGCTTATAGGCCCGGACCAAAGTAAATTTGCAGATATCTTGGTCCGCAGCGGACAAAGTAAGGGACGAGCAACGAGGCAGGAAATCGAATTTTTAAAGGATTTTCCAGCGAACGAAAGGCCAAAGACTTTCGATTGCATTGTTTCGTGTATTTACGACCAGAGGGAGCAGGTTTGCGGGACCGTGGCGGTGCTGCACGATATTACGCGCGAGAAAGAAATATCGCGGATGAAAAATGATTTTGTAAGCCATGTTTCGCACGAGTTAAAAACACCTCTGGCTACCATCACAGCCTATTCGGAAATGCTCTGTGATAACGAAGGCGATAACGAAGAAACAAGGAAAGAGTTTTATTCAGTGATTCGAGATCAGGCAAAAAGGTTGAGCCGGCTGATTGAAGGCGTCCTGAATATTTCACGCATAGAATCGGGCTTAATAAAGGTAAATAAGGAGTCAGCCAGCTTGACGATGCTCATAGAAGAACAAATGCAAATGATAAAGAGCTACGCTGAGGAGAAGAATATTGAGGTCATTGGACAAAAGCCGATTGTATTCGACCAGGTGTACGTGGACAAGGATATGATTCGGCAGGTTATTGTTAATCTGCTAAGTAACGCTGTTAAGTATACTCCTTGTGGTGGTTCAGTGAAAATTGAAACCGAGGTTGACGAAATCGCAGGTCTGGCACGAGTTAGTGTAACTGACACGGGGGTCGGAATTCCTGAAGATGAAATTGAACACGTCTTTGATAAGTTCTACAGGGTTGATGCCAACAAAAATCAGGCAGAAGGGACAGGTTTGGGGCTTAGCCTTGTTAAACAAATAGTTGAGAAGGTTCATAATGGCCGGGTGTTTGTTACAAGCCAGGTCGGCGCAGGCAGCACTTTTGGCCTTGAGCTGCCTTTGGCGACAAGAGAAGCAGCCGAAGCGGTGTAAAAATTGTTGGCAGCAAAAGAATTATGTGCCACGCGCTGTTCGTTAATCTTTTGTGGAGGCAAGACAATGGCGGACAAAAAAGTCTTGGTTGTGGATGATGAGATACACATCGTTCATGTGGTAGCGATAAAGCTTCGTAATAATGGTTATGAGGTTATATCCGCGGATAACGGTGCTGAGGCCTTTAAGCTGGCCTGCAAGGAGAAGCCGGATATCATCGTTACGGATTTTCAGATGCCGGGTATGACGGGACTGGAACTTGTGGAGAAGCTTCGGCAACGTGAGGAAACGAGAGATATACCGGCGATTATGTTGACTGCAAGAAGCTTTGCTGTTCCGAAAGAGCAGCAGGAAGCTTTACGAATATCCGGGTGTCTTAGCAAACCATTCAGCCCCAAGGAATTGTTAGTGAGCATTGAAGATATTCTATATCAGAAGGAATTGGTAGCTGATGGTTAGGTTATTTTCAACACTCTAAAACAGGTTTGTACTATTCTGCGAAGCACAAGGGGGCGGCGCCCAGGTAGTTGTCCCAAAATGAGTGGTTGAGCATTTTGCTGGGTTCCCATTTTGCGGCTTATTGCCCGCAGCCCCGTCCGGCGACGGGAGTCGCTGGGGCTTGCAAAATGGGGTCCCGCCTACGACCCGTCATGGCTCGGCCCATCGATGAGGCACAGTGAATTGGGCCATGAAAAAAGTCCTACAATCTTTGGGACAGTAATCACCCGGTGTTGCTTTGATAACGCAAAGTTCAATAGAAGCCATGTTGGATACAGTCAGGAAAAGTTTAGGGCCGTCACAACTACGCGAGCTGGAGAAGTTTGGCGGCAGGATAAATAAATTCGGCGTTAATTTTGCAGTTTGCGATGCCGAGGGCGAACTTGTCTTACTGTGCGACGGCGGCAGATTCAAAAGTAGCCGGGAACAGTTAATAAAGTTGGGCCGGCGAGCGTTAAAGCAAAACGGCGAGAAAAACTGCTCCGATGACACCGGTATGCCGGTATGGCGATTTGGCGATGCAAATCCGGTTTTGGCTGCTGTCTTGAAATCCGCTCGTGTCGGTAACAAGGGCGGAGAAGCAGCTGGAGTGGCCTTACTCGATACCGGATACTCGACACTGGATACACGATGCGAGAATCGAGAATCGATTTTTGGTGAAGTGCTCGGGCTTTTGGCAGAGAAATTTCAAGCCGAGACAAAAGCCGAAGAACAAATTGAAATGGTCAGCACTGAGTTGGCGAGAGTTTACGAGGAACTGGTGCTGCTTCACAAGATCAGCACGAATATGAAGGTTACCGAGGCGGACGCCAACTTTCTGCAAATGGCTTGTGACAACTTAACCGAAATTGTCCTCGTCGAAGGTATCGCGATATTGCTGGAAAAGACCGTAGAGGACGAACAGCAGTTGGTTGTGGTTGCGGGCTCCGGGTTGATAGATATAGATGAGCGGAAGGCGGCTGTTTTACATAGCCGATTGACCGACGAAATAAGCAGCGGTAAAGAGGCACTGCTGGACAGCGAAGTAGATTGTCCTTTCAGATATGATTGGCCGGGCGACATAAGAAATATTATTGCAGTACCTTTATGCGGCAAAGACAAGGCGGACTCTCGTTTTGCAGAGAGAGCTCAAAATGGCAACTCCATGATAGGGCTGATGGTTGCGATAAATAGAATCGGCAAACAGGATTTCGACAGCACCGATGTAAAACTATTTAATTCGGTGGCCAGCGGATGTGCCGTGTTTATCGAGAATGGCAGGCTGTTCAAGGACCTCAAAGAATTATTCATTGGTTCGCTAAAAGCACTAACAAGTAGTATTGATGCCAAGGACAAGTACACACGCGGCCATTCCGAAAGGGTTGCGTTTATTTCTCGATGGATTGCTGAGAGGCTCTCTGAGCAGGAGCAGTTGGATGAAGAGCAAATTCACAAGATTTATTTGGCTGGATTGCTGCACGATATAGGAAAAATAGGGGTAGAGGAACCGGTATTACGCAAACAGGGCAAACTGACTGAGCATGAACTCGACCTTATAAAAAAGCATCCCTCGATAGGAGCAGGTATTTTACATGAAATAAAGCAGATGCGTGATATCATGTCGGGGGTATTGTGTCACCACGAGCGAATTGACGGCAAGGGATATCCCAGCGGTTTAACCGGCGAGCAGATACCACTGATAGGCAAAATTGTTGGATTGGCGGATAGTTTCGACGCGATGACATCGAAGCGAACTTATAGAGGTGCCAAGACCGTGGAACAAGCGCTTGGGGAGATAGAGAAAGGATTGGGTACGCAGTTTGACGAGAAAGTCGGCAGAGTATTTCTTGACAGTGATATCTATCAGCTCTGGGACATTATACGGGATAGTTTCAGCGAAATTTACAGGAGCGGTAATTTTATAGAATATGGTGCTGCTGCTGTGGGGACGCTAATCAGATGAAAGTTAAAATACAAGATTATGACGATGTTACAGTTGTTGAGTTGCAGGGCGAGCTGGACGGCGATGTTGCCGAGTTGTTTCAAAATACAATCACTGACATAATCGCAAAACGTAAGGCTGGTATAGTGCTTGATATGAGCGGCGTTGGATTTATTGATAGTCGGGGATTGGAACAGTTGTTGTGGTCGCGGGACTACTGCAACCAGAACAAACGTGAGTTTAGATTAGCGGGGCTTGATGAAAACTGCATGAGAATCCTGGAAATCACCCGACTCGAAAACGAATTTGATCACTATGCGGAAATTGCAGAGGCGGTAAAGAGTTTTGTGTAGGTGAAAACGGGCCGACGAAATACGAGATACGAAATATGAGTCAAATAGCGGTGGCGAGTAAGATGAAGCTTGGGCAGATACTGCTTGCGCGTGGCGTTGTGACTGCTGAGCAGGTTGAAAGGGCACTCACTGAGCAGCGAGAGAAGGGTCATCACAAGCTACTTGGTGAGCTTCTGGTGGAGATGAATTATTGTACGGAAAACCAGATAGCCTCGGCGCTGGCGGAGGCTTACGGTGTGCCATACGCGCAAGTTGGCCCGAAAATATGCGACCCAAAGACACTTGAGATTTTACCGAGAGAATTTCTCGAAGAGCATATAGCTTTGCCGCTGTTTAAGGTTTACGACGTGCTTACGGTGGCGGTTAGTGAGCCGACAAATGTATTCTTAATAGACGAAATAGAGCGTATAAGCGGCTGTAAAGTCCAGATGGTATGTTCGACGAGCAAAGATATCAAGGCTACTCTGCAGACATATTCTCCGTCCGCCAATGTCTTTGTCATTGACGATATTATCGATGATGATGGCCCCGAAGACGTTACGCTTATGGAAAAGTGCACAGCGGATGTAAGCAATCTTGAGGAGATGGCCGGCCAATCATCGGTTGTGAAACTGGTCAATTATCTGCTTTATAAGGCCGTGCAGGAAAATGCCAGTGACATTCATATAGAGCCGGATGATAAGAAGCTACGAGTCCGATACAGGGTTGACGGCAGGTTGTATGAGAAGATGTGTCCGCCTCATCAGATGCATTCTGCAATTGTTTCGCGTGTCAAGATTATGGCTAAGCTGGACATCGCTCAGCGGCATCTGCCGCAGGACGGCGGTATCGGTGTTTTGGTAGAAGACAGGCCGATCGATTTGCGGGTATCAGTTATGCCGGGCAACTTCGGCGAAAAGGCGGTTATCAGAATTATCGACCCGCAGAAGGTCCTTTTGAATCTTGAGTCTCTTGGATTTACCTACGAAAACCTACAGCTATTCAGGCACCTGATACAATCTCGCAGTGGTATAGTTTTGGTAACAGGGCCGGCCTGTTCAGGCAAAAATACCACCCTTTATGCGGCACTTGTCGAGCTAAATAGCGATGAGGTTAACATCTGTACGGCCGAAGACCCTGTCCAGTGCAATATAGCGGGTATAAATCAGTTTCAAGTAAACCGAAGCGCAGGCTTTGAATTTTCAACGGCCCTGCGAAGTTTATTAAGGCAGGACCCTGATATAATAATGGTTGGCGAGATTCGCGATGGAGCGACAGCCGATATCGCGGTGCAGGCGGCGTTGGCGGGCCATCTGGTCCTGTCAACTCTGCACACGAATGATGCACCCCAAGCGGTGACGCGTTTGCTGGATTTGGGCGTTGCTCCTTATCTTGTAAGTGCTTCACTGATTGCGGTTTTGGCCCAGCGACTTGTGCGAAAGATATGTCTGAATTGCAAGGCAGAGTATGAACCGTCCACGAGCGTAAAAAAGATCGTCGAAAAGGCCGGTGGAGAGGTCCCGAAATTTTATCGCGGCGCAGGCTGTAAAAAATGTCGGGATACCGGCTATACCGGCCGAATTGCCATTCACGAACTATTTGTGCCGAATGAGGAAATTATGGAAATGATTAATGAACGGGCGAGCTCAAAGAAATTGAGAGCAAAGGCCCTTCAAAATGGAATGGTTTCTTTGCAATTGGATGGAATTGAAAAGGTAAGGGCGGGAATTATATCTATCGAGGAAGTATTGAGAACGACCCAGATAAAAGTGTGATGCGCACTGACCCGCCAAAACAACATAGTCCTTAAAATCAAACGTTCTTACGGCCCGGCAGGCCCCAGCTCTTATTATGAACACAGGGCCAACGCCCAGAAACTCAGGCGTGGGCCCATTTTACGACCTTAGAATCCGGAACCTTGCGGCTCCGGCAACGTACAAATTAGCGGGTGAGTTCGCCTTCTTCAGTCCATCCCTGCATGGCAGAGATTCCGCCGCGACATGAACACCGGCTGTTCGGGTGCTCTTTCGAGGTCCAAACGGGCTCAGATGTGTTGGGCCGGCAAGCCGGCCCAACACATCTTTTACCACTTTTCTGGCCGTTGATGGCCTCTCAATTCTGTTGACCGATACTCCTTACCTCTCAGTTGTCAGGGGGCTTCGTACGCGCCGATGTCATAGGCTGCGCCTTGCGGACGCGGGTCACCGTTATAGTCCGTCGTCACGCCTTCAGCGGAGACGTCCACGCCTCCGTCGATGGCCGGTGAGCCTGCGCCTGGGACGTAATTGGCATCCAGCAGCGGGTCAGTCAGAACGCTGCCCGTCTCTTCCGCTGGTCTCTGCGTGTTGTCTGCGGGGTTACCGTTTTGGAGCGTGTTGCCAAAGAAGAGGCAATTCACCGCCGCGATTGTAAAGCTGGCGTTGCGGGAACCCAGAATGTCGTCGCCATTGCCAACCACGTTGTTCGCGAAGATGCAGTTTATGACCTGCGTCGCATCGGCCATTTCGTCATCCGCGCCGTCAGCATCCGTGTCGGCTGCGTTGGCGTGGTTGTAGATCATGTCCTGGTCATCCTGGTTGTTGCCCACGAATGTGCAATTGATAAACTTGGAGTTCCGTCTCACCTGACACATCCGGTCGGAAGCAGCAGTTGAAATATTATTGACAAAAATAGAGTTCGTGACGGTCAGTTCAGCAGATGACTCGTTTCCGATAAACAGGACGGTCCCATCATCCGCGGCGGTGTTTCCCTCGAACCAGCAACTATCGAGACGGATAATGGAGCCGACAGCAGCTGATTGAATCGCAGCACCATCATCTTCAGCTTTGCCGTTCAGGAAAACGCAACGGTTGGCGATTAATGTTGTGCCGGGCGTGATGGCCGAGGCCGAAGAACCTTCCACCTTGATGTGACTACCGTCGCCGTCAGGACCGTCTAGCTTGACGCCATCTGGAGAACAGGCATAGTTGCCGTCGAACAGACAGTCATTGATGGTCACCACGGAGAGACCCGTAAGGCTGACTGCGCCCCCGTCGTCACCATCTATCGGCGTTGAGTTGTTCAGGAACTCGCAGTTCTGAATGGCGCCGACCGCGCCATTACCGCAAAAGATTGCGCCGGCGTTACGATCCTTGTCGTCATTTACCACCAAGTGGCCGGCGCTGCCGACGGGATTGCCGTCGAGGTAAGCCTGAAGCTCCACGTCGGTGAGATTATCGTCGGCACTACCACTGAGGACGTCGAACCACCCGGGATTGTCCGTAAAGTCGTCGTTCTCTGCCTGCGCGGTCGCGAGCGTATAAGGCGCGCCGGTGTAGTTGTTGAGCAGGTCGCGGGCGCCACTCAAGATATCCCGGCGATCTGCGGTGTCCGCCACGCAGTTTTGGATGGTCAGCCCGTCCAACACCCAGTCCTTCGGACCGGTGGCGTTCGGCACGCCGACGCCGTCTGCATCGACCTGGCCGCTGGTGGCGCCGCGGTCGCCCCAGGCCACGAAAGCACGCGTGAGGTTGCCCCCGTCGATAATGGTCAGCCCGGCGCCTGCGCCCTGGTAGGTGACTCCGTCTTTGATTTCGATCGCGGCCGTGATGGCGAAGGTTCCCGCGGCGATGTCGATGACGTCACCGGCCACAGCGGCCGCGTTCGCCGCGGCGATGTCCCCACCGGCCTCCACAATTATCGTGGCCGCGGGCTCGCCGAGCACGATGTCGTCTACATAGACCGTGCCATTTGCGAAATTGTTTTCCCACGTGGTCGTCTTGAGTAGAATGTACTCAAGGTTTGCAGGGCTATAGCCTGAACGGAAGGCGGCCCCCTGAAATACGAGCACGCCGTCTATGTACAGGTCGTATTTCTTGCTTGCGGTGTCAATGTCGAGCAGCACATCGTACCACCTCAGGGGTTCCAGGTCTGCCTGGACCACGTCGGTATAGGCACCGCCGTCGCGAACATCCATATCGGGGATGTTCGCTGGGTCGCCGTAGCTGTTCATCCGAGCAAGGGCGTAGTAGTTGCCCCAAGCGGTGCCGTCCGGGTCAGACGCGCCAAAAATCAGAGTGACCGTGCCATCTGCTTGCTTGTCGTACATCAGTCTGTAGGACAGCATTTCGGCCTTGCCTTCCAGTAGCCCCCAAGGGGTACGCATGGTGATGGTCTCCGGCGAAAAGACCAGGCAGTTATTGCTTGGATTGGTGGGATCTGGGCCAATTGCCACCGCCGCCTGTCCCTCCGTGATTTCCCAGATGTTCAGGTTCCCGCTCTCAAAGTCATCGACGACCTGGAAAGCACTTGCACTTCCAAGCAAGCCCAGCACCAAGACAAAAGAAGTTAAAAAGATCAATTTCCTACACATAATAATTCTCCTTCAAAAAAGTTAGATTAATTTAGGTTTTGGCTACAGTTGCTCATCAAGCCACTGATCCGCCAAAACAACATAATCCTTAAAATCAAACCCTCTTACGGCTCAACAGGCCCCATCTCTTATGAGGAATACAGGGCCCACGCCCAGAAACTCAGGCGTGGGCCCATTTTAGCACCTTCGCTCCGGAACCTGCCGGCTCAGCAACATTGTGTCGTTGTAATCTTCAAGATCATCGTCCAAGGGCTGTAACCGTAAAGCTCCAGACACTGCCTTCGTATTTTGTAGTGCCGTCGGCCTCAACCTCATCAATTCGCCAGTAGTATGTCTTGCCTTTGTCAAGGGTTCCGGGACTATAGCTGGTCTCTGTCTGGTTGCCTATGAACGCCGGTGGACTGCTGTCGCCGAAGTACACATCGTGCGAAGCGGCAGTAACTCCCGGCAGCCAGCTAAGAGTAACCGTCTTTTCTACCTCTGTGGTACCATCAGCTGGGCTCGGGGCCGAGGCCTCCGAGGGAGCCCCTAAGGCGTATATCTCGGCGTCACTCAGTGCAATGTTGTAGATGCGGACGTCATCGATCATGCCGTCCCATCCGGCGCCGGCACCTTGATCTTTGCCACCCTTGCCGATAATCAGCTTCGAGTTGCCGGTTATGGTACCGACCATGCCGTCATGCCTGCCTGATGGCGTGTCCTCGGCTCCATTAATGTAGAACCTAATTGGTTGTCCGCTGCTCCAGGTCATCGCAACGTGTTGCCACTCGGTGACCTGAACGCCGCTGGAAGTCTCCAACTGCTGTTCGCCGCCTGTCGATGTTAGCCCCGTTTTCATTAGGTCTGTGCCGCCGTAACTTGAGCCGGCTTTATCATAGCGCATAGTGACTACGTCGTCATTGCCGGCGGGGTCGCTGCAGATAATGAAGCCCTTGTCCGTGTTGGTCACGTCAGACTTGACCCACATGGAAACCGTCAAGGCGTCCAAACCATTCAGGTAGTCTGCGGCAGCATCGTCGAGCACGTGGTCTCCGTCGCCGCCAAAGTCCAGCGCACCATCGACCTGACCATCTGCCACCCAGGTTGCGCCATTAACAGTGCCATAATTGCCGTGGCCGGACCAATCAATAGCAGCAGTGCCCTGGCCTTCATCAAACGTCCACCAGCACAGAAGAGTCGGGTCAGTAATGGGTATATCGAGCACCGTTTTAAAGCTCCAGATATCACCGCTGTGGATCGTGCCGTCGGCCGCGACCGCATCGACCCGCCAGTAGTAAGTGGCGTCTGACTCGAGGGGTCCTGTATCAAAGCTCAACTCTGTCGTGCTGCCTAAGAGCGCCGGTGGACTGGTAGTGCCGAGGTACACATCGTGCGAAACGGCAGAAGCTCCCGGCCACCAGCTAAGAGTCGCATCCAGGGCCACACCTGCGGCACCGTCAGCCGGGTCAGGTTGCGTAGCAATTTCACTGACCGTCGATAAATCAGTCGTCGTCGTAAAGCTCCAGACGTTACCGGTGTGAACCGTAGTACCATCGGCCTCGACCTCATCGATCCGACAGTAGTAAGTAGTGCCTACTTCAATGGGCTGATAATAGGTGGTCGCTTCCTGGTTGCCTATGAACGCCGGTGGACTGCTCGTGCCGAAGTACACATCGTGTGTGGCGGCAGTATCTCCCGCTACCCAGCTAAGAGTAGTACCCAAGAGCACACCTTGGGCACCATCAAGAGGCTTAGGTAGCTTAGCTTGCGTTAGCGTCGCAGGATTCAGCGCCGTGTAGTCGCCGTCGGTGGCTATGCTATAGACGCCGTCGGCAATGATCGTGCCGTCGGTGATCAGTTGCTGCATGTCGACTTCGTTAACATCGGCACTGCCGATCTTGAGCACCCCGCCGGTGTAAATGATCTGGGTGTCGGTAGTAACGATACTCAGACTATCAGCCTGTAGTATTCCACCGTTCAGGTTGATTCTAATCTGGCCGATGTCATCGCCGCCGCCTTCACCCAGTCTGAGGGCTTTGCAGATCATCTGGCCACCGTTGATCGTCACGTGTACGGTGCTGTCGATGTTATCGCTGACGTTAATACGGTCATTGCCGAGCCAGCTCCCGCTGTTTATGGTGATGGTAGCCGTCCCGGGATTATCGTCATTGAACGTGGTGTCGTCTCCTACTATGACTGTACCGCCGTCCAGTGTCACTGTACTCGATGACGGCTCGCCACTGTCGTCGTTACCGATGTAGTCATCGCAGGTAATAATCGCGTTACCGCTGACGAGCAGGGACCCTGTGCCATTTGGGTCATCGACGATCTTAAAATCGTCGCAATTGACCGTAGCGTTTCCGCTTACTTCCAGGGAGCCTATTCCGTTGTCGTTCTCTACGATGACTAAATCGTCGACATTGACGATTGCGTTGTCGGTGATAATGATGTGACCTTCGCCGTCGTCGGTCACCAAATCGTCACCACCGTTAAGAACCGCGTTTCCGCTTACGTTCAGGTAGCCCTTTCCCGTGGCATTGTCGCCGATTTTCATGTCGTCACCCCAGTTTACGACCGCGTCGCCGCTGATATTGATGGTGCCGATACCTTCATCGATCCTAAAATCGTCCACGATGTTAACCGTCGTGGTCCCACTTATGTCCAGGTAGGCCACAGCAGTGCCAGCTTCGGGGACGACTATATCGTCACAATTTAGGGTCGAGCTGCCGCTGATATTGACGTAGCCCTCACCCTCGTCGACCTTGAGATCGTCCGCGATGGTAACAGTGGAATCAACGATGTTAATCGTACCCACGTTGTTTACGTCATCGCCGGCATAAAGGTCATTACCTTCACCTGTTATGGTCAGAGTACTTCCGCCCAGGATATCGATCTGACCCCGACCCATCTGATAAGTGGCGGTTGCCAATCTGCCGGTTACGGTTAGCGAGCTTCCATTGTTCAGCGTAAGCACGCCGGTCGTCGACCCGTCGGCGGCGCCATGAATGGCCAGATCGCTGCCACGGCTGACCGCATCCCCGTTGAGGATGTCGATCCCGATGGTGTCGCTGTTGGTGTACTTATCGCCGCGCTCTTCGTTGGGCCAGGTCCACAGCGAATCGGTCACGGTCCAGTTGAGGGCCGTATCCCAGTTGCCGTCACCCGCGCTGCCGTTCCAAAGGTACAGCGCTGCGTGGGCCGTGCTGCCCAGCGCGAGAACAAACGTCATTACATAAATCAATCTTTTACACATAATAATCCTCCTTCAAAAAAGTTAAGATAATTGGGTTTTGGCTACACACCAAGACCCTGACAAAAAGCTCCATCTTCACTAAATTCCTTGTCTGCCCAGGACAATTTCTGTATGACTTTATTTTACCTCCTTCCTTGTAAAAGCCCAATCCGTTCTCCGTAGTAGTCCTACTACGAAGGATGAATATGAGCTGTTGACTGAAATGTGAAGTTCTTAACTCCTCTTCTACCGAACCAGAAGACGAAAAACCCTACATTTCTCCAATACTATTTATACCAACTTAGCCACTTCGCTTCAAGGAAAATTTTTCCAGTATTTTTTGTAGGGGCAACCCTTCGTGGTTGCCCTGGGGGCGGGCACATGGGCCTGCCCCTACGATAAGATTGTAGAACAAAGCGTAACTGTCTTATTTGCAACATGTTATAAGCGTTTTTGAGGTCTGCCTCCTAAGGTTTTTCCCTCTCATTTCTTGGCCGATTCTTCCATCTACGGTGCAGCCACCAGTATTGATTTGGGTCTTTCCGCACGAATTCTTCAATTGCTTTGGTATATTCTGCAGTAACCCATTCCAGCGAATTGTCCTTTTGGGCCCATTCTTCGGGGAAGATAATGCGATTAACTCCAATTTCAAAGTAAAAACGATTATCAATTCTCCTGGTATATCCCACTCCTATTGGTATATTATTGGTAATGGCAATCAAGCCTATACTTTTATAAGTGCTGGCCTTACGGCCGAAGAAATCAACAAATATCCCTTTTTTGCCCGCGTCCTGGTCAGCGATAAAGCAGAGCGTAGCGCCGGTTGAAGCGATTTTTCCCATAAGTTCGGCTGCGCCTTTTTTGTCAATTGTTCTTAGCCCAGATCGCTTGAGGACCCCATATAGGTACCTGTTAATATACCTGTTGTCCAGCGGCCGGGCGACACTGTGAATATTAAAGCCAAACAGCCCCAGAATGTAACCCATAATCAGAAAGTCGCTGTAATGGGCGGTGACCATCAGCAGCCCCCGGCCTTCCTGCATCAGCCATTTGGCCCTTTCAGCAGTTTTATAGTATGAGTAGTCACGCCGGTTATGCTTTTTTACCAGTCGAGCCATAAACAACACATCAATCGGCAGCATTGCAAGATGCTCGAAGCTTCGTCGGCCTGTTTCCCATATCCATTGTTCGCTTTTTTCTGGGAAACTTGCGCGAAGATTGTCCAAAGCCCGCTTTCGGCCGCGATGGTAGCGTTTCCACAACAATCGGCCGAGAAAGCAAGCGGTATTTAGATTGGTCTCGACATCGAATAAGTAAAGAAAAACCATAAAAATCCGCAGCGCAAGATAGGCCAGCCAATCTGTGAAGGGATTGTGTTTTTTCTTTTTCTTCTTTCGTGGGGGCGAATCAGCCATAAACCGTGATTTTAGACTCAAAATAGCCACTGTCAAGCTTTTCGAGATATTAACAAAAGTAATAAAGGCCGTTTCCTCCTTACTTTACTGTCAACTTATTAGCAGAGTCTATCTTAATGGTCAATATTTAATTCTCGGCAATCAGGGCTTGACCCGACATTGTACCAACAATGAGAAAGTCCTTAAAAAATATGGAAATTTTTCCTTGAAGTGAAGGGGGCTAATTTGGTATAAATAAGGTTGGTGAAACTTGTGCCCGCATAGCCGGGTATCTGTGGATTCTGGCTTTTCGGCAGGTGAAACTTCTATAGTTTTTAAGTAGATTAGCTTAGCTGAAAGGTCAACAGGTGAGGTATAGAGTTTTAAGTAAGAACTTTGTGCTCGCACCCCCTTGTCTGCTGTCGCAGACAGCAAAGGGGGTAACGCGAGTACAGGTACTTCGCGGGTGTCATTTTCACATTTCAATTAACAGCTAATATTCATCCTTCGTAGTAAGACTACTACGGAGAACGGATTGGGCTTGTAAGGGAAGGAGGTGACGCCAAGTCGAAAGAATTGTCCTGAGCAGGCACAAAACAAGAAGTCAGAAGACAGATGTCAGAAATCGGATGTCAGATTTTTCTGTTTTCTGTGCTCTGTTTTCTGTATTCTGTTTTTGGTGCTTGTTGAAAACGACCCCAACAAGTCGGGGTTTTGGTGTGTAGCCAAAGCCTAATTATTCAAACTTTTTTGAAGGAGGATTATTATGTCTAAGAAATTGATTCTTTTAATGTCTTTTGTTGTGGTGCTGGCTCTGGCCGACACAAATGTCGTCTTTGGCGCAGTGTGGGAGGGCACAAACAAGGAATCTCGGGATGCTGTTGAACAAACTAACCCGACGCCGTCGGGGAGTATGGACTTCGGCAGCAGCGACCTGGAGTTTTGCAATGATAGTGGTATAGTGACGATAGGTCTGCGGTTCGTGAACGTCCGTGTTCCTGCCGGTGCCACCGTTACCAATGCGTATGTCGAGCTCACGCAAGATGACATGGAGAGCAGTGCCGCAGTTCATATAATCATCCAGGGTGAGCTCACTCCCAATGCACCTGCGTTTGCCGACACCCCCGGGAATATTTCGACCAGACCCGCAACGACGGCGGTGGCGAAGTGGAGTCCGGAGCATTGGCCTGCAAGTGGTTCAAAAAACCGGACATCGGATATCTCCGCTGTCATCGAGGAGGTACTCGGCCAGCCCGGTTGGGCTGCCGGCAATGCCCTGGTGCTGATATTCAACCAGGACCCGGACAATCCCTCTCAAAGCCACCGAACTTCCGACAAGGCGGCGGGCACACTGCTGTTGCATATAGAGTATACGCTTGGAAAGGCTGCGAAACCCAGCCCGGCCTTTGGAGAGATCGATGTGTCACGAGATGTGGTCCTTGGCTGGAAGCCGGGAATTTACGCGGCGCCAACCAATGGGCACAAAGTTTACCTTAGTGAGAACTTCGACGACGTCAAAAACGGCGTTGGCGGTATCACCCAGAGTGCCACCAGCTATGCTCCGCCCCAACGCCTTGATTTCAGCACGACTTACTACTGGCGTGTCGATGAGGTTAATGGCGCGCCAGACTATGGGGTATACGAAGGTGCTGTCTGGAGTTTTACGACCGAGCTGCTCGCTTATCCCATCGAGAACGTTACCGCTGCGGCTTCCAGCCAGGCATTGAATCGGGGGGTTGAGAATGCCGTCAACGGCTCCGGACTGGATGAGAGTGGTTTGTTGCACGATAAAAAAGCTGACGACAATATGTGGCTGAGCGATATTACAGGGCCACAGCCGACCTGGATCGAATTTGAATTCGACAAGCCTTACAAGCTGCATGAGATGTGGGTATGGAACTCGAACGGCAGTTTGGAGCCAATGATAGGTTTCGGGTTCAAAGATGTTACCGTTGAATATTCGGCCAATGGCACCGACTATACGACATTGGGCACAACTGCCGAGTTTGCCCGGGCGCCTGGAACACCCGGCTATGAGCACAATACCACGATTGATTTTGGCGGTGTCGCAGCAAGGTACATCAGGCTCACAGCTAACAGCAACTGGGGAGGTATCCTGAACCAGTATGGTCTCAGCGAGGTTCGCTTCTTCTTTATACCTGTGAATGCAACACAGCCCTATCCGGATTCCGGGGCAACAGGTGTGGACAGAGCTGTGGTCCTTGGCTGGGCAGCAGGAAGAGAAGCTGTTACGCACGATGTGTACGTTAGCACCGACGAGCAGGCTGTGATAGACGGTACTGCCGCTGTCGCTACCGTTACCGAGGCCAGCCATGGTCCCTTGGCCCTGGATTTAAACACGATTCACTACTGGAAGGTTAATGAGGTCAATGAGGCCGAGAGCCCAAGTACCTGGGAAAGTGCTATCTGGAGCTTTACGACAAAGGACAATATTGTTGTGGACGATTTCGAGAGCTACAATGACCTTGACCCCGGTGACCCGGCGAGCAAGAGGATATTTAACGTGTGGATAGATGGATTCGGCGTCGCGACAAACGGCTCTCTCGTTGGTTATGAGAATGCTCCTTTCTGCGAGCAGACTATCGTTTACGGCGGTAAGCAGTCGATGCCGTTCTTCTACAGCAACACCGGCGGCGCAGCATATTCGGAGGCAGAGCTGACGCTGACGCCGGCCCAGAACTGGACTGAAGCTCAAGTTCAGACTTTGGCTGTGCATTTCAACGGCACCGCGGGGAACACCGGGCAGTTGTATGTGAAGGTCAACGGCTCCAAGGTCACATACGATGGCCAGGCCAGTAACTTAACACTAGCAACGTGGCAAGCATGGAATATTGACCTTGCATCGTCAGGCGTGGGCCTGCAGAATGTCACGAAGCTGGCTGTTGGGATCGACGGCAATGGCGCCAGTGGTACATTGTACTTTGACGATATCGGGCTGTATGCTCGTAGCCGTGAGTTCATCACACCGGTCGAGCCCAGCAGCGCTGGTCTGATAGGGCACTGGAAGCTTGATGAAGGTACAGGTACCATCGCCTTTGATTCGTCCGGCCTTGGCAATGATGGCACACTTGGCGGTGACCCGCAGTGGGTAGCCGGGATCATGGGCGGCGCGCTGGATTTGGATGGGAGCGATGATTATGTCGCAATTGACGCTATAGCTGATGACCTCACAACCAACAATTTCACGGTCAGTCTATGGATCAAAAGCACCCAGATGGGTGAAGGCACCGTGATTGGATCTAACACTACTGGTAGCGGCCACGATTTCATTTTTGGTGTTCAACAGGGCCTTTTGCTGGTGGAAGCTGGGGGCTATAATACGTACCCCCCGAAAATCAGCGACAACCAGTGGCATTTCATAGCGTACGTCAGAGACGGGAACAAAGCATACGCATACACCGATGGCGTTTTGGTAGGCACGGAGACACCCTCGGGCAATCCGGCCGGGCAGGCACGGTGGTCGATAGGACAGGAATGGGATAGTAGCCCGAGCGACGAATTCAGGGGCATGGTGGACGATGCCCGCTTCTATAACTATGCTCTGTCGGGTGCTGAGATTGGTTGGCTTACCGGCAGGACCCAGCCGTTTGACAAGCCGTTTTGACAGCGCTGGAGAGACTAAGTCGTCAAGTGATTTTGCATCAATTCAGGGCCTATACCGATTGATTCGGTATAGGCCCTTTTTAATTGATTATTGACTCTTGGTTATTGGCTCGGCCCCTCGCCGTTTTGCTTTGCAAAACGAAGCAGCGGGGACAGAGCTTTGACTTGGGTAGCTGTATAATGGATTCTTATTGCACGTGAGTGAATAATCGGGATAATGTAGGTATTCGTAGAAAGGACTGAAAAATGAAGAAATTGGTTCAGTTCATACTGGTCACGACGCTATTTTGTTTGCCTTTTGTACAAGCCGGCTGTTTGAAAGCCTCCAAAAGCGGCGTTTCCAGTACTGGAAACGCTGTTCACGCCCGACATGAAGCTATTTCTGCCTCATCGGCTTGCGAAAGAGCAGTGAATGAATCGGCGAGGGATATTCCTGTCGCTTACGATGTGGACGTCGTGGTTGTCGGGGGAGCATCGGGTGGTGTGGCTGCGGCTGTAGAAGCGGCGCAAAAAGGTGCGAAAGTTTTTCTTGCGGCGGCCCGGCCGTACCTCGGCGAAGACATTTGCGGGACGTATCGGCTGTGGCTGAAGGCGGGTGAAGAGCCGACCTCGCCGCTGGCGAAGAAGATTTTCGCCGGGTCGCCTGTGGCCCCGATGCAGGTGAAGCGCGCGCTGGATGAAGCACTGCTCGATACGGGCGTGCAGTTTTTGTTTGGTTGCTATGCGACAGATGTGCTTCGCGGAGAGAGCGGGGAGGTTGCCGGCATCGTTATGGCCAACCGTTCCGGGCGACAGGCGGTCAGGGCCAAGGTCATTATCGATGCGACGCCGCGGGCAAGTGTAGCGAGGATGGCGGGCGCGGCCTTTGAGCCGTATCCGGCTGGGCTGCAGAGCTTTAAGCGGATTGTTGTCGGCGGTGATGTACGAACCGGCAAAGATATCCAGGCACGAAAGATGCTCACGCCGATACCGGTTAGGGACGGTCCCAGTCGTGAGGTCATTGAATACACGCTTAAAATACGGATGAAGGACGGCTCCTTCGCGTCTTTTGCCCGGGCTGAACAAATCGCCCGTGACAAAACGTGGCATCCGGGACAGGCAGATGCGTCGGAGATGCTCTTTCAGGTGCCGCCCGATGCGATGAAGGGAAAGAAAAGTCTGTCCGGCGTCTGGCCCGGCGCGGAAAAAGTCAATCTGGACGCATTTAGACCTATGGGCGCTAAACGTCTGTTCGTCCTTGGTGGTTGCGCGGATATATCCCGCAGTGCGGTAGCGAGGCTACTTCGGCCGCTGGAGTTGATGAAGGTAGGCAGTCGCATCGGCGCCGCGGCTGCTTCGGAGGCTAAGGGCATAGCGAGACCCCGTAACGTCAGACTATGCGGTGAGCCGGAAACGCCGGTTGCATTCGGAGATATTCGGGAGAATCTGAGCGGATTACGCCCGTTTCAAACCAAGCCTGCGAGTGTTCCTACCGACAAGCGGGCTGTACCTGTGCTCGGTGAGGTAGACGTAGTAGTCGTTGGCGGCGGCACCGGTGGGGCACCAGCCGGCATTTCCGCGGCGCGGCAGGGGGCCAGGACTCTCGTGGTAGAGTACCTCCACGGCCTCGGTGGAGTGGGAACGCTCGGCCTTATCAGCAAGTATTATTACGGTTATATCAAAGGCTTCACCAAAGAGATCGATGAGGGTCTCGTCAGTTTTGCCGACGATGGGAAAAGCAAGGGCGCGGGGTGGAACATCGAATGGAAGATGGAATGGTATCGGCGTGAGCTGCGCAGGGCCGGTGCGGACCTCTGGTTCGGCACGCTGGGCTGCGGTGCATTCGTGGAAAATGGGCGCGTCAAAGGGGTGGTAGTGGCCACGCCCGAAGGACGCGGCGTGGTGCTTGCTAAGGTGGTCATCGATTCGACCGGTAATGCAGATATTGCTGCTACGGCCGGTGCTGCGTGCGTCTATACCAACGGTTCCGGCGTCGCGGTCCAGGGCGCCGGGCTTCCTCCACGCAAGATGGGCGCGGGGTACACTAATACCGACTGGACCTTTATCGATGACTCGGACGTTATCGACGTTTGGCGTGCGTTCGTCGTCGCCAAGAAAAAGTATAAAGATGCTTATGACCTGGGGCAGTTGATTGACACGCGTGAACGGCGGCGCATCGTCGGTGACTTTGTTATGTTGCCGCTGGATATCTCCAACGGACGCAGCTACGCTGACACTATTGTAATCGCCAGAAGCAATTTCGACTCGCACGGCTTTACGATACATCCGGTGTTCGTGCTAAAGCCGCCCGACAGAAAAGAGATGCTCGTTAACGTACCTTATCGCTGTCTGCTGCCGAAGGGGCTTGACGGCATTTTAGTTACGGGGCTCGGCGTCAGTGCCCATCGCGATGCGATGCCCGTTATACGTATGCAGGCAGACATTCAGAACCAGGGCTATGCGGCGGGTGTAGCGGCGGCGATGGCGGCCGAGAGCGGCAAGGGCGTGCGTCAGATTAATATCAAGGTGCTTCAGAAACACCTGGTCGAGAAGGGTAACCTGCCGAAGAGGGTGCTTACGGACAAGGATTCGTTTCCGCTGCCCAAGGAAAAGATTGCGCAGGCTGTGGAGCGTGTTGTCAACGACTTTGACGGGCTGGAGACAGTCCTTGCCCAGCCGAAACAGGCTCTGGGGCTTCTTAGGAAGGCTTACGAGGCTGCTGAGGAGAAAAAGGCCAGACTCGTTTATGCCCATATCCTCGGTATGTTAGGTGACGCGAGAGGGGCCGGGACACTGTTGGAGGCTGTCAAGTCCAGCCAGTGGGACAAAGGCTGGAATTATACAGGCATGGGGCAATTTGGTGCGAGCCTTAGCACGCTCGATAGTCTTATCATTGCTTTGGGGTGCACAGGTGATAAGCGGGGACTGGGTGTCATTCTTGAGAAGGTAGGACAGCTCGACGCTGAAAGTGAGTTCTCACATCATCGGGCGGTGGCGATGGCACTTGAGAGGCTGAGGGGTCCGGCTGCGGCCAGAGCGCTTGCGGAATTGTTGGGAAAGCCGGGTATGAGAGGTCATGCTTTTATGGATATCGGTGATGCCAGGCGTCGGACGCCACGCGGCAGCGAGGACACCCTGACGCGGAATCGTTCGCTGCGTGAGCTGATACTGGCACGGGCCTTATACCGTTGCGGAGATTATAAAGGCCTCGGTGAAAAGATTCTGAAGCAGTACGAACGTGACCTTCGCGGCCACTACGCCCGCCACGCCCACGCTGTGCTTGAATAGTGGGTAGCGTTTAGCGTGTGGCCGATAGCGTCGCCGTTGCAGCGACGGCTGAAGGAACGAGTGCACCGCGAAACAAACATTTGGGGAAAAATGGTTACTTATAAAAGAAGATGAGGTATAATGTTTGGTTGTTAGTTCATAGTATCGGTTAGGAGCATGTATGTCAGGTCATTCACACTGGGCGGGAATAAAATATAAGAAGGCGGCAGCCGACGCCAAACGCGGCAAGATATGGAGTAAATTGGTTCGAATGATAATAGTCGCAGCCAAGAACGGCGGAGGTGACCCGGCTGCGAATCTTGCTTTGCGATATGCAATCGACAAGGCCAAGGCGGCCAATATGCCGAAAGATACGATTGCAAAGGCAATCAAAAAAGGAACCGGCGAGGTGGAGGGTGTTCATTTTGAAGAGGTGCTCTACGAAGGTTATGGGCCGAGCGGCGTGGCTATAATGGTCGAGGCACTGACGGACAACCGCAATCGGACCACGCCGGAAGTTAAGAGACTGTTCGAAAAACACGGCGGCTCGTTAGGGGCGGGCGGGTGCGTTAACTGGATGTTCAGCAAGAAGGGACTTATCACCGTCAATACTGCTAATGTGGACGAAGAGCAGCTTTTCGAGATCGCTCTTAGTGCGGGCGCGGACAATATGCAAAATACAGGGGAGGTTTTCGAGATAACCTGTGAGCCGGGCGCTTATGAAGAACTAAAAAAGACTTTGAAAGAGAAAGAAATACCTACTGAGGTAGCTGAAATTTCAATGGTGCCGCAGAATACTGTGCCGGTCAGTGATGAGGGAACCGCCAAGAAAATAATTTCCCTGATGGAGGCCTTTGAAGAACACGACGACGTGCAAAACACATACGCGAACTTTGACATACCTGATGAAATCGTATCTCGTATCTCGTGAAGCCCTTCGACTCGGCTGCCGGTAAACTGGCAAGCGTATTTTGAACCTTGCATTATGGGGTTGGTTGTTCAGTAAGGTGTTTTATTCGCTGTTTTGCGTTCTTGTATTCTTCTTCGCCAAGTCGGCTGACAATTTTCTTCCTTTCGGGGTATATTAGCTGAAACTGATTGCGGAAGCTATCTTCGATGTCGATAGCTTTTTCGTACTGCTCGATGGCGATATCGATTTTGCCCAACTTTTCAGCGATTTTGGCCACCTTGAATTGCAGTCGCCCGCAGCCTGGGTAACGCTCAACCGCGAGTGAGGCAGTACCGAAAGCTCTATTCAGCCAATCGGTCTTTTCCTGCTGTCGCGAGATCTCTGCGAGCGACTCATAGACATCAGTTAATCGCTCAAAGTTTTTGAAAGCGGCACCGTTACGCTCGATTGCGGCCTGCAGGCATTTCTCCGACTTCAAAAGTAAATCACGATTCCTGTTCTGCGTCAGCTCGAAATGATGCAGATATAGTCGGCCGTTCATGGATAATGCAGCGGGACTTAAATAGTCATCCTTCGCGGCAGAATCCAAAAGTCTCTGGGCCTGTTCAAATTGGCCATTAGAGATGGCTTGATGGGCCTGCCGGATTTTGTCGGTGCTTTTCTTGACCGGCGACCACACATAATAGAAATAAGCCCCAATTATTACCAGGGCGATAAGGCCGACAATCGCTCTTACGACAAGGGGGGGCTTTAGAGCGAGCTGCGGTCGGCGGTTTGTGTGAAAATCTATCGCGATCAGGCAGGCTATTATTGCCCAAAGAGTGGTGAAAACGGGCGGCTCAAAAATGGCAAAGTCTATCAAATTATGAAAAGCTACGCCTAAAACAGCACAAAAAAGAGCGGCCGCTATATTCGTATTGCGTATTACGTATTGCGTATTGCGTGTTGTTCGTAACGGTACTGTCAGAAGAAAGAAACCAATGATAAAAACGGCTACGGGCACAACGTATAATGTCACTATCACATAAATCATCACGTCAAGAGTATCGGCAGGTGTTGCGGGCATAAGCATCGGCCTGATAAGCAGCAATGCCGCTGATACAACAATTAAGAAACTTACAGCCGGAGTTCTAAAAGCCGGCTCAGGTTGTGCTTTTGGCGAAGGGCTTGAGCTTACAGGGTTGGGACAAATCGTTCCCCATAGCGGGATGAAAATCATGGCTAAAAATCCGGCAAGGCCGATGGGGCCATACTGAGTCAGAATGCCAAGTGGAAAATTGTGCGGGTCTGCAACGGATTCCAGGGCTTCGGCGGGTTTGTAATGTGTATAGAAATGCCCGAAGTTGCCGGGGCCAACGCCGGTAAGTGGATGGTCGGCATACATTCTTGCTGATGCGTGCCAATACTGCCATCTGACGAGCATTGAGCTGCCGCCCGGTAGTCGGCCATGATTCAATCCATACGAAACAACCGCCCAAGTGCCTGTGATGACCAACAGTAGGCAGGCAATCAGTATGACTTTCTTGTGTGCCTTTAGCCGGTTGCCGAAGCGAAGGTACACGATAAATATTGCTGTGGCAAAGAGCAAGCCGAGAATTGCGCCCTTGCTGCGTGTAAGTGCAAGGCCAAAGATGATAATGGCTACTGCAGCGGCACAGGCGAGCAAATGCAGCGGCCGAGAGGATGGGGATTTGCGATTTTTGAATTTTTCGATAAATAAAACGATAGCTGCAAAGAACGTCATCAATGCGAACGAACCGGTGGAATTACGCGTTGTGAAAAAACCGCGAACGCCTCTCGAATAAAGCCGATGCTCAAAAAGAAAATGCTGAAGGGTGTCAGGCTCTATGCCGAGCGGTTCGAGCATACTTTGCCGGTCCTGCTCGTATTGCTCAATCGTCATCTGGTTGCTGGTGAAGAATTGATCAGCACACTGATAGGTTGAGACCACGCCCAAGGCGGCAATGACAGCCAATACCAGCTTTATTTTTGACTGCGAATCCAGTATCTGAACGAGCAATAGAGCCATTAGCGGCGGTGCGAGAAACACTGCGACATTGGTAATTGCCAGTCGCTTATTTGCTGCTGCAAAGCCGGCGGCGACAGCAGCTACGCAGAAAAGACACAAACCGATTTCTATGCCGGTGAGGCGGTATAAAAATCTCTTACTGCAAAAGCTCCATACAAACCACAAGACGAAAGAGAATATCAGGACAGCCGAGGTGGATAAACTGTAGACAGTGTCGCTGAGATTTGTCGGTAGGGTGGTCGATTGCATAGCGGGGCCTTCGGTAAACGTTGTGCGAAGCGCAATCACACAGACGCAAAGGGCAAGCAGAATGTATTCCAGGGACGCCAGGCCTCTGCTTTTGGATAAATCCGAATCAATCGGCGGCTTTGTCATTTTTGCCAGCAGTTTCAAGAATAGCGATTATCGATAACACCATAATTGTCTGAATGAAGATTAGAATTGCACCGGCAAGATTGACCTGATAGAGAAAAGTTGCACCAAGGCCGGTGCAGAGCGTAGCTAAGTATAACGTCAGAACTGTTTGGGTATCGGTTAAGCCGCGCTTTTTCAATCGATGCGAGAAATGCTGCGTGTCGCCGACGAAGGGGCTTTTGCCTTGGCTTATGCGCAGCAGAGTTACGCTGATGAAATCATAGAGCGGGACCGCCATAACGACCAGCGGCATAAGAACCGGATACCATTGGCCACTTTGTGCTTCGTGATAATAGGTGGTGCGCAAAGTCAGCAGAGCAACAAAAAAGCCCACTACGAGAGAGCCGGCGTCGCCCATAAAGATTTTGGCGGGCGGGAAATTAAATACTAAAAACCCTAATAACGTTCCTATGAAGACAAGTGCCAGGCCGCCGACAAAGACCTGGCCGCTTAAGGCCGCTGCGCTGAATAAAATGCAGCTCGCTATGACCGCGATGCCGGTAGAGGCACCGTCCATATTGTCAAGAAAGTTGAACGCATTAATAATCAGGACTATCCAAACGGCTGAAAATACGGAGGTAATTACTTTGTTTTCGATGAAAAACTCGACGCGAATATCCGCAAAGGCGGCAGCAAGCATTGCAGCTGCGAACTGAACGGCCAGTTTGAAAAATGGGCCGAGATGTTTTTTGTCATCCCAAAGGCCGAGTGTGAACAAGGCAAGGACGCTGAACAATATAATCGCAAGCTGGTTGATTTTGGCTAAAAAATCAGCAGGGTCTATATTAGCCCGTTCGGCAAGCCAAACAAAGCGGCCGGGGATAAGTAACAGCTTCATTGCAGCTGCACCGGCGAGAATGAAAACTATCAGGGTAGTGAGGATTGCGATACCGCCGCCGAGTGGAATAACCGCTTGATGGTATCTGTCTTCGGCTGGATGTGCGACAAACCCGGCGCGAGTGGCCAGTTTTCTTACAACGGCTGTTAAAACGACCGACAGCACAAATGAGCCTGCAAGTAAGATTATTGCTAATGTGGTTAATGTTGCGATTTTAGCTGCTCCAGTAATCGGGTCCTTACTTTTTCAAAAAACTCGAAATAACACTGTTGTTTGTAATCCGGATACGTATGTGGCAGCGGCCGCCATCGGCCTTTGTCAAAAATCAGCGTCACTTCGGCGTACATTTTTGCGCCTATGTATATACGATGCGAATAGTTTTTTGTTGTTGCCAGGACCAGTTTCGAGGGTTCAATTACCCCTGGATCCAGGTTCACAGGCCTTGTCAGTGGAAGGCCCAATCTTGCTGCCAGTTTTTGTTCGAGCTTGTTTGTCCGCTGTTTGATTTTGGCCAGCTTGCCGGGGTCGACCAGCCGTTCGATGCTGACAAACTGCCTTAGGATGCGTGGGCCTGTCTGGTCCTTGTAATAATCGGTTTTGTCGAACGGCCACACATCGCTTACAAAGTCGGCCTTGCCAAACTTATCAGTTAGTGCATCGGTCGTGGTGTGCAAACACTGGTGGTTGGCGGCCAAAATTCCAATTATCAGCTTTACCGGTTTAGGCTCTTTTAGCTTCCACATAGTTAAACATCACAGATTCGTACAGCATAAGCGAGAGATTTGATGGGATCGCGTTTCGGAACAAACTCATGCGCCACATACCCTTTGAAAGCCGTATCGGCAATGGCACGCATAATAGCCGGATAATACAACTCCTGCGTTTCGTCGATTTCGTTTCGGCCCGGATTGCCGCCTGTGTGGTAGTGACCGAAGTATTCGTGATAATCGCGAATCGTGCGAATTATATCACCTTCCATAATCTGAGCATGATAGATGTCATAGAGAATCTTTACATTCTTGGAACCGACTCTCTTACAGACCTCGACGCCCCAGGCCGTATTATCAAACATGTAGTCCTTGTGATTGACCTTGCTGTTGAGATATTCTATGCAGATGGTGACTTTTTTCTTTTCGGCGTATCCGGCAATTTGCTTTAGAGCGATGACCGTATTGTCAACACCGATATCGTCAGGCATACCTGCTCTGTTGCCGGGGAAGGTAATTACATTTGGGAATTTATATTCGGCAGCTGCATCGATTGCTGACCGGATTTGTGCGAGGCATTGTTCGTGATTCTCTTTTCTGTTTAGTCCTTTCGTCAGGCCGTGCGTACTGACCATTGAGCAGACAAGGCCATGCTTTTTAAGCGTAGGGAAGTCATTGGGTCTGAGCAAGTCGATTGCTTTCATGCCCATCTTCCTGGCTATTGTACAAAGTTCGTCGAGCGAGAATTTTCCATAACACCATTTGCTGACGGACTGGTTGATGCGACCTTTTTTGACGACGCGTCTGATGTCGGTGCGTGCGGTGCATCCTTTGCCGGCCAATGCACCGGCAACCGTCCCAGCGGCAACCAGAGAAGTATTGCGGATAAAAGTCCGTCTCGAAAGTTTATCGTTGTTCATAATTCTCTCCTTTTCAATTTTGGGTTTGTTTGGGCATTATCCCTGCCACTAAGGCGGAATTTGACCAAAACCGGTTCCAAGGTTTTATCGTCACCAATTATAAATACTGTATTAAGCTTTTAACTGTTCTTTTAGCGAGTCGACCAACTTAATTATCTTATCTGTCGCTTTTTCAACGGCAACTTTTTGACTCTGGGATTCGGACCGCAGTTTTATCTCGACATTGCCGTCGGCAACGGACTTTCTGCCAACGGTAACTCTTAGCGGTATGCCGATTAAATCGGCGTCTTTGAATTTTACGCCGCCGCGCAGCGGGCGGTCGTCCAGCAGTACGTCGATCCCCGCATCCAGTAGCTGCTTGTAGGTATTTTCAGCTACCTGGGCGACTTTCTCATCGTCCTGATTGACGCAAGTGACCAGGACCTCGAAGGGCGCGATACTTATCGGCCAGATAATGCCGTTGTCGTCATTGCCCAGTTCAATGGCAGAGGCAAGAATTCGGTTTATGCCGATGCCGTAGCAGCCCATCAGGCAGGGTTTTTCGGTGCCGTGCTCGTCGAGGAATTTCGCGCCGAGTTTCTCGCTGTATTTTGTTCCGAGTTTGAAAACCTGGCCAACTTCGATACCTTTTTTGAAGAGCAGCTTTTTGCCGTTATGCGTATCACCCTCTCCGGCGTAGCGGATGTCGATTAGCTGGGCATTATTCATGTCAAAATCTCGACCCGGCACTACGTTCTTGATATGATAGTCGGTCTTGTTTGCACCGGTTACCCATACTGGCATCGCTGCCACCGCATGGTCCATCAGTATCGTATTGACCTTATCGGCTATCCCGACGGGTCCGGCAAAACCCACCTTTGCACCAGTAACTTTTTCTATCGTAGCTTCATTTGCCAACTCGATGTGCTTGCCACCAACGGCCAACCTTAGCTTTTCCTCATTGACATCGTGGTCACCACGAATAAGTACTGCTACCGTTTTGTCTTCAGTCGAATAAATCAGCGTCTTTATCATCTGCTCGGGTTTTGTCTTTAGGAAGGCGCAGACCGCTTCGATGGAGCCAATATTCGGAGTATGAACATCCTGCATGGGTGGGATTTTGGCGTTGGTTTTTTCTTTTGGCAGTGGGTCTACAGCTGCCCTTTCAAGATTTGCTGCATAGGAGGCATCTTGGGTATAAACGATCGTATCCTCGCCGGATTCGCAGGGAACGGTGAATTGGTGTGAGCCGGAGCCGCCCATCTCGCCGGACTCAGCCTCGACGATGACGTATTCCAGGCCACAGCGTTTAAAAATTCGGCAGTATGCGTCATACATTATTTTATATGATTTATCGAGGCCTTCAGGGTCGGCATCGAAGCTATAGGCATCTTTCATTATAAATTCACGGGACCTCACCGGGCCGAATCGCGGACGGAGCTCATCGCGGAACTTCGGGCTTATCTGATAAAGGTTTATGGGCAGTTGTTTGTAAGAGTTAATCTCGCCGGCGGCGAGGTAGGTAACGACCTCTTCGGCCGTAGGGCCAAGAACATTTCCCTTGCCGTGACGGTCATCGAGTCGGAATATTGTCGGGCCATAGTCGATGCTGCGGCCGGTCTTGTCCCAGAGCTCGAGCGGCTGCATAGAGGGCACAAGAATTTCCTGAGCGCCGGCCTTGTCCATCTCCTGACGGACGATTGCGATGATTTTGAGCAGGCTGCGCCAGCCGAGCGGCAGATAAGTGTATGTGCCACTGGCGACTTTGCGGATCAAGGCTGCTCGAATCATCAATTTGTGGCTGGCGATTTCGGCATCGGCGGGTACTTCCTTGACTGTTGGTATAAACATCCGGCTGTATCTCATATCTTGTCCCTCGTATTTGGTTAATTGGTAATTAACTACTCACCACTCACCAGTTAACCACTCACCACTGACTATGCAAAGCACGTTTATAGTCCAAAAGACAAAGGTTTGCAAGCCCCGTTAGGAATTTCCCCTTTTTGTCCCGTTAGGGATTGTTTCCTTTGGGTGTCTAACAGGGTTGGTATTATCACCGCAGAATTTCTAACGGGTATCTGTTGCGGAAAGCCGAAACCGGCAATGTCACCCCTGCGAGGGACCCCGCCTTGCGGGAACCCAAAGCAGGGGTCCAGAGCGAAAAAGCTGGATTCCCGCTTTCGCGGGAATGACAAATGCTGTTTCCGCAACAGGGACTAAATATATTCTATCGTAGCAGGAGGTTTTGGAGTTAAGTCGTAGAGGCAGCGGTTAACGTCTTCGATTTCGGTGATAATACGCTGGCAGATGAGGTTTAGTTTGTCCCAGGGAAGCTCGGTGGCCGTTGCGGTTCGGGCATCGATGCTCTCAATGCAACGGACGACAATTATCTGGCCGAATTCGCGTTTGTTGTTTCTAATGCCCGTAGCGCGGTCGTTTAGCAGCACAGCCATGTACTGAAACGCTCTGCTGTCCGCAAGTTCTTCCTCGACTATGGCGGTTGCTTTGCGGACAGTATTTAGCCGCTGGCGGGTTACTTCGCCGACGATTCGGGTAGCCAGTGCCGGGCCTGGGAATGGAATACGCTCGGAGATTTCGGCCGGCAAGTTCAGGGATTTGGCGACCTCGCGGACATCGTCCTTTCGCAAGGTCTTTAGCGGTTCGAGGACCGAATAGCCGTAAGCTTTTTCGGTGTCGATGCCGAGCTGGGCAAGGATATTGTGCTGACGTTTGATTCCGGCTACGGTCTCTTCGATATCCGTGAGAATAGTGCCGTGGAGCAAAAACTTTGCGCCCGATTCGGTAACAAGCTGGCTGAAGACCTTCGAGTAGAATGTGTCGGTGACGGCCTGTCGTTTCTCTTCGGGGTCTGTCAAGCCGGCCAGGGCGGAGAGGAACTCATCCTGAGCGTCCACCAGTTCAACAGGAATGTCTATGTCAGCAAAGGTCTTAACGACCCGCTGCGGTTCGCCTTCGCGCATCAGGGCGTTATCGATAAAGACGGTTTTGAGCTGGTCGCCCAGGGCGCGGTGTCCGAGCACCGTCGTAAGTGAACTGTCCACGCCGCCGCTGAGGGCGTTGATGGCCTTTGCATCAGCCACCGTTTGCCTGATGTCAGTGATTTGTTCTTCGACGAATTTTTCGCAATCCATTACAACCTCCTTACAAGTTCCTATTGAGTGATATTGAATTTAGCACAACTTTGATGGCAGGAATGTAGCAGTCTTGGCAAGGACTGTCAAGGATTGTCACAGATTATATTGGGATGTCCAGGGAACATCGTATTGGCCTCGTCTGGATAAGATGGCGGAAAATTAGAAAAACAGAAAATTCGTAATTTTTTTTGGTTTGGATTGGCCGGCGCCGAGGGTGATTTTATTGGACAGTTAAATAAGTGATGAAGGCAGTTTGTCTGTCTGGGCTAAATATGGTAGTCAAAGCAGAGAGGGCTCTGCTATATGGTGGTTTGGGTTATAGGGCGTTGCTCTGGCCGATGTCTGGTTGGCTAAAGAAAATATGTTTGCCCTGTCGATATTGCGTAGGTTAACAGAGATTTTTATTAGTTTTGAAGGATCCGTACTTATGAGTAAAAGGGAGTTGATAGACTACATTTGCGAAATCAACAGAAGCGCCAAACCGGAATTTCTAGCCCATTTTTCAGAAGAAGAACTGAACGCTTATCTTGAGCATCTGATGGAGCTGGATTTGGAAGAATTGGTTGTTTGCGGCTAAGGGTATATGTGGTAGCACAAAAGACCCTTAAGGCCGCAGTGCTCGCAGTTACACATTATAAGTCATCCTCTGAGCCGGGAACGAAGACGATAAAAATAGGCCCACGGAGCGAGTTTGATGAAAAGACATGAGTTGCTGTCCCGCGAAGCGAGGTCCCTTATACCCCCAAAAATTCATTTCTTCGGCGTTTGTTAATAGCTGGGTTGGACTATTCTTCTTCGAATTGGTCGCCGATGACGGACCTGCCGATGTCGCTGAGTTCGCCTTCTCTGGAGGGCGAAGCAGGGCCCTGCTGTCTCGGTGGGCTGTTGCGTTACTGAGAAGGCCTGTTAGATTTTCTGGTATCCCTTTTACTTTTTGGACGCTTGGATGAAAAGTGCCGGCGGCGGCGCCTGGTCGGCAGATACGATTGCGCTGCGCGGTATCTGGGCAATGTTGTTTAGCTTAAACTCGACCAGCACCGGCTCAAAATCATTCGGCACACGAAAAACGAAATCAATCTCTTTTTCCATGGCGTCCTTCTCGAAGTCGTCACGTTCTATTTGTATCCTACTGCTTACTTCTATTTGGTCCGCTGCTTTCAGGTATCCGATGGGGTAAACGTTCCTTCCTTTTCCGGTAAGCGGGTCCTTAGTATATCCTTTTGGTTTGCAGATTAATCTTAACTGGGAAAGTGTAAATTTGCCCGCATCTCGTAGTGCGCTTTTCTTTATTCCCACCCGTACGATTGTGAGGTTGTGTCCCGTTTTTAGTGGTACAGGCTGGCCGTTTGAGTCTTTTAGACCTTGGGGAGCTGGCCAGGCGGCCTTCTTTGGTATGTTTATTGCTTGAGAGCTGGTGATAATTGATACGTCGTCAGCGGCGCTGTGGCGGTTCAGGAAAACCTGGTCCAGGAAATTGGGGTGGAGGGCAGCAAAGCTTTTTTTGCCGCTGAAGCTGCCGCCACTTACGATACTGAACCATCCTGTTACAAAGCCGTCGGCGTTGAGCAAGACTTTGTTGGGCTTTTCGGTATCCGCGTTTCCCTGGTCAAAGCGCTGGTAAGGGTACTTGTTTGGTAAAGGCGCCATTACAAGGAATGTAAGTAAAAGGCCCGATAGCGTAAGGCCCAAGAACATTCCGCAGGCAACGCGTCCTATACGTTCGGGCAAAAATCCCAGATCGACCGGCTTACGGGTTAGCTGCATCGCAAGCGTCTGCAACATCGCAAAGGTCAAAATAAACAGCAGCGCAAAACAAAGCGGCTGCGCCCAGGGTACAAGAGCGGGGACACGGGTGTTGGCACTGCGGCTGACAAAAACATTTGCCAAAATCTCGAAGTAGCCGAACGCGACTATACTCGCAATGATGGCGATTATTAGCGTAGCAAATGCTTTAACGAATGTGCTTTTGAAATACTGATAAACAGCACAACCTGAAATTATCAACACTACAAGTAAGCTGGCCATTGCAATGTCTCCAGTTTTTAAGTGAGCTAAAGTGACTAAAGTGAGCTAAAGTGAGTTCCAAACTTTAGGCACTTTAGACACTTCAAACTTTAGACACTATTTTGGTTTCGATTGTTTCGTTTTGGATGTTGAAAGTGCTTTAATCATTTCGTTTATCGCTGTTGTTCCACTAATGACTTTTCTTAGTGCTTGTTCCTGTAGATAAAGCATTTTGGCACGTCTAAATTGCGTAGCGATTTCCGACAGTGACTTTGATTGTTTTATGACGTTTCTTAACTCATCATTTATTGTGATAATTTCGAATACGCCCGTTCTGCCGAAAAAGCCTGTCCCCTGGCAATTATCGCAGGTTGAGGATTTGCCGTGTTTGTCTACCAGTACTTTGCCGGCACGGTAAAGTACCTTTGTTTTTTCAGCGCTGATGTTAAACTTTCTGAAAAGCTCTTTATTCGGCGTGTATGCCTGTTTGCACTCGTCGCAGAGTATTCTAAGCACCCGTTGGTTGCTTATGCCCAGAAGGGTCTCGGCGGCGATATTTCTGTCGCCGACAAATCTCAGCCATTTACTCAGCGCTTGTATTACGCTGTCTGCTTTGAGCGTAACATACATGATTTTCTTATCCTTGGCGGCTGCGCAGGCAACCTGGGCTGTTCCAGCATCCCCGCAGTCGGCGACACCAACGATGTCCGGCCCCATTCTCACTACGGCTTGCAGCTTTCTGGCAAATGTGGTCGTGCCGGTGTCGCTGAGGGTGAAGATGTTTTGAGTTATATTCGGCAGCTGGCGGGAAGGCTGCCTTTCAAGGGTGTTTATATTGTTAATGAAGGCGTCATGATTTCGCAGCAGTGCGTAAAGTGTGGTTGTTACGCCGCTTTTTGGCGGCCCAGTTATGATAAACACACCTTGTTTTACCTCCTGAAATTTATTTAGCTGTTCGTACTGCTCAGGCATCAAGCCGATATCGGTTAACCTTGCTATGCTCGCTTGTGTTATTTGTTTGAGTCTGATCTGCTCTCCGGCGGTTGAGCCGGCGGTAGTTACTTCCCACTCGGCGTCCTCTTCGTGCTGGCAGATTTTGAACGTTCCTTTTTGTGGTTTTCGTTTTTCCTGGGTGTCCAAATCGGCAAGGAGCTTGATGAAGCGAATGAAATATTTCATTTGGTCTCTGGCTATACTCGGCTGTTTTAACACTGCGCCATCAACGTAGTAGGCTATATTATAGTCTTGTGGTGTTGGGGAAAACATAATGCTGTCTGCCCTTCGCCAGATAGCGTCGGTCAGAATTTCATAAGCTGTCTTATAGCCGAAAAAGTCCGGCGTTCTGGGTTCAGGCACAGGAACTTCATTATTGTTTGCCGTTATAAAAAGGAAGCTCTTGAGGGCCTCAAGCTTCTTTTCTTTGCTCACAAGCAAACTCTTGATATGTTCGACGGTCAGAACACGATCAAAATCCAGAACTCTGGCATTACGGTGCTTCACATAAGTTAGAGACGTTGCTCCTACAGCTATCGTATAGAGCAGCATCCCAACTATAAAGACGGGCATAACCAGCCAGATTAGTGCCCCTGCCGCTCCTGCTGCCAGAACAATACCCGTCCAGAAAACCGCTTTTGTTTCTGCTGCTTTGGCGTCTTGGTGCACCCAGCTAAGCACCGGTAGCCATGCAAAAAACAGGACCGAGAAGGTAAGAAGTTTGATTATGGATATGTAGCCGCCGTATCCGATAGCAGCCGATAATAAATCCGGCATAAGATGCTCCGTTACAAAAGGGTCTTCTATTTTGCAATCCTGCACCTATTGGGCGCGAGCCTGTGTCGGATAGGTGCGGGACAAATTCAATTAAATCTCACAAGATGCCACTGGTGGTGGTTCTGATACCCTTTAGTGCCATTTTTAGTTCTTCTGTATTTGGTGCGTATCTATATGCGTCCTTTGGGTCAATAGAGCCGTCTTTCACCAGTCTGCAAAGATTATCTGTAAGGTCCTGCATCCCTTCCTCCTGGGAGCTTCGTATAACACTTGTCAAATCGGCTTCGCGTCCTTCGGAAATCAGTTTTCTGGCAGTGGGGTTTGCAACAAGCACTTCCAAAGCAGGTATTCTGTCCACACCTTTCTTGAGGCACGGCATTAACACCTGGCTGATGATCGCTTTAATTGCCAAACTTAAAGTCTGTCTTACAAGGTCGCGTTCGGCTTGTGGGAACATGTCTAAAAGTCGGTGAACAGAGTGGGTCGCATTTGTCGAGTGCATCGTTCCGAAAACAAGATGCCCGGTTTCGGCGGCTCTCATTCCAGCCGTGACGGTTTTGGCATCGCGCATTTCGCCAATGAAGACTACGTCAGGGTCTTGTCGCATCAGGTATGTTAGGGCTTGCTCAAAATCTTTGACGTCAATGCCGATTTCCCTTTGTGATATTATTGCTTTTTCATCCTTAAACAGATATTCGATAGGGTCTTCGATTGTAATTATATGGCAGGAGCAAGTGTGGTTTATATAGTTTATCATTGATGCGATTGTTGTGGTTTTGCCGCAGCCGGTAGGACCTGCTACAAGGACCAGTCCCTGCCTGTTGTCGGATATCTTTTCCAGTACCGCCGGCAAGTGCAGGTCTTCAAATGGCGGGATGACTGTGTTGACACGCCTTGCTGCGAGACCGATCATCCCTCGCTGGCGAAATATGTTCGTTCGGAAGCGATGTTCACCATCGACCTCATGGGCAAAGTCCAGAGCCCCATGGTTCAGGAAGAACTCCTTTTGGGCTGGGCTGAGTATCTCGAAGACCAATTCTTTTATCCTTTTCTCGGTTATTACTTCTCCGGTAGTGTTCTTCAACCGTCCGTGGAGCCGCAATTTCGGCGGCTGTCCTACCTTTAGGTGTAAGTCGCTTGCACGAGTTTTGATAGCAGCCCTGAGGAGCTTATCCAACTCCGGCTCATGATCAAGACTCGTTCGATCATCAATAGGTTGTTCCGTGGCCATAATTACCATTAAGTCCAAAGCTTATAAACCAAATTGTTTCTACCACAACTGGCTTAACACGGCGTTTCTCTTAGTGTAGGATTTGTAAAGACAAACCTTTATATATTATATTATAAGATTTTACAGCGGATTGTCAACCTTGATGCTTGAACAATGTTGCTTTTCGGCACAAATCACAAGAGAATTCTTACCGGCTGTGGCCTCTCAGCCCGCTGAAGGGCTGCTGGGCTGGCTTTTGCAGGCTCGGCTCCTAACTACCTTTTGAGACAGTCTGCGGATTTATTCTCTTGCCCGGAGATCGCAAAGGCCGCCGAGAGTGAATAGTATTCGGTAGGGTCCGAAACCACGACTAACAACCAGGCGCTATTTAGCATTTGGTTGGGACCTGGTCGACCTTGCTCTCTTTACGCAGAGCGGTTAAGGAAGTGGCTTTTTGTGGTTTATGCTGAGCGCCTGGCGCAAAATTATAGGGCAGGCCTCCTTGCCCGCCCTATCAAAAAATCTTCAGATACCAGCTAAAGAAACAAAAAACTATGAACTATAAACCAACCTACCTGCGAAAAATGAGATGGATACATCCGCTTCTGACAAGCAGATACCGGACTCGAGATACTATCCGTTCTTAACTTTTGTTGGGTCTTTGCCTTGCTCGATGGCCTTTATCTTCCTTACTCTTCTTTCGTGTCTTCCGCCGCTGAATTCTGTATCGAGCCAGACCTCCACTATTTTTCGCAGTAATACTTCTCCGACTTGGTCTCCTGATATACAAAGGACATTTGCATCGTTGTGGTCACGTGAAATCTGAGCACTTAGCTCATCGTGGCACAGCGCAGCCCTAATCCCCTTTATTTTGTTCGCTGCTATGCTCATTCCGAGCCCGGTTGCACAGGTTAAAATGGCTCTGTCGGCCTGTTTTTTCGACACTGCCATTGCTACTAAATAAGCTGGGTCAGGGTAATCAACGGGATTGCTGTCGTTGGTGCCGAAATCAATGCACTCGTGGCCCAACTCACTGACTATGGCCTTGATTTGCTGTTTGGCTTCGAAACCGCGATGATCGCTTCCAACTGCTATTTTCATATCACAAGCTCACCAATTCTTTTTTTCACGGCTTTTTCTATCCGCTCTGCACAACTGTTGAAAAACTTTTGGGGATGACCTATCGGATCATGAATTTCTTCATCTCCTGCTAATAACAAACACCTATTCGCAGCATCGGGGCTAAGAGCGATAATATGCTCCTGATGTATTTGCTCCATTGCGAATATAAAGTCACTTTCTTCGATGAGCTCCTTGGATAACCCCTTATTCTTATGAGCTTTTATATCAATTCCCTTAGCTGCACAAGCTGCTATCGCTTCTGTGCTTGCTGGGAAACCAACGTTATCTATAACGCCAGCGGAAGATATCTTATAACCAATTTTGTCGAGGTGGTCAACCTTGCATTGTAATTTTTCTGCCAAATATTTTCGAAATATTCCCTCAGCCATAGGGCTTCGGCAGGTGTTGCCGGTACAAACGAACAAAAACTTAACCTGCGACAATGCTTCCAGCTCTGCTCGGGAATATACGCCAGGCCTTAATATTTCCAGGCCCTTTTTACCTATTTTCACAACCGTGCTGCTTTTTTTGTATCTACATGGCCCTGTGTCCAGCAGCAACTCGATTTGACCTGATAGCTGAGCAAGAACCTGGTCGGCATCGACTGCTGGTGGTTGACCTGTTATGTTTGCGCTTGGCGCAACCACCGGATTGCTCGTTGTCTGTAACAACATTGCGGCTATTGGGTTATCCGGGCAGCGAATGCCTAAGGAATTATTCTTATACAGGCCTTCAAAAACCTCTCTTTCGAGGTTCTTTTGCTGTTTGTCGATGTCCTTTTTGTCTAATTCAAAGACTATGGTCAAAGGTCCGGGCCAGGCATTTTTGATGATTTTTTCAGCCCTTAATCCGATGGCCGGTACGTATTTGTCGAGCTCGCTTTTTTGCCCGATATGTAATGTGTAGCGTTTGGCGTGGTCTCTGCCTTTGAGATTATCGAGCTTGGCTAACGAGTCAATTTTGACCCGGCAGGCAATTCCATAGACGGTTTCAGTAGGAAATGCTACGAGTCCGCCGGCGTCGACCAGGGCTGCGGCTTCATTGATTTTCGCCGAATCGATATTTGCGGCGTCGAGTTTTACAACTTTTGTCTCCATCGGCCTTATAAAAATATACCAAACAACCCGCGGTAGCAAGATAACTTATCTGATATCTTGCTGTGATTATAGATAAAAAAGACAAGCCCGATAAAAAGAGCAACAATACAGCGATATGCGAAGCTACAAAAAGTTTTTTTTGGAAAACTTATTGTTTTGCCTAAATATGCTAATCTATCCAAATTAACATTGCCGATAAAGGTTATCATTGACGGAACGGCGATTTAAAGGGGATTGAAATTATGCAGGCTTTAGTTGAGCAGCGTAAAGATAGCCGGAGCACTGTTTCCTGGCCTGTCAGTGTTTGGGTGCCGGAAGCTAATAGATTTTTTAACGGCCGAAGCTGCAATATTAGCAAAACGGGCGTCTTTATTACGCTTCCGGTAACGGCACCTATTCGGGCAGGCCATATCGTGGAACTCAACTTTCCGCGGACAGTCGCTTTGGCAAACGAAAAAGGGCAATTCGCTCGTATCAAAAGCGGTAAAGTTGTAAGAGTCGACCGCAAAAATCTGCTTGAAAATGCTGAGATCGGTGTTGGTATCGCCTTTCAATAGGTGATAAGACACCCTCTTAGCGTTATTGGAAGGGTTTGCGGAGAGACTGTGGCTGTTGGATAAGCGGGGCGATGGAAAAGCAAAGATCGATGGCCGTCAATGGTTATCGGTCTTTTTTTGTTCTCATAGACGGCTTCAATCCAAAGGGAGGTCTTACCTGTTTTAACATTGTGCAAGTTGGTCTCTGGTGGCGAAAGTGAACTTTCCCATCCTTCGGCGGACTCGGCTTCCTTCCTGCGAAGAACTTCCCATAAATTGTGGCGATTTTCACCTATTTTTTTCTATGCCGTTGTTTTTTTCAATATTTTTTTTTAGGATATCCATTTTTGGGCTGAAAAAAGAGGTGGTCCCCAAAAATAAATGCCGTACGGTTGATTTTTTTCGGTATATGCCCTATAATAGAGGGCACTATATAAGAAAGGCCAGAGAGACGACTATGTAAAGTGCTGAACTGGAAGAGGCGTGGTGTGAGAAAAAGCTCTCCTACCGCCCTAATGTTAACTTACGGGCCTCAGTTGTCGAAGAAATAACCGGAGGACATCGAAAGACAAGTCTCCACTAATACGACCTATAAAGTTAAATGTAAATGTGCTTTAGTTAGTTGTCGATATATTTCATTGTAACCTATTAGCAAAGAGACGGCCGTGTTTATCTTGCTACAGAGATTGCCCGTAACGTATGCCGAGCCCTTATGTTGAGCGCATAGCTTTCTTATGATTGCTATAGCGCTTTGGAAATAGGGTTTATGAACATATGTGTCGGAAATATATGGCAACGGAGTGAGACTTAAGGAGGAGTCGGGAGTTGATTCTATGATTTTCATGGCCAGCTTTTTTAGGAGATAAGCTCATGATACGTTCACGAGTAAACAAGTCATGTTTATTTTTTTCTGGCCTGTCTAAACTACTCGTTTTTTCAGTGGTTACATTTGCTTTGTTCAGCGCAGCAGCGCAGGCTGCTACCCCTCCCTCTGCCCTGTCCGAGGTGTTGGACACAGCTTTGAGTTTCACCGTGGGCGGCAGCGCGGACTGGTTTGATCAGACCACGACGTCCTACTACGGCGGAGATGCGGCACAGAGCGGGCGTATCACTGATGATGAGGACTCGTGGATCCAGACGACGGTGAGCGGGACAGGAACGGTGAAGTTCTACTGGAAGGTATCGTCTGAGTACGACTATGACTTCTTGGAGTTTTACATTGACGGCTCGCTGCAGGACCGGATCAGCGGTTTGGAGGACTGGCGACAGGAGACGTACACGATCACTACTTCGGGTTCGCACGTGTTGGAATGGCGATACGTGAAGGATTGGAGGGGGCTCTTTGGTGAGTCCGATGTCTCTAATAGCGACTGTGGCTGGGTCGACAGAGTGGAATGGGGGCCTATATCTACTCCTAAACCTACTCCTAAACCTACCCCTAAACCTACCCCTAAACCTACCCCTACCTCTCCTCCTCCTTTGTCTGAGGCGTTGAACACGACTTTGAGTTTCATCACGGGTGGCAGCGCGGACTGGTTTGGTCAGACCACGACGTCCTACTACGGAGCAGATGCGGCACAGAGCGGGGATATCTCGCACGGTCAGGACTCGTGGATGCAGACGGAGGTGAGCGGGGCAGGAACCGTGAGTTTCTACTGGAAGGTATCGTCTAAGGAGAAGTCTGACTTCCTGGAGTTTTACATTGACGGCTCGCTGCAGGACCGGATCAGCGGCTCGGTGGCCTGGCAACAGAAGACCTACACGATCACTACTTCGGGTTCGCACGCGTTGGAATGGCGATACGTGAAGAGCAAAGATGGGAGCGTGGACTCTGGTAGCGATTGCGGCTGGGTGGACAAGGTGGAGTGGGTGACTCCCACCTACGTCTTGTCCGAGGTGTTGGACACAGCTTTGAGTTTCACCACGGGTGGCAGCGCGAACTGGTTTAGTCAGACCACGACATCCTACTACGGGGGATATGCAGCGCAAAGCGGGGATATCTCACACAGTCAGGACTCGTGGATGCAGACGACAGTGAGCGGGGCAAGAACGGTGAAGTTCTACTGGAAGGTATCGTCTGAGAACAATTATGACTTCCTGGAGTTTTACATTGACGGCTGGCTGCGGGACCGGATCAGCGGTTCGGTGGACTGGCAGCAGAAGATGTACACGATCACTACTTCGGGTTCGCACGCGTTGGAATGGCGATACGTGAAGGATGGGAGCACTGACTCTGGTAGCGACTGCGGCTGGGTGGACAAGGTGGGGTGGGTGCCTACCAACTTAGTTGGTCATTGGGGCATGGATGACAATGCAGCTAATACCATAGTAGTAGATAATAGTGGTAGTGGCAATAATGGAACCGCCCAACGAAACACACAAGATATGCACACCACAGGCGTAATAGGTGGTGCTTTCAATTTCAACGGAACGAGCGATTATATTGATTTGCGGGACATATCGTTTCCATCTGGAAACAGCCCCCGTAGTGTTTCTTTTTGGATCAATGATGTGGCGAGTACACTCAATCACTATATATTTTTCTATGGAAGGTCGACTATAAACAATCGGTTTTCCATATGCAGAGATAACAGAAGGGGTAAAGTGCTAGCGATCATTGCTTCTGGTATTGCTTCTGGTAATGACTGGGACACCGGATACATACTACCTACAGGCGTATGGAAGCATGTGGCATTTACGTTTGATGGTAGTACTATAAAGTTATATATAGATGGCTCCTTTGTGGCAAGTACGACAACAACTTACGATACTGTCCTCGTCGACAAGGTTTATATTGGTTGTCATGAGGATATAATTGCTTTCTTTGAGGGCATGTTAGATGACCTTGCAGTATTTAATACAGCCTTATCAGAAGGTGAAATTGAAGCACTGTATGCGGGGGAAGCGACTACTCCTCAACCTCCCCCCAGTTCTTTGTCCGAGGCGTTGGACACGACTTTGAGTTTCACCCTGGGTGGCAGCGCGGACTGGTTTGATCAGACCACGACGTCCTACTACGGGGGAGAGGCGGCGCAGAGCGGCGATATCTCACACAGTCAGGACTCGTGGATGCAGACGACGGTGGAGGGGAGCGGAACGGTGAAGTTCTACTGGAAGGTATCGTCTGAGAGCGACTATGACTTCCTGGAGTTTTACATTGACGGCT
>JAUXAL010000080.1 GCA_030619925.1 Phycisphaerae bacterium | reverse complement strand
TACATCCATTTTGGCTTTGAGGCAATTGGGTTTGATTGGGTTTGTATTGGGTTTGTATTGGGTTTGTTTTCACCAAGTGTCCAATTGGATTTATTTTCATAATCCGTTGTATTATATGGATTTACGTTCATTTGACTTTTTAATAATTGGCTTTGTTTTGCATAAAAAGTAGTCAAAACTTCGTAGGTTTCTCCGCTATTTCGGCCTGATATGACAAAAAACCCCTGTTTTCCGGCGTTTTGTAAAACGATGGCCATTGGGAGAGCCTCACGATTTGTTCCGTCCAAGAAAGGTCGGATTTCTTTTGATATCCGCTCTACGCTATACGCTATTTGCTATGAACCATCCATAGTTAGATACATTATACCATAAAACAGATTAGATTTCGAGTAAAATTAACCACGGATTACACGGATTCCTGAGCCACAGACGCCGTCCCTTCAACTATGTTCAGGGCAGGCTCTGAGCGGAGTCGAAGGAGAGCACAGAGAACGATACACTACGGAGCCACGACCGTGAGGGAGAGGTTTGAGCCACGAAAAGGCACAAAAGGCACGAAAAAAAGATTAGACACGGATTAAAGGAAAAAAGCTGAAAAACCTGTGTCAATCCTTAGGCTGTCCCCTCCGACTCTGCAACCTCTCGGCCGACACAGAAAATGCTCATGACCCCTCTGAGGGCAGTCCTACAGAAAATCCTGAGCCGGTCCACCCTATGGAGTTGATAGATTCCATCCAGGATTTTCCATTTGAGTGATGAAGAAAATAGAGAAGTTTGATAGTATAGAGCCACAGGAAAGTGAGGGCAGTTATTGTGCGTGTTCAGAACACAGAGACGTTTTTTTGCTGCAAACATAGTGTTTTTGTGGCAATCTCTGATTCATGTGATAAGTAGCTAACACAATAGACATTTTGGCTCTTGCTCGTATCAAAGAAAGGAACTCTCAATGATTGCTGAATATAATAGAAAAAGCTTTATCTTTGGAATTCCTGGGATTATTCTTCAATTCATTGGCTACTTTGTGCGAAGCCCTCGTATGATGATTACATTCTGGGGGATACCTGTTGCGGGGACCTGCCTTTTATTGGTTGGCTTGGTGTATTATGCAAAGGCAAAAGGTCGACACCCGGCGTGGAGTCTGTTTGGACTTCTTTCAATCATCGGTGTGATAGTGTTAGGTTGTCTCGAAGACAAAAGCGGCCAAAGATTATCCGAAAGTCCTACAACCCAAGATATGGACCAAGTTACGGCTCCAACGACTTCACGCATGGCAGTAGGTTCGTTTGTCTTGAGTCTATTGGGTATCATTTATTCTTTATGTGTGCCGAATTTCATTCTTCTGCCGTTACTCATATTTGCACTAATCTTGGGGTGCGTGGCCTTAAGGCATATCAAGAAAAGTGGCGGACTTCTAAGTGGTCGAGGATTTGCCGTTGCCGGGATAACGATATCACTCATTTTTCTCCTTCTCCTTGTGATAGGTGTAATTGTTGGCACTTACGGTCGTAGATACAAATCCGTTGACCACTACAATCGTGGGAAAGCATACGCTGACAAAGGCGAATATGACCAGGCCATCTCAGATTATAACAAGGCCCTTGAGATAGACCCAGGATTTGCTGGAGCCTACGGCAATCGTGCGATTTCCTACTACGATGAAGGACAATATGACAAAGCGTGGGAGGATGTCCATAAGACACAAAGTTTGGGGTTTCAAGTCTTCCCAAGATTCCTCAGAGCCCTGCGTAGAGCCTCAGGAAGACAACGATGAATTAAGGTAGGCCAATCTCTGCCTGGTATGAATAGGCATTCTAAATGGGAAATTTCAATTTGATAAAGAATGTTCTGTATGAGGAGTAAAAATTAAACAAGATATACCTAAAATCGTAGTAGTCGGCAGCTCCAATATGGATTTGGTGGTGAAATCGCCAAGGATACCTGCCATGGGAGAGACTATTCTGGGCGAAGATTTCATAATGACTCCCGGCGGCAAAGGGGCAAACCAGGCGGTGGCGGCTGCCAAATTGGGTGCGGAGGTGTACCTTGTAGCCAAATTGGGTGATGACGTATTTGCAGAGCAATCTTTGAACAACTTTAAGAAAGAGGCGGTCAACACAAAATATGTTACTCAAATCAAAGACGCCCCTTCCGGAGTAGCTCTAATCACCGTTGATGATGCGGGTAATAACGTAATTGTGGTAGCTCCGGGGGCAAATCAAAAGCTGTCTGCGGAGGATGTCAAAGAGGCTGAATCGGACATTTCCTCATCCGGTGCGCTGGTTGCCCAGTTAGAAGTGCCGTTGAAAACAGTTGAATTCGCCGCCCAATTGGCAAACGATTCCGGCGTGCCTTTTATCTTGGACCCTGCCCCGGCCCAAAAGCTCAGTCCGGCACTTCTAAAAATGGTAGATGTACTGACACCAAACGAAACAGAAGCTCAGATTCTTACCGGCATAGAAGTAACGTCTAATAGAGACTCGCCCGCCAGACGTGTGGCGGGCAAGGCCCGTATGGCATCTGAAACTTGTCTGACGACAGTCAAGAATTTATTAGAATGCGGAGCCAAAGCAGTTATTTTAACTATGGGAGCGAAGGGCTTTTTGCTGGCCACCAACGATAGAACAGAATTCGTTCCTGCCGTAAAGGCCGATGCCGTCGATGCTACGGCGGCGGGAGATGCTTTTACCGGAAGTCTGGCGTTTGGTCTGGCTGCGGGCCGGAAGCTTTTCGATGCCGCTTTGTTCGCCGGTCACGTAGCTGCGCTGTCCGTTACCAAAATGGGAGCACAATCTTCCATGCCTACTGCAGAAGAAGTAGAGAGTTTTATGAAGTAAGGGCGGTTCGCGAACCGCCCCTACTGAGGGCCGAAGCAATGAGAAATTATAACAGGTTAATCACAAATGCTCTTATCTTATGCGTCATAGCTTTATCCATCCTGCCGGTCGGCTGTAAGCAGCGTAAGGCGGACAAGCCGAGAATTGCTCTTATAATGAAGTCTCTGGCCAACGAATTTTTTAAGACAATGGAGCAAGGCGCCCGGTCACATCATAAAGAGCACGTTGCCGAGTACGACCTTGTAGCGGTCGGCATCAAGAACGAGCAGGACGTAGCCAGGCAAATCAACCTCGTTGAGCTGATGGTTGCTCAAGGGGTGGACGCGATAGTGATTGCTCCGGCCGACTCCAAGGCGCTGGTGCCGGTATGCAAACGGGCAATGAAAGCAGGGACTATCGTTGTCAACATTGACAACAAATTCGATGCCGCCGTTCTGGCGGACCAGGGTGCTAAAATTCCTTTCGTAGGGCCGGACAATCGCAAGGGTGCAAGACTTGCCGGCGAATACCTGGCGACCAGATTGACCGAGGCGGACAAGGTGGCAATCATCGAAGGCGCGCCCAATGCATTCAATGGGATTCAGCGCAAGCTTGGCTTCGAGGACGCGATGAAGACGGCGGGGATAAACATCGTTAGCTCCCAATCGGGCTACTGGGAGATGGCGAAGGCCAACCAATGTGTCTCGGCTATTGTTACTGAGTATTCCGACCTTAAGGCTGTTCTTTGCGCCAATGACAGCATGGCCCTTGGTGCCATAGCGGCAATTAAGGCCGCCGGTAAGTCTGACGATATCCTGGTCATCGGCTTTGATAACATCTCGGCGGTGCAAAGACTGCTTAAGGAAGGAAAAATTCTGTGCACCGTTGACCAACATGCGGACAAATTAGCCTTATACGGCATCGAGTACGCCCTTGAGATGCTCAAAGGAAAGGGCACCCCCTCGGACAGGGAAACTCCAGTCGAGCTCATTACAGTGGAAACCCTTAAATGACACCTGCGACGAGACAAACAATCTTCACAGCTTCCGGCATTAGCAAGTCATTCCCGGGCGCGCAGGCACTTTCTGCGGTGGACTTCGACTTGAGAGAAGGCGAAGTCCATGCCCTGGTAGGTGAAAACGGTGCCGGCAAGAGCACGCTTACACACATCATCGCCGGCGTAGAGACTCCCGACTCAGGCCGGATGCAGCTTTACCAGCAGTGGTATCAGCCGGACGGCAGAGCAGATGCCGAAGCACACGGCATCCGTATGGTAATGCAGGAGCTGCATCTTATTGCCAATCTCAGCGTTGCCGAAAATATATTTATTGAGAAACTGCCCAGCAGGTTCGGGATTGTTGACTATAACAAGCTTAACCGCACCGCAAGAGAAATTATGACGCAGGTAGGGCTTGAGGATGTTGACCCCGGCGTGCCCGTAAGATTCCTGGGGGTTGGGCAGCAGCAGATGGTCGAGATAGCTGCAGGGCTGTCGCGGCGCTGCCGGATTCTGGCCCTGGACGAGCCGACCGCATCGCTTACCGACCGGGAGATAGAGCTTCTTTTCGCCCAAATCAAGAAACTCAAGGCCGAAGGGGTCGGCATCATCTATATCTCGCACCGCATCGAAGAGGTCATGCGCATAGCGGACCGAGTCACGGTGCTAAGAGACGGAAAGGTTATTTCAACTAATCCGACAAGCGAGTTGAGCGTTAGCGATATTATTCGTATGATGGTTGGACGTGATTTAGAGCACGAGCAGCTTCGGCGGGCCGGCTCAGTGGGCCAGGTAGCTCTTCGTGTTGTCGGACTCACCGCCGGTGACAAGGTCAAAAATGTCAGCTTTGAGGTTCACCGGGGCCAGATTCTGGGTGTCGCAGGGCTGATGGGGTCCGGACGGACCGAGACAATGCGCGCACTGTTCGGAGCAGACCGCGCCGACAGCGGCGAGATATATTTATATGGAGCAAGCAAACCGGTCAAAATACGTAAGCCCCGCGATGCGGTGCGCAACGGCATCGCTTTTCTTACTGAGGACCGTAAGGAGCAGGGGCTTTTCCTGCCGTTACCGGTCCGTATGAACATCTCGCTGACGCGACTGCGTGATGTCAGCCGGCTGGGCTGGATAAACACATCCGAAGAGCGGTCCGTGGCCGGCCGGTACGTCGATACGCTGGCGGTGCGCTGCTCATCGGCCGAGCAGAGAGTCAGTGAATTAAGCGGTGGCAACCAGCAGAAAGTAGTCATCGCAAAATGGATATACAGGAACTGCGATATTCTTATCTTTGATGAACCCACGCGGGGCATTGACGTCGGAGCCAAGTTTGAGATATACCGCATGCTGGCAGACTTGGCAGAGAAAGGAAAAGCCATTATTGTAGTTTCGTCGGACCTAAAGGAGCTTATGGCCATTTGTGACCGCATTATAGTAATGTCGGCGGGCCGTCTCGCAGCCACATTCGACCGCGGTGAATGGAGCCAAGAGGGTTCTCGCTCCGCGGGGGTCCAAAAAATAATGTCCGCCGCCTTTAGCGGATACGTAACCGCCTGAGTAAAAGAAGTCTATGCGAAGAACACCGAACAAACCAATAGCGGAGCTGCCGGCTTTTGTTACGGATTACCTCGGCATGGGCCTTGCCCTTGTGGTTCTGCTGGTCATATTTGGTCTTCTTGCTGAAAATTTCTTTACCCTCAGAAACTTCAAGACGATTGCCAGCCAGATACCGGACATAACGATTGTCGCTGTGGGGATGACTTTTGTATTAATAATTGCCGGGATAGACCTGTCCGTAGGGTCGGTGCTGGCCCTGTCGGGGGCGGTGCTCGCCGTTTGTCTGGTTCGATTCAACTTCCCGCTTCCAGTCGCAATCGCTGCATGTTTTGTAGCAGGCATCCTCTGCGGCACCGTCAACGGCCTGGTAGTCATACGATGGAACCTGCCGCCTTTCATCGTTACGTTAGGGATGCTGGAAATTGCGCGAGGTGCGGCATACCATGTGACCGATTCGGAGACCATTTATATCGGCGGGCTTGCAGAAGTGATCAGTGACACCTCGGTTCTATGGCTGCCGCTTCCATTTGTTATCGCTGTTTTGATTGTGGTCATCGGGCAGCTGGTGCTTTCGCGTACTGTTTTCGGACGCTATCTGATAGCGATTGGCACAAACGAAGAGGCTGTCCGGCTGTCAGGAATTGACCCGCGTCCGCTTAAACTGGGGGTCTTTGTCCTGTGTGGCTTTTTGACATCCGTAGCAGCGGTGATACAAACGGCGCGATTTTCATCGCTGGATCCGAATACCGGCGATGGTCTGGAGCTTCAAGCCATCGCAGCGGTGGTCATCGGAGGTACGAGCCTTATGGGCGGCCGCGGGTCTGTGGTAAGCTCATTCTTCGGCGTGCTTATTATTGCGGTCTTAGGTACCGGGCTGGCCCAGATCGGAGCGGGGGAATCAACTAAACGTATCATCACAGGCTGCGTTATTGTGGCAGCCGTTATCCTCGACCACTACCGTCACCTGCCCCCGCGGTTCCCGCGAGGCGGGGCGGCGGGTACTACTCTGCGAAGCGGCGCTTCGCTGCGAAGCACGAGTCGGATACGCAAACCCCGTTAGAATACTTGCCCGCCACGCGAATGGCGGGCTTGCTTGTCGGATGATTTTCTCAAGTTTTAGAATTTCCCGCAGGGCCCGTGCAGTTCAGAGAACGTTAAAATTTCTCGCAAAGTGGGGCCAAACAGCCATTTTTTTATTATTTTCGCCGTTTTCTGCGTTAAATCCAATGTCTGATAATAGTTTATTTGACAAATTGTGCCAAGTCCTGTATAATTACAAAAGTGTATAGCGTTTAGCGTTTAGTTTTTTTCTATCCGCTATCCGCTCCACGCTATCCGCTGTATCGGCACGCAGGGAGAAAAAGCAATGCGCATGGTTGTAAAACAGAAGGACGGCAATGCCAGAGAATTTCAATTCACCGAAGGCCCAATTTCCATCGGTAGAGGAGCCAACAGCCAGGTCTTCCTGCCCGATAGAACAGCCTCAAGACAGCACGCGGTAATCCATAGCACGGATGACGGAAAATGGGTGGTCGAGGACCTGGGCTCAGCGAGCAAAACATACCTAAACGATGAAGCGATTCAAAAAGCTGAAATTAAGCACGGTGACTGTCTCCGGATAACTGATTTTATCATCGAAATCATTCTTGAAGAGGCTGCTGAAGCCGACAAAGCAATGCAGCTTGAAGATACACTTCATCTGGAAGCAGCGCTTGCAATACCTCCTCACGAGACTGTGGTAAGAACACCGGATTCCGCACACGCCCCCGCCATGAGATTAGCGGCCAGGAGGCTGACGGATTTTTCGCAGGCTACCGAGACAATCTGCGAAGCCGGCAACCTCGACGAGCTTCTGTTGACCTTGCTGGATGTTTCATTAGAGCAGTTCAATGCATTTCACGTCTGGTGTGCTTTGAGAAAGCAGCCTACCGGGCCAATGATCTGTCACGCCGGGAAAAACCAAGACGGCAAAATGGTCGATTTGAGCCAGATAAAACTCCAGAAGAAAGTAATTCAAGCGGTTGAAAAGGGGCAGTTCTTAGTCATGCCGCGAGTTTCGGCTCAAATAGAAGAAGAGGAGGCAATACGCTCTGCATTGATAGCGGCTGTTGTGCGTCCCACCGGATGTTTCGGTGTGTTGTACGTTGACAACGCCATGAAAGAAAAGCACTACAGTCTCAGCGACCTGGACTATCTGATGCTGCTTGCAATGCACACAGCCGCGATACTAAAGAAGTTTCTGGATTAGCGCCGACAGGCTTCGCGGGGGGCCTCAAACCCTGAGTCGTTTTTTTGCGCCTGATTTTCCATCTGTCCGGCTATGAGCAAGACCGCCGGCGCGCAGGGATTAGAATATTTCATCATGCGATTACGTAAACTCACAACGGGGTCACCATTATTGCGGGGTTCCCGTTTGGCTGGTCAGGTCATCTTTCTGATACTTGTCGGAACATTTGGCCACTCAGCCTGCGGCAATTCGGCAACCGAAGCAAGGAGCGTAACGCCGTGGGAAAGACAGTACAAAATCAAGCCGAGCGAGAAGGCCCGACTGACTGCCGCTGATGTGCTCGGCCCGGATGGGATAGTGTACCCTAACTGGACAAAATGTGGTGTCCAGGGCGGCATTCCAAAGACAAAAGCCGTTGCGTCAATCGAGGACTTCGGTGCCAAAGCCGACGATAATGCCGACGACTCCGAAGCCCTGGCAAAAGCGTGTGAGGCCGCAGGCAGAATGGGTGGCGGGGCGGTACTGTTGGGCGAAGGCACCTATTATCTTGACCGCCCGGTAACAGTACGCCACGACAATGTGGTTATCCGAGGTAGAGGCCCCGATAAGACCCGTTTGATCTTCCGATATTCGATTGGTTCCGCCGGCAGGCGTCCTGCGGACCGCAAAGCGGAGGGCCTTCCTGACAGCGGCGTGGTTTTCTACAATCCGCCTGCGGGAAGCAGGGTCGGTAGGAACACGCGGCTCGAAATGCACTGCAAACCCACCGGCCTGATGAAAATGACGATGATGGTCGATGATGTCGTTATCGGCAGGTGGAGCCGAAGCAAACACTCGGGAAATACATTCGCCTTTGCCACGTACGGCCGCAATGCTATCGGTAAACTTCCGGATGGTCGGCACGTGCTAAAAGGTATTGCAGAATACAGGGATGGAGCAAAACGCACGGGAGAAATCCCTATTGTGCTTGATTCGGACTTCGATGACACCAGGCTGGTTGCGGACTCGCGAGCGGCTATTACCTTTGCCGGTAAAGGCACGGTCGGCAGGAAGCTGAAGCTGGCCAGAGACGGCAAACGCGGCGATATGAAGCTAAAGCTAAAAAGCGCAAAGTCGCTTCGCGTCGGCGACCGTATTGTTATTGACGGGCCTGCAACTGACCGCTGGAAAAAGCTCACCAAAAACGCCTGCGAGTGGGGAACGTATCGTCTGTATGAAGTTATCATCAGTGATATCAAAGACAACACCATTTCTATCGACCAACCGCTGCGAATTGAGTTTCCCGTCATCGACGGCTCTTTCATACAGAAGGTTGTGCCGATCCAACGCTGTGGAATTGAGTCACTTTACCTGGAACAGACTGAAAATCTTTGGATTAGCGGCGTGGTCTTTTACCACGGCTGGAATTGCTGGGCAAGAGATGTAACTGTGAAAAAGTGCGGCCGCTTCCCCGTATATGGTTCGATGGCCAAATGGTGCGAAATCCGTGACTGCGTGTTCGACGATGCCTGGTTTAAGGGCGGCGGCGGCACAGCTTATACCGGCTGGGACCGATGCTGGGATTGTCTTATGGAGAACGTCGAAACCTTCAAAATGCGACATGCGCCTCTCTTCCAGTGGGCTGCCAGCGGATGCGTGATTCGCAAAAGCATCTTCCACGAGAGCGACGGCCAGTGGCACGCCGGCTGGACCAATGAAAACCTTATCGAACAGTGCGTAATCGAGTCTGTTCGGGGTCATGGAGGCTACGGGTACGGAATGTGGGCGTCTCCACCGGAGGACAAAGCCCACGGCCCGAACGGTCCGCGGAACGTCGTATACAACTGCGACGTCAGCTCCCCGAAAGCAGGCCTCTGGATGGGCGGCATGAACGAGAACTGGCTGATACTCTACAGCCGTTTCGTCGTGGACAATGGCCCGGGCGTGTTTGCAAAGACCGCGAGCTTCGACCACATTGTTAAGGACAATGTTTTCATCCTCAAGGATGGCAAATCGCCGATGATCTTTCTCGCAACGTCCGACTGTTTAGGAACCGAGATAATTGGGAACAGGTTATACGGGGGCAATGGCAGTTTGGTGGCCGGTGCGGCTGAGCCAGCTGTGGTCAAAAACAACAAAGCCTTTCCACTCGGCGATGCCTCAAGACCGATACTTGCGCTCGAGGTGCCGTCAATTTACGAATGGCAGCACAAGTGAGTAAAATAATTTTATCTTTATATAAAAACAGGCTGATTCGATATAAAAGAGGAGTTTAATCATGGACAAAAATTTAAACCCCGTTAGAAACTTGTCTGACGACAGTCAAGATTGCAGCCTCGACAAGAACATGGAACAAAACCCGTTAGAAGTGAGTCGTCAATTTCTACCAGGACAGAAAATGAATATTTCTAACGGGGTAAACCCGCCGTGGGTTGGGCGGGTAAACCGTCGTAATTTTTTGAGATTGATGGGTGGAAGTATCGCAGCAATGATGCTGCCAGGCTCGGCAGGTTGGGGTAGTACAGGTAAGAAGCCGAACTTTATCCTTATTTTCGCTGACGACTTAGGCTATGGAGACATCGGCGGCTTCGGCCTGAAAGAGTCGCCTTTCCAGACACCCAATCTCGACCGCATGGCCGCCGAGGGCGCCAAGCTGACCGACTTCTATGTGCCCACGCCTTATTGTGCCCCATCACGTGCAACGATTCTAACAGGTCGGTATCCCTTCCGAAATGGTGTCGTGTTCAATCCTGCGCCCGACTCCGGCATCAACAGTGTCGGCCTGCCCAGCTCCGAGATTACCATTGCCGAGGCGCTCAAAGGCGGCGCCGGCTACGCCAGCATTTGTATCGGCAAGTGGCACCTCGGCCACACGCTCAAATACCTGCCCCGCCGACAGGGCTTCGATGAGTACTACGGAATCCTCTACTCAAACGATATGCGGCCGGTGCAGCTTGTCGAAAATGAAAAGGTTGTGGAGTATCCCGTCATACAGGCAACGCTGACCAAACGCTACACACAGCGGGCGCTTGACTTCATCGAGCGCAACTTCAGGCACAATCGTCCCTTCTTCCTTTACCTGGCCCACGCAATGCCACACAAACCGCTGGCCGCATCCGAGGACTTCTATACGCCGGACACGCCCGATGACCTCTACGCCGATGTCATTCGTGAGCTGGATTGGTCGGTCGGGCAAATCCTCGGCAAGCTCAAACAATTAGGACTCGATGACAATACGTTTGTGCTGTTTACCTCAGACAACGGCCCGTGGTACGGGGGCAGCACAGGCGGGCTTCGCGGTATGAAAAGCCGCACGTGGGAAGGCGGTCTTCGTGTGCCTTTGATTGCCCGTTGGCCGGGGAAGATTCCTGCCGGCCTTGTCAATAACTCACCGGCTGGTACTATCGACGTCTTTCCCACTATCCTCAAAGCCGCGGGCGTCGATGTGCCGAAAGACCGTATTATTGACGGCAAAGACATCTGGCCACTGCTGACCCGTGTCCATGCCAAGAGCCCCCACAATGCACTGTTCGCAATGCAGGGTACGAAGTTAATGACCGTGCGCAGCGGCAAGTGGAGACTTCACGTCCGCTCACCGGGCCCTGTTCCGAATCGCGGCGAAGACTGGGTGGACCCACGAGGGCCGGACGGCGTAACTATTATCGCTCCGTACGAGCAGGCCCGGCCCAGTGCCTATCCTGGCGTGATTGGCGGTGATGGACCGAAGAATATAATGCTGTTCGACCTCGAAACCGACCCCGCTGAGCAGCGTGACGTAAGCAGGCAACACGGCGATGTTGTCAAACGCCTTAGAGCCCTCTACGAGAAGACCCTTGCTCAGGTGCCCGATTTCAAACCACCGCAGCGATTCAAACAGATACGACGCCTCAGAGGGGGCGACCTTGACTACGGCAACTAATCGGGTCTAATCATGGCCGGCGTTACCGGCCAGTGAGATGGTAGCCCATAGGTTCGACTTCCTTTCCGTCGGGCAAGCGGTAAGGATTGTCGCCGAAGTTGACCGTGATGGTAATGCCGTTGGAGGGACCCCGCCTTGCGGGAACCGAAAACGCTGTTTGCTGAACATCTCTGTCCGGCGTAAGGAAACTATGGTCGGTCATCTCCGCGTAACCGACAGTACGGGCTACAGGACATACGTTGTCATAGCTTTGAGCAAAGCGGTCTTTGTTGTTGTCCCATATCTGGCGGTTGAACATAAACATCGGCGGCGTGCCGTACAGGATGTTGAAAAGGTCCCGCTTATCCCACAGCACAGGCAGTTTATTATTGTAGTCGCCCCAGTACCACTGCGCCACGACGCAGTCGTGGTATACCAGCTCCCAGAGCGGCAGTCGGTACTTATGGCCCACCTGAAACTTGGCCACCCGCTCGGGGACCTCATCCCAGGCCTTGATCATGTTTCGCCCGGCTTCGGGCACGCGATACGGCCCGAGACTGAGCATTCCCTCGAAATAGTGAACATACGGCACAGCCGCATCGTGTCCTGTTTCGCTGCCCGTTACCAGCCCGCCGTACGTCTGGCGGGCCAGTTTCATATCTTCGGACATGAAACGCAGAAGCTCCATCTTCCAGTAGCGGCTTTCGCTGCGGGTCATCGGATGGTCGGGATGGTAGCATTCTCGCCACGGCGAGGCTGTCGTCGTGTCAATGAAGCGACAGCGATAAGGATGGCTTTCCAATTCGTCAGGCACGCGCTGCCGGGCGTACTTGAGCGCCTGGCTGTCGCACAGCACGCCGCACGGATACATGTTGCCATCGGTTCCTTTCACGCGCCATCCCTTGCGCCAGTCGCCGTTCTTATCGAGCATAATGTCCGCCGGCCAGCCGGCCTGGGTCCAGTCGGGATGCGCCCGGCGAAGTTTTTGTTCTACGACCTGCGGGTCCATCAGGTCCTGGTAAATGTCGTAACGGCTTGTGAGGACACTGCCCATTTCGTTCATTGATTTGATAACATCCGGGGACTCACGGTGGCTCCATAGAATCCGCTCGATGCCGAGGGATTTCATCTCCCGTACGAAGGCAAGGGCGTCTCTCTCCCAGCACCAGACATTCACCGCTCCGATAAGCAAATCCACGTTCGGGTTTTCTTCGCGCTTTTGCTGCAGTGTTTTGAGTAAGCCTGCCTTTTCTGCGTAAGAGCGGTAGCGTTTGCAAATGGCAACGTGCCCGCCTTTATCGAAGAATACATAGCGCAGCCGACGGGTATAGCCAAAGAGTCCTTTTTGCGGGTCCCATTCCGGTGCGATGCAAAGCTTTCCATCAGTTCGCTGAATACGGATGGAGGCATCGTCAGGTGTTTCAATAATGGCCATATGTCCTTGTTGGCCGTCTGTGACCCCCCAGAAGGGCATACATATACCGTGTCCGCCGTATGCGATAAGTCTCCTGGTACTAATCGTCTCATCCTCGACGGGGTAGGAAACCCCTTCATTCATAGGCACCACAAGATAGGTGCCGGGTTCTGTTACAAACGGATGCGGAAACCGCAACGACCATTTGAGTCGGCCTTCTGATGACAGCGTAAGCGTGAACTCAGGCAGGTTTCCATCCAGCAGCAATTCGGTTTTGATGTTCATACCCAGGCCGGGCTGATGCCATGTCATTTCAATGCCATATCTGGTTCTGGCACTTTGGATTATTCTGCCATTGGTCAAAGGTTTTTGCCGCCAGATGTGTTCTGTGCGCTTATCGGTCACCGACAGGGTCGCATCGTCGGTATGGAGTGCAACTGAAATCGCAGCGTTGCTGATAGAGAGTCTCTCCGCCTCTGCTTTACAGCAGCAGCATAACGACAACACAAGGAACGGTATAATTGTTTTTTCGCAGGTACTTACTGTTAACGGCTCTTTCTTTTTTAGCATAGGATTCCTCGTTGGTTATTGGTAATTGGTTATTGGTTATTATCATTTACCATTCACCATTTACCATTCACCGTGAGAGGCGTTTCCGAGAACGACGAAGCTCGTTGTCCCTCTTAGCTTTTTCGATTACCGACGCAAGAGACACTGCCGCTCCACCCCGGGCTTTGGACTCGTCGGCAGCGGACATAAAAGCGAAGATTTCGATAGTCTCTTCCGGCGGCACAGGTGCCTTGCCGGCCCGCCGAAGGCGGGCATGATCATGGCCGGCGCTGCCGGTGAAGAATTTGATGATTTCGTCCACCAAAGGTTCATAGCCGCCGGACCTTCCGCTTTGGGCTATACTTTTTGTGCCAAAAACCGTCACGCCGTAGCCCCTCTTTCCCCCCCGCAGACCTCTGTAAGTGCCGATTCGCCCGCCCTTCCAGAGACCGAGAACAAACTCGCTGTCTTCGGTCTGTACGCGCCTGACGGTCTCACAGCCGGTCCCCATAACGGTAAAGAGCATCTCGACGCCATGCACGCCGTACCAGTAGAGGTCGGGGTGATGTTCTTCAAGGCTGCACGGACCGAAGACGTCGCAGCCGAGCACGTCGCCGACCTCGCTGTTTTCTCTCATTCCAATGACGCCGGGGGAATAACGCAAAGAAGAGCTCGACCAGCACGGCACGTTATTTTCCCTGGCGAGCCGAAATATCTCAATTACATCTGCAAGATTGCCGGCCATAGGTTTGTCGATAAAGACGGGTTTCTTTGCTGCAATCACGGGCCTTACCTGCTCCAGATGAGGCCGACCGTCAACGCTTTCCAGCAGAACACCGTCAACCTTTTGGCAGAGCTCTTCGATGCTGTCAACAATTTCGGCGCCGAATTCGTCACGGAGTTGTGTGGTAAATCTTTCGAGGCGCGTATAGGAAGATTCTATATCCTGTGAACCGCCGGGATAGCCGGCTACAACCTTACAGCCATAGTTCTTTTCGGGGTTGTTGATAAGCTTTGTAAAAGCGATAACATGCGAGGTATCAAGGCCTATCATACCAATGCGAAAGACCTTCTCCTGGTTCCCGCGAAGCGGGGGCCCGGCTTTGGCCTCAAAGGGCAGCGTCAGAAGCATAATCAATAAAATTGTTTGTAAAATAGTCCTGTTCATAATTAACTCTCCATTCTGATTCAATGTAACGGCTCGGTTAATTTTAATATGTATGCAGGGCCCCCGTTTTGCCTGTCTCGGCTTGGCCGAGCCAAGACGGGCGGGAACCCAGTTGCAATCTCTCACTCTGGCATTAGTATACTGCATGGTTAACTTTTCAGCACGGTGACAACTATCTCCATATCAGTCAAGCTCCTTTATGTAAATATTGGCAAACTGGATATGGTCGCCATGATGCTGCAGGGCGATTCGGCCGCGTTCGGGTAATCCCGGTAGCTGGGCCTTGCGAATTACCGTTTTTCCATTTACCACTATGGTAACCTTGTCATCGATGGCGGTAATCTCGAAACGGTTCCATTCGCCGACCGGGTTATCGGCATTAAGGATAGGCGTTGCGGCCCGCCGCACTTCAGCGGGCATACTCTTGTCCTTGCGATAGCCCCAGATTTCGCCTGAGCCGACCGGCCAGTTCCAGATATTTATCTGGCTTTTCGGGAAGCCGCGTATGTATATACCGCTGTCGCCGGCGTCCATTACTGCGGCAGTTAATTGTTTGCCGTCCGAATCGGTTGCCTCTGAGCCGTCCGGCAAAATCACAGAGACATGGTCAATTTTAGGTTCGTCCGGCAGACGCCAGTCCACGATAAGAATGAAGTTCCCGAATTCCTCCTGCGTCCACAAATTTCTGTCCTCTCCAGATGCTTGGCTTTTACCGTCATAATCCAGAATCCAATCCTTCGCGCGCCAATGGTCTCTATTACCTGGGACCTGCTTCCAGCCGCGAAGGTCCAGGCCGTTGTAAAGGCAGTGAAAGCCCCTGTCTTTCTGTGCGACCACGTCAGCAGGCGGATTGGAGCCGGGCAGCTCGCAAATACGGATGTTGCGGAAATGCACCTCGCTGCCTTCGGATTCGAGACAGATATACCCTTTACGCGGATTGACGTGGAAACCGCGAGTTACTACCTTGCCGTTAACGGCCAGGGTAACCGTGCCATCGCGGCTTTCGACGCGATAATGGTTCCATTGGCCGGCGGGTTTGCATCGTCGCTCGCTTGGCAGAGAGCGCATCGAACCGTTTGGATGCGGTTTGTCCGGTGTCATAGTGGCACCTTGAATGGCGAATACATCGCCATGACTGGTGTAATTTTCAGTATTGCGCCCGTCCAATACCTGCACTTCGATGGCACGAGTAAAAGGCTTTCCCGGTGCGGGCAAGTCATCGGAGTGGATGAATAAGCCGGCGTTGCCACCTTTTTTCATATGTCGCCACTCTAATTCCAATATATAATTTTCATATTGTTTTTCGGTCCGCAGCACCCCCGTTGGAATTCCGGTACAGACGATTATCCCGTCTTTTACCGTCCAGGTTTCCGGGGCGCAATTGACATTTACCCAGCCGTCAAAATTCCTGCCATTGAACAGGGATACAAACTCCTGGTCATCCCCATCAAGCGTCTTGACCATGATGTTTCGCAACGTGATTGTGCCGTTGAGGTTCTGAAAGCCGATGTGCCCCTTGAGCGGCCGTTTCGCCATAGGCGGACCCTTTTGCTGCCGGGCTTTTGTTTCGCGGGACAGATCAGCATCGATTATCTTCCGGCCGTTGAGCACGATCGTCACTTGACTACCCCGTGCGGTGATTTCCCACGAGTCCCATTGACCAACCGGCCTGGCGGCATCAGTGCCGGCGGCGATTTCGTCGTAAATCGAGCCGGTCCGCTGCTCGGGGCGGGCACGGCCGCGGTAATAGACCTCCGCATCTACCACCTGAATCTCCATCCCCGTGTAGGCCGGGTCGCCCTGCGGCGGGAACCGCAATCCTATACCGCCGTTGCTGCCCTTGGTTATCTTCGACTCAAACTTCAATATGAAGTCGCCATACTCCTTCGGCGAGATGAGCCAGGTGCGTTTATTCAGGCCGTAAAGCACGCCGTTTTCGATATTCCACGGTGTCCCCCTGACCTTCTGCGGCGTACGCAGGTCGGACCAATCGCTCACCTTCCAGCCGACCAGACTGTCGCGCGGAAATAAAGGCCTAAAGCCTTCATCAACCGCTTGTAAAGCCGTGGCGTTACCAGTGACTATCAAAAATCCCACAATACCAATCAGTAACAGAGCATTAAGCTGTTTCATCGTAAAGACTCCTTAATAAAGTTTTGTCAAAGTTTCTTCGCCATTTGTTGCCTCTTTTTCGACGAAGCGTGAGCTTGCATAATACTCGAATCGACTGCCTAACGCCAACAGATTTTGCGAATCCACGGCGGGAGTGAACCCTTGATTTTTCACTTGACTTGCGGGGGCGAATTGTTAGATTGAACGCGAAAGTCGGCAGCGCTCATAAGGCTGCCCGCACCGACCAAAAACGTGATTTTTATATACGGGCGACCTCAGGTGGTCCCTACAAAAGACGAGAAGGGAGATATTACAATGTCTATAAACCGTCGCACTTTTCTTAAAAGCTCCATAGCGTCCGGTCTGACCTTTGCAGCTCCAGCCATACTGAGAGCCGACAGGAGCAAAAAGTATCGCACCGTCCTTATCGGCAGCGGCTGGTGGGGGATGAACATCGCCCGGGCTGCGCTGCAGTCGGGCCAGTGCAGGATTGTCGCTATGTGTGATGTCGACAGCAATCAACTGGACCCCGCCGCCGGAGAAATAGAACAGCTCAGCGGTGATAGGCCCAGGAAGTATAAGGACTACCGGGAGCTTCTCGAGCGGGAAAGGCCGGAGATTGCCATCGTGGCGACGCCCGACCACTGGCATCCGCTGATTACCATCGCAGCGGTTAAAGCAGGAGCTGATGTATACGTGGAGAAGCCTGTCAGCCACACGATATACGAAGGCTGTGCAATGGTAAAGGCTGCCAGGGATACGGGCCGGGTGGTGCAGATCGGCACGCACCGGCGAATATCGCCACACAACGTTTCGGGTATGAAATTTCTTAAGCAAGGCAGGGCCGGCAAGATCGGTATGGTTCGGGCCTTTGTCCATTACGGAGGAGGGCCGGAAAAACCGAATCCCAATGAAAAACCTCCCGAGGGACTGGACTGGGATATGTGGTGCGGCCCTGCGCCGTTGCGTCGGTTCAATACGAAGATACATCCGAAGGGCTTCCGCCAATTCCTCGACTACGCCAACGGCACATTGGGAGACTGGGGCATACACTGGCTGGACCAAATCCTGTGGTGGACTGAGGAAAAATATCCGAAGCGAATCTTTTCCACCGGTGGCCGTGCCATCAAAGGACCCGCGGTCAATAGTGCCCGTGGCCAGACTACCGATTCCCCCGACCACCAGGTCGCCAGTTTCGAATTCGAGACTTTCACGGCGGTCTGGGAGCATCGCCAGTTCGCCGGAAATAACGCCGAGAAAGGCGAAAATGTCGGCTGCTATTTCTATGGTACCAAGGGGACCTTTCACATGGGCTGGCGGAACGGCTGGGTTTTCTATCCGAGCGGCCGCGGCCAGGCGGTCATCCACGAAGACCCCGAATTGCGGCAGCCGGATAACCAGAACATCCCTGACCTGTGGGCTGATTTTCTCAAGGCCATCAAGACGCGCTCACGCCCGGTGTGTGATATCGAGATCGGCCACCGTTCGACTAACATGAGCCTGCTGGGCATGCTTTCGTTAAAGATTGGTCGCAGTATTGAGTGGGACGGCGAGAAGGAAGTAATCATCGGCGACCCCGAGGCCAACAAACTGCTCCGCCGCAAGTACCGAAGGCCGTGGATTTATCCACAGGTTTAGTGGGCCCCATCGGCGCTTGCCGCTTTCGCGCTGGCGAGCTTGCCCCCTGAGCAATCAGGGGCGAAAAATCGCAAAACCGGGGCCCTTCAATCGCCGCTGCAATTGAACCCCGGCAAATCCGCGCATGTCGGCACCCTTTTCGACCGCAACCACTTCGGCGGATTGCAATTGCAGCCCCCTTTTCTTGCTGCTATAATGCTCAAAAAGCCGAACTATATAGCAATAGTAAATAGTAAATAATAAATTGTAAATTGAATAGGAGAGGTGTCGGAGTGGCTGATCGAGCCGGTTTCGAAAACCGGTGTGCCCTTTGCGGGTACCGCGGGTTCGAATCCCGCCCTCTCCGTTGGTTAACTTGTCGCTGGAAATTTGCCTTTGGCAAATTTGGATTCTAAGGCGAAGCCTGGAATCCCGCCCTCGCCGGTCGAGCTGGTGAGTGGTTAATTGGTGAGTGGTGAGTTACGAATGCCTAATTAGTTCCTGTTGCGGAAACAGTATTTGTCATTCCCGCGGAAGCGGGAATCCAGCTTTTTCGCTCTGGACCCCTGCTTTGGGTTCCCGCAAGGCGGGGTCCCTCGCAGGGGTGACATCGTCAGTTTTTGTTTTCCGCA
>JAUXAL010000004.1 GCA_030619925.1 Phycisphaerae bacterium | reverse complement strand
GGGGATGGCTTCTCCTGTATTCACCATCCCCAAAGCCTTTGCTACTCTGCGAAGTAGCTCGCTACGTAGCACGAGCGGCTTTGAGGCTGCCACCCAACCATGGGAATGACAACTTACAGATTCAATCTTGACAGACTACTAGGTTTGTGGCCTCCACACTGGCAAGCCAGCAGATTTGCCTCTGAGCTTCATCCAGGGACACAGATCCTTCTGGGGACACTCTTTGCAGCCGTGTTTGGTCGAAATCAGCGGCAAGACGACAAATGCATCGAGAGCAAATATGACCAGCAAAGCTAAAAGCCCCCAAGAGAAGCTACGTATGACAACAGGCAGACCGGCCAATATTGGTATGAACCACAAAGGCACAATCACAGGTATATGCTTTTTGAACTTCTCATTGAAGCATTCGACAGGACTTTTTTCTCGAAACCTTGCAGCTATGCGGCCGTAGCCACAGGGACATAATCTCGAGTTCCAGTATCTGCAGTGCGGACATACAAATATCATAATCCAGAAGGCCCCCGCCGCGCCGTATGCCAAATAAGCAGCCGCTGCTATCAGTCCCCATGCCGAACTGCGAAAGCCCACTACGAAAATAGCCGTTCCCAGCACCGTCATAGCCATGTAAGGAATGTTGTTGACAAGCTCCTGAGCAGACGAGTATTCCCGCATAGTCGGGCAGCTCCCATCGTTTGTGTTGTTGCTTGATACTTTCATGTTCACTTAAGCTTCTCCCGGTGAGGAACTCTTAGCGAGAATTTTCCATATCAACTGCAAGTTGTACCTTCTTGCGATACTTGGTGCATTTTTTCACAAGACCGGACATATTATTTGGACTATCCTTGCTGGTTCTGCAACCATACGACGCACTTTATCGTCCAATACCTTCCTCTGACCCTATTTTTTCGTCCTGGAAGACATAAGCCGCTCGATTCGAAACAGGTCACTCTCTTTCATGATTCTGCACTGCCGTGAGAGTTTTTCCAACTCTTGCACTGTACGTCTCTCTATGCGCTTGAGGTACTCAGGCCTCGGTCTTAAAATCAAAAGAGGGCCTGTGCCGTCCTTGCGGCGGATGGCGACATGAATAAGGTCGATCGACATCACCTCAGCCAGGCGAATATCGAGCCGGCCAATACAGTTGCCTGTGCCGATGACCAGACCATCGGCCATGCACGAATATGGAGTCTCCATAGGAATATAGCAAATGATATCAAGATCGTGCCTGCCCCATTTGGTATTGAATTCACGCAACGCCACCTGGCCAATACGCCACCCCAATACGTTCCAAGGCCCAACATGGCCGTGCATACGTTTGATTGCACCCCACCAATCCTCGGGTGCCTGTCCTTGGTTCCAAGGATTCTCTCCAGGAGTGGAGCGGACCGGCCCGTCTGATTTCTGGCCGATGGGGACAGGGTTGTCCTGGTGAGCCAAAACAGCAACAATCCCCAGGCCAAAAATGCCGAGAACAATGGTACACAAGCAGACTCTTTTCATGATTCTACTCCTCAAATAGACTTCGGTAGATATTCAACACACAATCTTGTCATTTACCTTCAAACGAACCAATCTGTCGGCCTTTTTTCAAACGCATCCGGACTATAACGCCCTTCTTATTCTCCGTGTTGTACCACGTTTCCTTCGGCACAGGGTATTTCAGCTCTTTCATACTATCCAGGTCAAACCTGGGCCCTTCACTGTAAAGGACCCAGCTTACCGGCGAGTCTTTGAGATTATCATACGTTTGTCCTTCTTCCTTCTCGTTGTCAGGGAATCCATCAGAAACCCACAGATAGGCTCCATTTTTAACAACAACTGTTCTATTATAGATTAGTGTCCCTACCGACCTGTACTTGTACGTGTATCCGCGATTGAACCGGTCTTCTATACTCGCTGCCATAAAGGTATCGCTGCCCGGCTCCGGAAGATACTTACTTTCAACAAGTTCGCAAGGAAGCTGATAAAAATGCCCCCCTAACATACAGTCCACCCGCGTGGGCGGATACTCGTCGTCGTTGTCCAGCGAATAGGCCTCAAGTGCCATCCCAATCTCACGCAGTTCGGCATTAACCGCAACAACTTTTGCCTGAAGACGGGCCTGCCCCATCACAGGAAGCAGAATCCCCAGCAACAAAGCGATAATAGCAATAACCACCAATAACTCAATTAGAGTAAAAGCGTGTTTCACTGATTGCCACCTCTTCTCAAAAATTCCCCGCATCAGTTTCTCACTTGGGCCAGTCCTCGACCAACTTGACAAGATCAACGAAGTCAACTACACCATTCAAATTAATGTCACCAGGTTTATCTGCCAGACGGTGTTCACGACTGGCTAAAACAGAACCATTTCCGTCATAGTTCATTACGTATAATCGGTAACCGTTGGTTAAGTCCGGGCTTTCCTGGTCCATAACCCCAATGATATCAAAAGGCTCGGTCAGATTATTTGAGCCGGCATAAATACCATTGCCGCGACCCAATTTCACGCCGAACGTCTTTGTGCCATCAGTTATTACCAGTTCCCCATGCGGACCCCAGTCGTTTGCATCAATGAAGTAAACATCTTCAATTTTTGTCAGCCGGGCCTGGTAATACTCACCGCCTCTTTGCCGGTTAGGATCAAAAATGAAGTCATCGTCGACGTTTTTTAACTCGTCCAGCATAACAACTTCCGGACGAGGCAATCCGACACCTCGCTCCAACAATTCAACGGTGAAATCATGGTCGGGATTGTTATTATGCTGCTCATTTATATTCAATTTCCCCTTATATGACAGATAGTAGCCCGTAACTCGTATTCTATCTCCCGGACCAAATTGGGCGGCGTTCAGCCGGCTAAGCTCTGCTATAAACTCTTCGTTTGAATACCCTCCATCGGGAGCAACCCACGGAAGATTGTTGTAAAGCTGTCCTAAAAAAACAGCCGTGCCTGCATGGTCATCTCCTTCACCCTGAAAGAAGATTTGCCACGCACCGCCAAGGTTGAACGTCTCAGTTATAGTATCATCAGGCGTCGGGTCCAGCATGTCCGCAGGGTTGTGCAGCAAAATCCCTTCAAGAACAACCTTATCGGTTGCGTTATACGTGTGTTCACCGCTGGCATCTACTGCTTGAAATTCCGAGTGAGTTACCTCGGCGACGGTAGGAGCGGCTTTTACGATGGCCCCGAGCGCTAAGCTCAAAACCGTTGTTAAGAAAATAATGTTTTTCATAACTGCATCCTCCAAAGAGTTACAATTTACTGATTCCGTTTGCGCATAAAAATATCAGATTCGTGCTACCATGTCAAGAAAAGATTTGACAAAAATCGTAGATTTCCGGAGGTATTGACCAGATCTTAGCCGTACACTGCAAGTTAGAACCGCTTGCTTCTTCGTAACTTGTTACTTATAAATGCCTTATGAAGAAAACGGTCATCTTTGAGTTGTTCGAAATCGACTCGTTCTCGTGTTGGCTTGCTGCACTATTGATCTCCAAGAGTACCATAATAGAAGGTTCTGGAGCCGACCTGATCTCATGGAATCCTCTGTACGTTTCTCAGAGCGATTTCGTCGGGCCGTCGGCTTTGGCCACTGCTGTCTTTATCCCCGTTCCACAGCCGACATCTAAGACTTGTTCATTTCCGTTAAGATTTGCTATCTTGATGATGGTATCATGTAGTTCCTTTAGATTGTGATGTGCCCACAAATCATAAAGTCCTATACTGGCGGTGAGGTCAAGGATCTTTGTCATCAGAAAGCTCATGTTCGTTATCTGTTTGCTGGGTCTTTGCGCCTTTAACCTCTGCGCTTCTCCGCCTTTATTTTTGATTGTTGCATCTTATCAATCAATTCTTCGCGGCTTCTCGTTCTTCTACAATATGGCCTAGCGTCTTGAGAATTAGCGAACCGGGCCCCCAAGGTCCTGCCAGCCAGACCGTTCTCCAATCCTTTAGTGGTCACAAATGTTGCCACTGGTTTCAAGTGTGCCGTTAAGATGAGCTGATACCAAATCTTCAGGAGCTTCGGCTGGCGCACCGACCACTACCTCGATCTGATTTTGTACGAACAACTGCTGTGCACGCTGGCCCATACCGCCTGCAATTACCAAGCTGACATGTAATCCTGACAGCCATTTGGGCAGGATACCCGGCTCATGAGGCGGTGGACTTAGTAATTCCTGGTTTTTGATACTCTTGCTGTCACTGTCAACATCAACAATGGCAAACTGCTCACAATGGCCGAAATGTTGTGATAACTTTCCGTTTGTTAGGGGAATTGCTATTTTCATTTCATTCTGCTCCTTTTTATTGGTTTCAATTTGTCTATTGGATTGCACTAATGGCTCAAATGCACAGTTGAGAGCCTGAGCTGTCTGACTTTGGTTGTTGTGGTAAATGAATGGTTTACCCGAATCAGCAGCGGAGACCATATTAGAGTCCATCGGGATACTGCCTAAGAATGGTACATCAAAATCTTTGGCCATCTGCCGGCCGCCGTTGCCTTTGAAAATATCGGTTCTTTGGCTGCAATGTGGGCAGACGAAACCGCTCATATTCTCTATTACTCCTAAAACCGGCAGGTTCAACTGTTTGCAAAATGTTATGCACTTTTTAACATCGGCAACCGCAAGCTCTTGGGGAGTAGTGACGACAACTGCCCCGTCGGCTTTGCCCAACAGGTGGACTATTGATAACGGCTCATCACCGGTACCAGGCGGACAGTCAATTATCAGATAATCCAGATCACCCCAGGAGACTTCTGAGACAAACTGTTTTATAACATTATGTTTCATAGGACCTCGCCAGATCAAAGCGGCGTTTTCATCCTGTATCAAGAACCCTATACTTATTACTTTAAGCGTGTCGTTATATAAGATCGGCTCAATTCTATTTCCCTTGCCCTGAAGTCTTCTCCCTTCGAGATTGAGCAATTTGGGAACACTTGGCCCGTGGATATCAACATCCAGCAGACCGACTCTTTTACCAAGCATTGAAAGCCAAACGGCTAGGTTAACGGCAATGCTACTTTTGCCTACACCGCCTTTGCCGGAGAGCACCAGTATCTGGTGTTTGATGCGTTTTATATTTTGATTAATCTGTTCCTGCTCAGCCTGCAATTGTCTTTGCTGATCTTTGTCAAAAGGCATATGTAACGTTCCTCCATAGGGCCTTTACATCTTGCGATACGGCACTACCAGTATACTCAACTACTGAGCATTTCATAATCTGTGCCTTGGTAAATGCCTTGTCATAACGTATTTTTCCAACCACTCTTACATTTCGCTTACAAGCATCTTCTTCAATTTGCTCTGCTATATCAGGATTCAAATCGAATTTGTTGATTGCGACCAGGGTAGGGATATTAAAACCAGCGGTTAAATCCGCGACCCGGACTAAATCATGTTTTCCTGAAAGTGTGGGTTCTGTAATTACCAAAACTATATCTGCTCCGGTAATCGATGCAATCACTGGACAGCCAATTCCCGGCGAACCATCTATAATCAGCAAGTCTTTATTTTGTTCGCTGGCAATTCGCTTAGCTTCTTTACGAATCAGAGTTACCAGTTTGCCACTGTTTTCTTCAGCGATTCCAAGCCTTGCGTGAACCATCGGCCCAAATCTGGTATCTGAAATGAACCATTGTCCGTTAACAGCATCTTTGAACTCTATTGCGTCGTTTGGGCAAAAGTGAACGCAGACGCCGCAACCCTCGCACGAGATAGGGTCTATGGTACAAGTTTTTTCGACCACATCATTAGCTGGGCCATTAAAGAGGACTGCGTTGAAATTACAAACCTCCTGGCATTTGCCACATCCTGTGCATTTTTCCGTAATAACAGATGCCTGTTTACCACCGCTAAAATCAGAAGTTTGTTTTATATTCGGGTGCAAAACTAAATGAAGGTCTGCTGCATCCACGTCACAATCGGCCAACACAATATTTTTTGCAAGTGCGGCAAATGAGGCGACTATACTTGTCTTGCCTGTCCCGCCTTTACCGCTTATGACAACTATTTCTTTCACAAACTGTCCTTATACATTAAACTACCTTTTAGCAGATGCATTTTCAGCGGCTAACACAACCGGGTAAACTGTAGGAGCACTTGTCAAGTAAGGATGAGTAGCCATCTGCAGGGTTCCCAGTTCAACAAAAGACATCCTCTTTTGGATAGCAATTCCGATGAGATTTATTATCTCTCCGCAGGACATTCCGCCGGCCACCTGGCCGCCTAATATGATGCCGGAGTTTTTTGAAAAGATTAATTTAAGCTTAATCTTGCTCGCACCAGGTAACGTACCGGGATGCTTATCTACTCCCTCAACATTGCCTGTAACAATTTCAAACCCTTCTTTTTCAGCGGCATTTTCGGTAAGACCTGCCGAGCCTAATACCTTTCCGTCGATATAAGTTGAGTATATAGCAATTGTACCCTTGTTTTCCCGCACAACTTTCAGGCTATAAAGATTTGCGCCCGCGATTCTGGCTTCGGCTGTAGCGGTTGATGCAAGCATTACCGAAGTTTCTTTATGGGTATAAAAATCTCTTTTTGCAGCACAGTCGCCAACTGCAAAGACATCCGGGTCGTTTGTACGCATATATTCATCTACCAATACTCCTTTGCCCCTGCCCAAATTCAGCCCTGCATCAGATGCGATTTTCGTGTTAGGCAATCCACCAGTTCCAATTATAATTTTGTCAGCAGCGATTTCCCTGCCGTCTGAAAGCCGTACTTTTTCAACCTTTTCATCACCTGAAATCTCTTCGACTTTGGTGTCGGTTAAAACTGTAACACCTCTTGATTCCAACGCTTCACGGGCGACTACCGAAAACTCCGCATCAAAGGAATTAGGAAGCAATGTGGGCAACATTTCTACTAACGAAACATTTAAGCCGTCTATTTTGGATATTTCATCCGCAAGCTCTACGCCTATGAAGCCGCCGCCTAATATCAGAACATTTTTTGCTTCTTTAACCTCCTCTATGAGTTTTTTGAGGTAATCCATATCTTTGTATATGGGATAAACACCTTCTTTATCAATGCCATCTATTGGTGGAGTAATTGGCTCTGAGCCGGTGGCAAGAATCAACTTTTCATAGGCAAACTTCCGGTCGTTCTTAGTGGTGACTGTTTTTTCACTGCGATTTATCTTTATCGCCTCATCCACGACTACATCGATATCGTTTTTTTCCAGTGCAGCATTGCCAAGTTTGTTTTCTTCGGGGTCTTTCAAGCTTGCAAACATATAAGGAATGCCGCAGGGAATCACACCTTTCTCTACACTTTTTATTACAGCGATTTTCTTTTCCGGGTAATATTTTCGTGCAGTAACAGCACTTATTATCCCCGCAGGTCCCGCACCTATCACTAAAACATCCACTTTTCTTTCCATAAGATAAGTCTCCCTATAATAACTGTATTAATCTTGACACCCTTTTTGATGGTTATCTTTTCTGCAGAGCCTGCAACAGTTCTTACAGTATCCGGTGCACAACCTAAAGCCTCTTTGGAAATATCCAGGCCGGTAACATTAAAACCGTATTCAGCCAGGCCTGTCTCTATAATCGCAGGGCCGCATCCGATACTTAGAATGTCTTTAGTCCCTTTTAACTGGTGCAAAATATAGTCTAATTCTGCTTTGAAGACCTCCTTCCAGAATTTTGATTTACATGATTTTAAATATTTCTCCATACGAGTGAATCCTACATTCCTCCGAAAAACTTTTCGCGCCACCACAAAAAGTGCCCCCATGGGTTATCAAGTCTGTATTTGTCATCTTCAGGAACACATGGCCAAGAGTTAATTTCCTCTAACAAAGCGTGGCAGGGTTTGTCATTTGCTAAAAGCTCATACGCACATTTGACCAACGTAAATTTTTTATTCGCATCAGGACCGTTCAAGTTTTTATCAGAGTGAAACTTCATTGCAACTCGCCGGTAAGCTTTCTTAAGTTGTTTCTTGTCTGCCATTTCATCTACATCAAGAACTTTACATGCCATACGGCGAGTCTCCAGATCAAGGCTTATCCTTTCCATAAAGTCCCAGTCATCTCTTTTCATTTTTTAGCCTTTGAGCCTTTGGGAAACACTTTCATACAGTCCTGAAAAATCTTTCTTGTACTCGGGTAATACGTCAACAATCATCTTGCCAACCGAATAAGCCTCAGCAATGCGTCTGTCGTCCGGCAACTTTAGAGCGATTTCTATATTCTCAGTTTTGCAGTATTTCTCCACTTCATCATCACCAATTCCATAGCGATTTATAATAACAGCAAAGGGCAAATTCATTTCCCGGACTAAACCAACAGCTATCTTCAAATCATTTAACCCAAACGGTGTCGGCTCGGTCACAAGCAAAACAAAATCTACACCCTTAACAGCTTCAACCACCGGACAGGATGTACCCGGTGGAACATCAATGATTGCCAGAGAGTCTTGTCTTATATGCCTTTTTACTTCTTTTATCAGTGATACTGTTCGTACGTAGCCAATGTATAATTTGCCGCCAATAAAATCAATCTCTCCAGTCTTGCCAAATTCAATATCTCCAATATTGAGCGGCTTTTGTTTAATTGCATCGGCTGGACACACACGTAAACAGCCGCCACAGGAGTGGCAAAGCTGCTCAAATGTCAACACATTATTTTCTTTAAGGTGTACAATCGCACTGTATTGGCAGATTTCGCTGCATTTGCCGCAGCCGGTACACTTTTTCAAATCAACTTGCGGTACATCAACAGTAACTATCTGACTGAGATCTATTTTCGGCTTAAGAAAAATATGTCCATTTGGTTCTTCAACATCACAATCAAGATATTGGACTCTTCTGCCCATACGTGCATATGATGCAGCAAGATTGACCGCTATCGTCGTCTTGCCTGTACCACCTTTGCCGCTAGCAATGGCAATCTTCATGTCAACCGCACTCCCAGGCAATATTGGATTTGTGCCAATCGAATTTGTCCTTCACGATCCAGCCTTTTTGAGGCAATGAATCAAAACAGACCGGTTCTGGGTCACGCCATCGATTCCCTGGTAGAATTTGCTATTTTGTATACCGATTCATCGGCGAAGCTGCTTTGTCTATCCTGTAGCCACTCCTACAGCAAACTAATTGCCAGTGCCAAAATGCGACTGAACATTTGGGCCGTCAGCCTCGGTCAACTTGCCATTTCGGAAAAGCTCAAGAGCTTCTGAAACTGTCCCTGTCACGCCGGTATATAATTTCACTCCGGCAGCACTTAGGGCGCGTTCAGCGTTTGGGCCACAATTGCCTGTCAGCACAGCTTCGGCACCGGTGTCAATTACAGCCCTGGCAGAACTAATGCCAGCTCCACCTGCGGCAGCCACATTTTCATTTTCAATGACACTAAAATCCATTGTTTCAGTGTCAACAATGCTAAAGTAAGCTGCTCTTCCAAATCGCTCGTCCACAAGTGAATCCAGCGTCTGACCAGTTGACGTAATCGCAATTTTCATAAGAACTTTCCTTCTCAAACTATAGATATAGACAGAGTGAGGGCGCAACAGCACCTCACTCTGGAAAGCAAAAGTAATAGTAATAGTTTACTTCTTGCTTTCTTTTTCGAACTGCTCTATACGTTCGTTGATCTGGCCGAGGCTGTTTTGCAGGAATTCTGCCTGCTGCTTCAAACCTTCCAATTCCTGCTCGGCAGTTACTGTTGGCCCAAAAAATGCATTTGCCGGATATGGGCCTGCGGCACCGGACCAACCAAAGCCTCGTCCAAAACCACGACCTCGACCCATTCCTCTACCTCTGCCCCAGCCCCAGTAGCCGCGCCCGCCAACAGGGTTCATATAGCCGGGAACTGGGTAGCCCGCACAGAAACCAGCAGCTCTACCTGTCATTGGGCCCATACCTGCTGGGCCTGTTCTATCACCTCTTGGCATAATTACACGCTCCTTTCATTAAATGTGTCTTTCAAATTAACCTGTTTTTTTATTTACTGCCGGCGTCCTCGGCCACGGCCGCCGCCAGAACAGCGGCCTCTTCCACCGCCCCAGGGACGTCCGCCGCGGCCGGCGCCATAACCAAAACCTCTGACGTAATTTCCCGTCATAGCCTGCTCGCCGACTGAGCAACCACCTAAGCCCCAGCCTGTTCCCGGACCTTGTCCAGAAGGACCTGTTCTATTTCTACCTGGCATTTATATCACCTCCTTTCAATCGGAAACTATTTATATGGATTCTGTTTACAAATACTACCAAGAGCTCTTGCCTGTTTCGGAAATTTTGGTACGTTTTTCGTCACGAGGCGCTCTGAGCCCAGTCATTGACGGCTGTCTTTGTCTGACTGTAGATGCTCTTAAGGTCTTTAGCAATGTCCTTTGCATTCTTTTTAATCTCATCAAAAAGTTCAGGTTTCTTTTCTCTTAACACCTCTACTGCAACTGCACCCAAAACAGCACCTATTAGTAATTGGCCTAAGGATTTATCCATATTATGTCACCTCCTTCTTGTTTTGCTCAGTTGCGCATGAAGTTAATGACTTTAGTAATGGCGCAAGACTTCCAAAATGTTTTTTCACTGCGTCAAAAATGTTCTTTTTCTTCTTAGTGAGAAATGCCGTTGCAATCGTACTTAAAACAATGCCAATTCCTAAACCACCAAAAGTTTTGCCCTTACCCATTCTTGCTCACCGCCTTTTTCATTTTCCTGCCTAAGATATTACTTTCACAAGTAAACCGCCCTTGTCCCAACTTCAGTAAAAGTTAAACAACTTACCATCTTCTGCGACATCTTCGTCTACCGCGGTGTCCGCGGCCAAAACCTTTCCTCGCACCTGGCCAGCACCCCGGCATCGAAAACCGCTGCTCTGTTAATCGTCCTGTCAAATACGCATTTAGGACTTCGTCGATTCGACCACTTATGTAAGGTAAAACTTCAATTCCTAATCCTGTGATCATAAACGACAAAGGCCGCGAAATTGCTCCACATATCAGTACGTCAACGCCAAGATTTTTAAGGCTGGTAACCCGTTGCAGCATAGGTTCATCGGGCAAAGCTATCTCAGCCCGGTTTATTTCCTCGTTCCCATCAATATCGATCAGCAGCAGTCTATTAGCAAAATCAAAGACCGTCGAAACACACCCCTGCCATTCGGGTATCGCTATTTTTGTTGTCTTACTCATATCACTAAACTATTTGAGCAAGTGATGTGCCAAAAAGATGTCGAAAGAAGAGCAATGAGTGTATGTCTTTATTGACACAGAGGTTAGAAAATTTGTATGTGTTTTGAGTTGCCAATGGAAAACTAAATGAGTTGCATTATGCGTCTTTTGGCTACTTAGCTCAGTCGCATTTTGCGGCTTGCATTAGAGCTCTATGTTGAGGGATTTTAATTTGCGGAAGAGGGTGCTTTTGTGAATACCCAACTGTTTTGCAGCGGCGGTGCGGTTGCCGTTGTTTTGCCTCAAGGCGTGCGTGATGAATATTCTTTCCATCTCTTCGAGAGTTACCGCTTTTTTAATATCAGGGTAACCGGTATCTGCGGTTGTTTGGAAACTTGCTGGCAGATGTTTCCTCTCTATTATCTCGCCCTGGCACAAAACAAAACAATGTTCAATGATGTTCTCAAGTTCACGTACATTACCTCGGTAGTCGTGCTCCAAGAGAGTAGCTAACACTTGGTCTGTGACGCCATTTATATTCTTATTATGGAGGTGATTGAATCGGCCTATAAAGTGGTCTATCAAAAGAGGGATGTCTTCTTTTCTGTCTCGCAACGGCGGAATCGCCAATTTGACGACATTGATTCGATAATACAAATCTTCCCTGAACTTATCGGCTTCAACTAACTTGTCCAGGTCTTTATTGGTTGCGGTAATAATACGGACATCAGCTTTGACAGAAGATACAGAGCCGAGCGGTTCATAGACTTTTTCCTGCAACACGCGCAGCAGCCGAACCTGCAACGCAGTTGAAATATCACCGATCTCATCCAGGAAAATTGTACCGCCTTCAGCCAGGGCAAATCGGCCGGGCTTGTCCTTTTTCGCATCGGTAAATGCACCGGCTTTGTAGCCAAACAGTTCCGATTCGAGCAGTGTATCCGGCAGTGCGCCACAATTTACCGCAATAAAAGGTTTATCCTTGCGAGAGCTGATATTGTGAATGGCCCGGGCGAAAAGTTCCTTGCCTGTGCCGCTTTCGCCAACAATTAAAACCGTAGTATTGCTTTCAGCGATGTTTGACAGAACAGCAAAGAGATTTTGCATCTGATGATTTCGGCTCAGAATGTCTTCGAAGCTATAGCTGTGACTAATTTCTTTACGAAGCTGCTCAACAAGGCTCATATCACGAAATGTTTCCACGCCTCCAATAACCTTACCACTTTTATCTTTTAGCACAGCCGTAGATATGGCAATTGCGTGTCGCTCTCCCCTGGCATCAACGATGTGGACCGCTTTGCTGATTATAGGTTTGCCGGTTCCCATTGTTTCACGCAGTGCGCATTTCGTCTCGCAAACATCCGCCCTCAATATATCGCTACACTTTTGTCCGAGGACCTTTGCGCGAGGAATTCCCGTAATTTCCTCAGCGGCCCGATTAAACGAGGTGATCCGCCAATTCGAATCCACCGTGAAAACACCCTCGGTTATTGAGTCCAAAATAACATCTCGTTCTTTACTTCGTACCCTATTTAACATGATTTATTTGTACCACATAGGAATGGTTTCCGCAACAATTAGATTTTCATAACGGTTGGGCGTTGGGTATTTTGTGGGCAAGGCGAGCAGGCTGACGTCCTTGTAGAAAGCTGGCCTCAAACCTGCTAATTCGCGAAGACTTAACTCATACGATCCAAACAAGCACGTTCAACGCCCAAACGGGCAGATGCGATCTATGTCCAATAGGGCCGCTGCACCGGAGATGGTGTTGCCGAAGAACACCAGAGGTTTCCCATCATCTTTGAAACATCGAATGACCTCGTCGATGGTACCGTTGACAATGCTGGACCCCGTGGCCAAGCCAACCTCCGACCATTCCACGAGACGCCGCAGATCGGTTTGTCCATCCCAGATTTCGACGCCAAATTTCAGACTGCCGATGTTGTCAGGGTTAAGATCCACGACACGAACAAACTCTGGGGCAAAATGGTTTGTAAGACCTTTCAAAATGGCCGGCTGAAGGCCAACAAGGCCAAATCGTTTGGATCCGAAGCGGGCCTTAAGTTGTCCTGCAATCTCGGGACCGCAGTTGGTTGGGTCTTCATCACGACAGTGGATTGTGCCGGTCGCCACGCCAAGAGTACGCAGTACCGCGTTCATAGCGGACACAAAGATGCCTCGGTTGCTTATATCCGACAACTCCAGAGACAATAACTCTTCTAACGTTCCGCTCCACTCGCAGGGTGTGCCGGTAAAGGCTTGCCCACATGTGTTTTCGAATGTGGCCTCAATCACATACTCTTTGCCCTTCTTGATTACGAAATCGCCCTCCGCATCTCCGATGGCATCACGAGGTAGTAAGGGATGGATAATGACGGCCTGATTCAGATCGAGGCTTCGCTCGTTGCAGACACGGATGAATTCATTCTTGGCTTTTTCCAAAATGCTCATGGGATATCTCACGGACAGGAGTTATGGCTGGCAACAGCATGATGCATCCAGCCACTTACCAGTCCCAACGCTATTTCTTTTTGGCTCTCTTGACGCACGGATGTTCGCCGACGTCTCCGTGGCATTTTCGGACATGCTCAGGCAAGCAATCATGAGGCTTGCCAGCAGGTTCTTCTGGTTTCTGGCATGTTTTCTTGCCTTCACACATGTCTCTTGGCCTTTCGATATGTCATTAAATATTGTGGTCAAAGGACTAAGCATTGGTTGTGAGTAACCTGTCCACCATACTCTTCCATTTACTTAGCGTCCTCTCGTTCAGCTGATAGTGGACGAAGTACCCACGTTTCTCGGCCACAACCAAATCTGCGTCTCTGAGAATTCTCAAGTGCTGCGAGACAGCTCCTTGTGTAACGTCTAACCGGGCCGAAAGGGCTCCTACACAAAGAGCGCGACCCTTCAACAATTGAAGAATCCGGACCCGTGTACCTACGGACAAAATCTTACAAACATAAGCTAAATCTGAGGTCTTACTCATGCTTCTCACTTTACTTTAGTGGACGCTAATATACTAATATAATTCTCTCGGCCTGTCAATTCAAGTATCTACAAAATCATGGCCTCTAAACTGCGGCTGAGGCAATTCCTATTGCTGCTTAAATCTCAGGAAAGGCTGAGAAACTCCGTTTTCGGCACAGAAATGCAGCTTTGTCCGTTTATAAAACAGTTATCTGCCAGTGTGGATAGTGAAAGAAAACTTTCTTGAAAAAACTATTCTTTACACTCACGGTTCCATCGAGTTTGTGTTCTCGGCTTTCATGGCCAGAAGGCGATACAAGGTCTCACTATAATACAGTCTGCAGCAAGATGGGTAATCCCACCTTGCTGCAGAGCGAAACACTACTACCGATGTACGAGTTTTTCTCAGCGGCATCCTCCTCTATTCTGCGGAGCAAAGTTACGAGCATAGTTTCGACCGTAGCCTCTACCACGTTGGGCTCCGGGACAACCACCCCAATTGCCTCTACCGGCCCCATGGCCTTGACCACCACCACAGTCGCTGCAGCCACTAAGCCTGCCATGTTGGCCTCCGAAGCGACCGCTCCAATTGCCTCTGACGGCTCCACGGCCTTGACCACCGCCGCCACAGTCGCTGCAGCCACTAAGCCTGCCAGATTGAGCTCCGGAACAACCGCTGCAGCTGCAATTGCCTCTGACGGTTCCACAGCCTCGACCACCACCACCGCAGTCGCTGCAGCCACTAAGCCTGCCAGATTGAGCTCCGGAACAACCACTGCAACTGCAATTACCTCCGACGGCTCCACGGCCTTGACCACCACCACAGTCGCTGCAACCACCAAGTCTGCCACATTGAGCTCCGGAACAACCGCTGCAGCTGCAATTGCCGCCGGTGGTTCCACACCCTTGACCACCGCCACCACAGTCGCTGCAACCACCAAGTCTGCCACGTTGAGCTACGGGACGACCGCTCCAATTGCCTGCTCCGGTTCCGCGTCCACGACCTTCACCTCTGGGCTCGCCATAGCCGGGTAGTTGTGGGTCAACAGGCGCGTCGAGAGAGGCAAGTGCCTGAAGCCGTCGGTCTCTCCGGGCGGCTCTACGGGTCTCAGATGCCTGCCCGTTTGCAGAGACGGCGGTAAGCCCAATTGCAACAACGGCAGCCAGAATGATACCTATTGACATTTTCGTTCTCATTTTTGTTCTCCTTAATTCATATCGTTTCAGTTTGATTCTCATTGCGAAGCAATGCTGATTCTTCTTTTCTTTCTTATCAAGTGGAATCGCAACTCTCGAGTTTTGCACGTCCACATATTTAACGAAGACAAGGTGTTAAGACCTGCGGGTAATTTTTGGCTTCTATTCAAAAAAATGTTCGACTATGCAATTTATTCAACACCGCATCCAGAACTTTCCGTATCAGTGACGCCGTTTCAGGGCAAAGCCCCAGATTACACCTGAGTTCTTTGGATTTCACACCTATTGCTGCACTGGCCCATGCGTTCGGTCGAAACTAACCATGGCCGAGTCGTTCTTACACGGTTCCGGAACCTTCTACAGTCATCCCTTTAACTGACTGAGCCAACTCAAGCCTGCGGTCTTTCTTGAAAAATTTTTGATTGAACTCGAATGCATAGAAGTAGTATAAAGACATGTGTTTTTGACAAGGTCCAGGAGTTGAATCTCTGTCATGACAAGTGACAAGCCTAATGACACTGAACTGATGACTCGTCTCGCCGCGGGCGATATGTCCGCCCTTGGTGATCTAGTAAGGAGACATCAGGACAAGGTTTTGTCGCTCTCTTACCGTGTCCTCAGGGATTGGCACAGAGCTGAAGATGTTGCTCAGGAAACGTTCTTGCGGGTTTATAGGGCAGCGAAACACTACAAGCCGAAAGCCAAGTTCACGACTTGGCTCTACCGTATTGTCATAAACCTTTGCTTCGATGAACAACGCAAGCAAGCTAAGACTGCAGTATCGCTGGAGGAGGCGGGCCAGGCAGTACTGGCCGAATCGGACTGTAACGCCGCTGAAAGAAAGGAAGTTGCGGAATTGGTAAAAACAGCCGTTAATGAGCTGCCAGAGCGCCAGCGGCTGGCGGTGATACTACATCGGTACGATGGCTTGAGTCACGCAGAGATCGGCGAAGTAACGGGCTGGACTAAGTCGGCAGTCGAATCGCTGCTGGTTAGAGCGTATGCAAATCTGCGAGAAAAGTTGGATAAAATGAAATATTTTGTTGAATAGTCCGCAGTTTTTAGGCTTTGAGACCGTTTAAAGTATGGGTAAGTATAATGAAACACGTAAATGACATCGAATTGATAGAATATGTGGCTGGCAAACTAACAGCGTCCAGAGACGAAGAGGTACGAGAACACATAGCGGCATGCAAGGAGTGTTCCGAACGCTGGCGGGAAGCTGCTAAGATGTGGAATGCACTTGGGCAATGGGATGTTGATACAGCCGATCACGATGTGGCGGAGAGAATCACGGCCCTGGCTAAGGAGGCAGAACGAGGTCAACAACAACACAAGATCGCTCGTGATATGCAGATAGGGTTTCTGCCGGCGGTGGTCCGCGTGGCGGCATCCATTATCATTGCCGTCGGCGTTGGACACCAGCTGGGCAAGTACAGCGTTAGAGGGCATACGCCGAGGGCCGCGGCCTCAGAAAACGGGCCAGCATATCTCGCGGCACTGGGTCTGGAATGGTCGAGCGAGTTGGCATGGCTGATATTAGAGGACGACTCGTCGAATATGGGGGAGGAGCGATGAATCGAAAAAGAACAGCAGTGCTTGCGATAGTTGCGTTTGCTTGTGGAGCTATCTCGTTTTTCAACGCCCGCTTAACGGCACTCAGCGATCAAAAGACAGAGCACAGGCCATCAGGACAGTGGCTGAGTGACGCATCCCGCGCCGCCATCGAACTGGAGGAGAAATTTGATGAGGAGTTGGATGGACTTATTAAGAATCTTGCGGCACAGCAGAAATCCCTCGCGTTGGCACTGGAGGATCCGTGCACACCGAATGAGGTTGTTCTGGGGCACACTGAAGATGTCATTGGGGCACATGAGCATCTGATAAGACGAGTAGGCGAACATGTGGTCGAACTTCGCGGTAAACTGCCGGCAAGCAACCGAGATTACCTGATGCACCTTTGCGCTGAGACTGTGAGAGGACCGATCAGCAGACTGGGTGGTCGGGCTGGTGGAGGCGGCAGGCGAAACGGTATCGGTGGGGGCGGGCCGGGTGGTCGGGGTTATGGGTACGGACGTCGCGGTGGTGCTGGCCGGGGAAACGGAGGTGGTTACGGACTACGTCTGAGAGTCAGGGACAGGTTGGCACGCAGATTGAGGCTTGATGAGGAGCAAGCCAAGCTATTACAGGAAAAGGATCCAGACTTCGAAGCCAATTCTATGAATTTGCGCGATGCCCTTGTGACCGAAAGGGAGAAGCTCTTGTCCATGTTCGAAAATCCCAACAGTGGTGATGTTGAGTTGCTGCAGCAGATAGAAAAGTTCATCTCGACATACAGTTGGATCGAAAGGCGAATTGCCGAGCACGTGCTGGTGCTACGGCCGTACCTTACCGTTGAGCAGCAGAAGTGGTTGATTGGCCTGTGCCGACGAATCCAGGGCGGTTCTTAGTCGACCCCGGCAGCAAGCGGCGACAGCGAACACTGTCACCTGGCCTGCAGAACAGCGCGGAGTTCACGCGGATGTATGCCAGCCCCATCAGCTATTTCTCGCATTGTCATTGTCTCTCGGGCCGTAAAACCTTCATTTCGCAGACGCGATAATGCCCAAGAAAGCTCAATCCTTTCATCGTTGCAGAACTGCCTGAGAGTTTTATGCCCCATCCCGCCCTGGGCTGCGCCCGGGCCCCGCACCTGCGCCTGGCCTTCTTCGCAAAATCCAACCTGCTGTTGCTCTTGTCCCGAATGCCTCTGCTGGTAATTACTGCCGTGCCCGTTCAAATCCTGCGCCCTGCTTGCCAGATGCCCCTCGAGGGAACCGGGGTGATTTCCAAGCTGGTGTCCGCCTGCTCTGCCTCCGCGCCAGCCATCGCCTTGTTGTCCTTTGGCGTCCGCACCGTGCTTGAAAGTTTCTTTCCAGGCTATGAGCGATGAAAAAGGCGCCGCCTCATAAACAGTCCCAGCGTAAACAATGCAACATATGACCAAAGCCAAAATCCATTCAGCCCGAAACGCAAGACCCTGCCGGAGTTTCGTCTTGAAGTAGTTGGTCAGAACAGACCAGTTAAGGTAAACGTGGAACAGCGATGCCACTACAAATGCTATGCTAAACCACACATGAACAGCTACCCATTGATCCTTGTCATGCCCCCAAATAGCCCAGGACGTGTCGCGAGCGATTCGGCAAGAAGGGGTAAAGAACAAAACCAGCCCAGTAACGGCCATTAATACAAACGAGAAACCCGTCAAAACCGAAACGAATGCCCTGCGATTAAATGGTTCCTTGGTTTTATTGCTCATGCCTTTCTCTCCTTTACGAGAACAGTTTTTCTGATAATGCTGTAACTGGCCTCTGAAGCACGTCGTAGCCACAAATCCATAAATTGAACGAAAGAACTGAACACTACCTGCGGAGATTTCGACAACTTTTCTTGAGTTGCGCAGAGGGGTAGGAGAAGTTTGTGTTTCTTGGGTCAACTTCGAATCGATATTCCGGAATCGTCCGCACCGAGCTTCAGTCCCATGACCTTGTCAATCTCCTGGCTTTTGCTAATTGCGGTTACACAAACCCAGGCAATGAAACTCTGATCAACGGCGTTTGAACAAATAGTTAAGAAGTCACCTTTTCTCAATTTCATGGAAATTGAGGTTAAATCAGTATTGATAAGCATTTACGACAACTGGCCAAGAATCAGGCAAACGCTGAACAAGCCCCAAAAGGGCATGTTTCGTGCGCGCACACTGGGCCTCGAAGGCTGGTGGAAGTGGTCCAAGAAATATTGGCAAGGGGGAGACTTGATATAGAAAGACCGGCAGTGAGTCGAGGGATCGGGGATTGTGAGTTTTCCATGCTTTTCTATTTCCGTAACCTGGGGCAGTGTGGATTGCATATGTTAGCCCAAGTTACGCAGTTGCGGGAAGATAAAAAAAAAATTCGGTATGAAATCCACGATTAGGCCTCGCCACTTGGCCTTACAGTTGGCAAACCCGATGTAGTGAAGACCTACCCACTTGCACAGCCGTGAAAACTTGCGATTCTTATGACTGTTGATGATAGGGACAGTCAAGGATGGCAAATGTTTTTGCGGCGTTGTAAACGTAAAAAGAACGGCAAGCAGCATACTTACTGGGCATTGGTAAGGGCCGTATCTGGACCAGGGGTTACGACAAACGCTTTTGTTTTTCCGAAGACGAATTAACACAAAGAATTCAGTACGTAAACAAACACAACAATAAACACAACCTCGATTAGCCCCGGCACCTGTGGCCGGGGCCTTATAACGCAACAAACAGCGTTTGGAGACTTTGAATTTCGGGTCTTTGAGTCCGTTCGACACTGCTCAGGACAGGTTTGTTTAGGATTTCGAATTTAGTGATTGGGGTTTCCGGCCGCAGGCCGGTGTCGGGCAACACTTTTTTTGTTTGGCCGGACGGAGGCGGGCCTGTATAATGGACCTTATGATGAAGAAAACGGTACACAAGCACAATCTGGACGGTAATATCGAAATCAGGCAGAATCTTGAATACTGGTTGAGCAGGGCGCCTGAAGAACGCCTTGCCGCTGTTGATTACTTGAGACGGCAGGTCAATGGACATACAGAAAGACTTCAAAGAACTGCTCGAGTTGTTCAACGCCCATAAAGTTGAGTACCTCATCGTATATTGAATCCATGCGGCGGGAGGTTTATACTTAGGCCATGACATTAAAACCAAGGCAAAATAAGCCGGTGAGGAACAATCGCCGGCAAATAGATGAAATCCAGGCGGCAATCGACTACGGGATTGATGTTTCCATGCTGATTCAGAATATGGCCAGAAGCTACACCGAGCGTATCATACGCCATCAAATCGCACTTAACACGGCGGAGAAATTGCGGAAAGCGAGGCACGTGTGAGCAGCGATTTTATGAACCTGCTCGAACGGCTTGTTAGTGGCGGCGTTGATTTCGCCGTCGTCGGGGGTTTTGCAGGTGTTGCGCATGGATGTACATACGTAACGCAAGATATCGACATCTGCTGTGACTTTTCGCCCACCAATCTACTTGCACTGCAAAAAGCCATCTGGGACTTGCACCCGGTTCATAGGATGACGCCGAACCGCAAAAAGCTCAGCCTCACAGAGAAGACCTGCGGGCAGCTCAAGAACCTATATCTCGATACGGACATCGGCCAACTGGATTGCCTCAACTTCATTGATGGTGTTGGCGATTATCAAAAGGTCAAGCGGGTCAGTGTGCTTGTTCAGGTGCAGGATATGCAGCTACGTGTGATGAGACTGGATGCTTTGATAAAGGCAAAAAAGGAGATGAACCGCCCGCACGACAAGCAGGCTATCCTACAGCTTGAAGCGATAAAGCGTCTGAAAAGCGCTAAACAAAACCGGCATTAACAGAACGTACGCAAACCGCAGGGGTTTTTTAATTTCTAAAGCCATTGTCGAGGTTCTGACCTTCTGAACTTTGATTTCACTAACAAGCCTGTTATGCTATGCCAAAGACAATAATTGCTTATATAGTGAGGGACATGCTATGGCTAAAAAGCAAGATTTAATCGGCTACTGCGGCCTTTATTGCGGCGACTGCGCCGGCTATACGCAAACAGTAGCAAATATAGCGAGAGACCTGAGAAAGGAACTGAGGCACCACCGGTTCGGTCAAATGGCTGACATGCTGGCAAAGGTGCCTTTCTTCAGGGAATTCAAGGACTACGACAAGTGTTATAACCTGCTGGGTACAATGATGAAAATGCGCTGCAAAAAGGCCTGCAGAGGCAATGGCGGGCCACCCAACTGCAAAATAAGAAATTGTAGCAGAAAGAAAGGACTCGCAGGCTGCTGGAAGTGCGACGATTTCCAGACCTGCGAAAAGCTCACGTTCCTGGAAGAGCACCATGGCACGGCCCATTTAAGGAACCTGCGAAAACTCAAGAGGCAAGGCCCCGCCGCCTTCGTCAAAGGAAAAAGATACTGGTACGCACCCAAATAAAACCTCGCCATCGAATTGACGGCACAAAACTTTAGATAAGAAGCTCCGGTATTATCATCCAATTGAGATGCCACTGATTCTCATCGCACCGGTCCAAGCATACTATACCCGAGTTCTTGAACGCCACCGTGTTGGCCGATTCGCTGCCGGTCAAAAGCAATGACGCCAGCTTGCTTAAGAAAGGCAGATGGCCGACAAGCATAATATCGTGCTGCGCTGCCTCAATCTCATTTTTGATAACCGTAACGTCGTCATTCGGCGCGAGGCCGTCACGGGCAGTCGTCTCTGTCCTTACCTCTACAACTTCAGCCAACGCATCGGCTGTCTGGGCAGCGCGTTTCTTGCCGCTGTGCCACAAATAACCAACAGACAGGTTTAAGGGTTTGATAAATGCAGCGACTTTCTGTATGTCCCGGCGTCCCTCTTGGGTCAGTGGCCGTTCGGGGTCGGCCTGCTTTGAAGCTGCTTGTGCATGTTGGACAAGGAATAATCTCATTCTTAAGCTCCTTTTAATAGAATTCAGATGGAATTATTATAGCATAACTGCCTAATTCAACAACGCGTTGTGCGATTTCCGGCAATCAGCGGTACTGTATCGTTGACAGTCTGGTCATTTAAAGATAGTATACCGGTTCTGTGAGAATTTTGGAGTGTTGAGAATGACTAATGTAACCCTGGTTACCGGTGATGGAATCGGGCCGGAAATTGCAGAAGCTGCGCGTAGATGTGTCGACGCTACGGGTGCTGGAATCAACTGGGATGTGGCCCAGGCGGGCGTGGAGGTAATGGAAGAGCTTGGGACCCCCCTGCCGGACGCCACCGTCGAATCAATCAAGAAGAACGGCATTGCGTTAAAAGCCCCAATCACTACGCCGGTCGGAAAGGGCTATAGAAGCATAAATGTGCATCTTCGCCAGACGCTCGATTTATATGCCTGCCTTAGACCCTGCAAAAGCTATGAGGGCGTGCGCAGCAGGTACTCCGGTATCGACCTTGTGGTCGTGCGCGAAAATACCGAAGACCTCTACGCAGGCATCGAATTTCAAAAGGGCAAAGACGATACGGCTGAAATTATCAACTGGCTAAACAAACACAGCAGCCGAAAGGTAAGCAGCGATTCCGGCATAAGCATAAAGCCCATTTCTGTCCAGGCGACAAAGCGAATAGTACGTTTCGCATTTGATTACGCCCGTAAATTGGGACGCAAAAAGGTAACAAGCGTTCACAAAGCCAATATTATGAAATTCTCAGATGGACTTTGGCTTGAGGTAAGCCGGCAGGTCGCAAAGCAATATATGGACATCGAATTTGAAGACCGCATCGTTGACAATATGTGTATGCAGTTGATTCAAAAGCCGGAACTTTATGATGTGCTCGTGCTGCCGAACCTTTACGGCGACATAATCAGTGACCTGTGCGCCGGTCTGGTCGGTGGACTTGGCGTGGCACCCGGCGCAAACATCGGCGAGAAAATAGCTATTTTCGAGGCGACACACGGCAGCGCACCGAAATACAAAGGCCAAAACAAAGTCAACCCGACGGCCTTGATACTCAGCGGCGCGATGATGCTGAGACACATAGGTAAAACAGCCGAAGCAGACAAGCTGGAAAATGCGGTCGCTGCGGTAATTGCCGAGGGCAAAAGTGTAACTTACGATATGAAACCCGACCGCAACGACCCGACCGCTGTGGGAACAAGTGAAATGGCCGACGCCATTATTGAAAAGATTGGCAGTTCGTAGTTATGAGTTCATAGTTCATACTATGAATCAGGATAATTTCCGCAAATTGATTTCGGGTCAAAAAGCCGGTTTAGGTGCGGGCTTAGTGCGTTTGCTCTTAGGGGTCGCTGCGAGAGGTTACGCAATTGTTATCAGGCTGCGCAATTTCTCATACTCCAAGGGCTGGTTGAAAACACATCGTGCAGATGCGCCGGTAATAAGCATCGGTAATATAACAACCGGCGGGACAGGTAAGACACCGCTTGTAATCTGGCTGTGCAAAAAATTAACTGAAAACTTAAAACTTAAAACTAAAAACTATAAATGTGCGATACTGACCCGCGGCTATAAAACTCGTCGTGCGTCGTGCGTGATGCGTCGTGCGAAAAACACACGCGATACGCAATACGATATACGCGATACGATAGATGAGCCGGCGATTCTTATTGAAAGCTGCCCGGAGACTAAAGTAATTGTAAATCCGGACCGCGCTGCAGGTGCGGCCGAAGCGGTGAACAAATTCGGTGCAAAGACACTGGTTATGGACGACGGATTTCAACATCGGCGATTGGGCAGAGACCTGGACATCGTAACCATCGATGCAACGCGACCTTTCGGCTATGGGAAGATGCTGCCGGCCGGGCTGCTGCGAGAACCTCTGGTCTCACTGAAGCGAGCGAATGCTGCTGTTATTACCCGGTGCGACCAAACCACTGAGGCCAAATTGACCCAAATCGAGGAAAAACTGCAACAGGTCAATCCCAATATGACAATTGCAAGGTCGATACACGCCGCTGTTTGTGTAAAATCGACGAACGACAAAGAAATCAGCCTTGAACAACTAAAGGACAAAAAAATATTTGCGTTCTGCGGCATAGGCAATCCGGAGGCCTTCCTAAACACAATCAAGGCACTGGGCCCTGAGCTGGTCGGCTCTAAAGTCTATAACGACCATCATCACTACAGCGACGATTGTTTAGCTGATATCTGCAGACAAGCGGCGCATCTCAAGGCCGATTTAATACTGACAACACAGAAAGACTGGACCAAAATCACCCGGCTGGCGCCGGCTAAAAGAGATATACCACTTACATATCTGGCAATCGAGATAAAGTTCCTGGCCGGGGAGGATAAATTAACAGGCTTGATTGAAAATGCGTTAGCAGGTAAAATCCCAAAGAAGTAAAAGGATAAAAAGTGAAATCTGGAAGGTTAAACAACCTAACCCCCCAATAAATTGGGGGGCTAAATATGGGATGGCTGACCCCCAAATAAATTTGGGGGCTAAACTATGGGCTCAAAACGCAAATCACGATTTGTTTCGTTAATAACGCAGGTATCAATAAAATGTACGAAAAGCTGCTAAAAACGGTAACGAATCTCGGCTCGCCGAAAGTTCTGGTCGTGGGCGACTTTATGCTCGATGTCTATACGTACGGCGATGCGCTGCGAATCAGCCCTGAGGCGCCCGTGCCGGTACTGAAAGTTACTAAAACCGAATACCGTTGTGGCGGAGCAGGCTCTGTAGCTGCTGATCTTGCCGCTTTAGGAGCCGCGCCTTTATGTCTGGGCGTTACCGGAGATGATGACCGCAACAGCAAAATCCTCAAAAAAGAGCTGACAGAAATCGGCGCCGACATTACCGGCCTGCTTGAAGTAACGGGTCGCCCTACCATCAGTAAACAAAGACTAATTGGTCTGGCGCAACATCGTCATCGGCAGCAATTGATAAGAATGGACCAGGAATCTACAGAGCCGCTCTCTGATGAGCTGAATGAGGCGATTGGCCGGGCTTACAAAGACAAACTGGCACAAGCTGATATCGTTTGTCTGCAGGATTATAACAAGGGTTTGCTTAGTCCGTCGCTTTGCAAGCAAATGATACAATTGGCAACCCAGGCAGGCAAAAAGGTCCTTATTGACCCTTCGCTGACCAGCGACTATTCAAAATACCTCGGCGCCACCGTCATTACGCCAAACCGCGAAGAGACTTCTAAAGCGGTTGGTTTTGAGATAAAAAACGCGGAGACGGCGGCCAAAGCAGCAGAACACTTTATAAGGGAATTAAATCTTGAGGCTGTGGTAATTACCTTAGACAGAGAAGGCGCATATCTCAAAACGGAAAAAATCAGTGACATCATAGCTACAAAACCGCGCAGCGTTTACGATGTCACCGGAGCAGGTGATATGGTTCTGGCAACACTGGTAATAACACTGGCTGCCGGTTGCGATTATAAGACCGCTGTTCAGCTGTCCAACATAACCGCCGGCATTGAAGTGGAGAAGTTCGGCGCTGAACCGGTAACGATTGAAGAAATTATCAACGAAATCAGCGACAAAGTGCATTCTGTTGACTCCCTGTTAGACCAGCTCACGTGGCACCGCCAGCAAAATAAGACTATAGTTTTTACAAATGGCTGTTTTGATGTTGTGCATAGAGGACACATCGAATTTCTGAAATTCTGCAAGTTGCAGGGTGATATAGTTGTTGTCGGACTAAACAGTGACAGCTCTGTAAAGACCATTAAGGGTCCCGCCCGGCCAATAAATAATCAGTATGACAGGGCTGTCGTCCTGGCTGCATTGGAAATGGTCGATTACGTCACGCTCTTCGATGAGCCGGACCCGCTGGACTTAATCAAAAAAGTAAAGCCGGACATATTAGTAAAGGGCGAAGACTGGGCACAGAAAGGTGTCGTCGGTCGCGAATTTGTCGAATCCTATAGCGGCAAAGTCGTCCTTGCGCCGATTGTTGAGGGCAAAAGCTCAAGCGCAACAATCGAAAAAATGAAGTCATTGGAAACAGAATCCCGATGAACGAGGTGAGCGTTTTTTCCGTCATTGCGAGTGGAACGAAGCAATCTAAAACGGAACGAATGAGATTGCCGCGGCCTGCTTCGCAGGCCTCGCAATGACACCGATATAGGGAAAAAATCCTGATGAACGAGGATACGAAAAAACAGATTATAGAGGCCGTAGAAACGCACAAAAAGATGCTTGCCGGAATCCAGCAAAGTGACATTGAAACAATCGCCGCCGCTGCTGAGGCAATAACAAGAGCACTAAAGCAGAACGGCACGGTTTATCTCTGTGGCAACGGGGGCTCGGCAGCAGACGCTCAACATATAGCCGGCGAGTTAGTGGGCAGATTCAGCAGGGAGCGAAAGGCTTTGGCCGCGGTAGCACTTTCGACCGACACCTCCGTACTGACATCTATTGCCAACGATTATGCTTACGAGAACGTGTTCGCCCGGCAGGTGGAGGCCCTGGTCAGAGAAGGTGATATCTTGTGGGCTTTCTCGACCAGCGGCACGTCACCAAGTATTACTGCAGCGGCGCAATCAGCTAAAGAAAAAGGCGCTTGTGTACTGGCCTTTACAGGCACGACTAACAGCAAGCTCGAACAAATGTCTGATATTTGTTTTTGCGCCGATGCCGAATCGACAGCGCGCAGCCAGGAGATTCACCAGCTTGCCTATCATATAATTTGTGACCTTGTAGAACAAAGTGCCATCAACAGTTAAGCCAAAAATGGATTTTAATAGATATGTCTGACAAAGCTATATTTTTAGACCGTGATGACACCCTGATTGAAGACCCGGGCTATATCAATCATCCCGACCAGGTAAAGCTGCTTGACGGTGTCGCTGAGGCACTTATCGAGCTTAAAGCCCTTGAGTATAAGCTGATTGTCGTCACCAATCAATCGGCTGTCGCACGTGGGATTGTCACCGAGAAAGTCCTCGGCGAGATTCATAACCGCTTAAAACAACTGCTGACTGAAAAGGGTGTATTTTTAGACCGGATTTATTACTGCCCTTACCATCCGGACGGAGCTGTCGCAAAATACCGCAAAGAAAGCAACTGCAGAAAGCCGAACCCGGGAATGCTGCTGACGGCAGCCGACGAGATGGATATCGACCTTGGCCGGTCCTGGTGCATCGGCAATAGCAGCAGTGACATAGAGGCCGGTCTACGGGCAGGCTGTAAAACGATATTAATAGATCTGCCTTCCCATCAAAAACAGCTCAGCCCAGGCCAGCCGAGGCCGGACTACGGGGCTGTAAACATAAAGGAGGCGGTAAATATCGTAAAAAAATCCCACCGCTGCCCCGATGCCGCCGTAGTCACAACCGGGCCGACCTCCACCGGCCAAGCTGAACCGGTTTCACAAACCACTGAACAGGTCGCTCAAGAAGCTGAACCGGTTTCACAAGCCGCCGAACAGGTCGCTCAAGAAACTGAACCGGTTTCTCAAACCGAGCAAGAGCAACCTCAATCAGAGCCGGTAGAGCTGCAAACGCGGCCCCCAGAGCAGGGAATTGCCGGCGACAGAACCGAACAGCTTCTAAACAACATCCTGAGACAACTAAAAAGGATGCAACGGGACGATATGTTCGGTGAGTTTTCGATAATGAGACTGATGGCCGGGGTTATACAAATTGCTGTTCTATTTTGCTTGTTGATAACTATATGGTTCCTGATGAGCCCAAACAAGCAGGATATTTCGGTTTTAATTGCACTTGGATTTGCTATGGTTCTTCAGCTTATGTCACTAACCTTTTACATAATGCAGGGACGAAAATAAGGTCGGTGCAAAGCGTGAAGCGATATACGGAGCATAAAGTGGATACATGCGCCTCTGAGGCGCCTGTTAGCAACGTGCGTAACTGCAGGCGGATACGAGATACGAATATTTTAGTCTGGCTTCCTTCTCCTATGGGTGATGCTATTCTTTGCACACCGGCCTTGCGGGCCATCCGCAAACATTTCAAATCCTGCGAAATCTCGTTTTTCGCCAAGGGCGTGGTTCGCGAGGTTTTATCACCAAGCAGCTTTAATGACAGATGGCTCGAGCAACGGGACAAGAATCCGTTTGCCGCTGCAAAAATGTTCAAGAAGCATAAGTTCACGCACACAATCCTCTTCAAGAACTCCTTTGCTTCAGCACTGTCGGTTTCCTTAGCAGGGATACCATCGCGTATCGGCTATGCCCGCGAAGGGCGTGGTTTTTTGCTCACTGACAAACTTTACCCGACGAAACTGCCTAACGGCAAATTCAAGCCCCTTTCCATGATTGACTACTATCTTGCAATCGCGTCATGGTTAGGTTGTGACACAGCCGACAGAAACCCTGAACTGCTTATCGACGTGCAAGCCAAACAGAGGCTCTGTGGCAAATTGCCACAAGTCTTAAATCCCGGCGGTCCGGTTGTTGTTATTGTGCCGGGTGGAGCATTTGGCCCGAGCAAGTGCTGGGCCAGCGAGAGGTTCGCACAAACGGCCGATTGGCTGATTACTAACTACAACGCAACGGTTGCCATATCCGTTGCATCCAATCCTATTGAGAAGCAAATCGCAAAGGAAATTTGCGAGTCAAGCAAACATAATCTCATCAACCTGGCAGAGATGGCTATAAGTCTTGGTGAATTAAAAGCGCTTCTTTCCATTGCGGATTTGGTAATAAGCAACGATACAGGTCCACGGCATATAGCTATAGCTCTGGGGCGTAAGGTCGTCACGCTTTTCGGGCCGAACAACCCAGCCTGGACGGATACCGGCTACGAAAATGAGATTCAAATAGTCGGCGACGCGCCTTGTGCTCCCTGCGACAAGCCAATATGCAAAAAGCCAGAACATTTATGTATGCAGGCAATCACGGTGGATAGGCTTTGCGGGGCTGCAAAAGAATTGCTTGAGAAAGAACAGATGGTGAGTAATGAGTGGTGAGTGGTTAACAGGTCTATGCTGTCAGTTGTGATTATTACGTTAAACGAAGAAAAGAACATTAGAGATTGCCTGGAGTCGGTAAAATGGGCCGACGAGATAATCGTGGTGGACAGTTGCAGCCGGGATACAACAGTGGAAGTTGCCGGGGAATATACGTCCAAGATTCACCAAAGAGAATTTACAGGTTTTGGCGAGCAGAAGAACTATGCTTTATCAAAAGCAAAGGGCGACTGGGTTTTGTCAATTGACGCCGATGAAAGAGTGACCGCCGAATTGCGGGAAGAAATCGAGAGAACCTTGGCTAATCCTCGAGCGTGTGGTTATTACATGCGGCGAAAGTCCTACTTCGCAAACAAATGGATAAAACATTGCGGCTGGTGGCCTGACTACGTCTTGAGATTGTTCCGCAGAGATTGTGGGCGCTTCTCCGATAGATTAGTGCATGAAGCATTAAAATTGGACGGACCAACAGGCAGGCTTAATAATCCCCTGGAACATCGTCCCTACTTGTCGGTCAGTGAGCTGATTAGAAAAGCTGATGAGTACTCTACTTTGGGTGCACAGGTTTTGGTCGCAGAAGGTACACGCTGTTCCTGCTGCACTGCATTGAGCCACAGTACATTGGCTTTCGTTAAGACGTATTTTTTGAAAATGGGGATTCTGGACGGCTGGATGGGGCTTGTTATAGCGTATTCAAATGCCGTCGGGGTCTTTTATCGGTATGTGAAGTGCGTTGAAATGAAGGAGCAACAGAAATGACACCTACAGTTGCGGTTATTGTTTCGACATATAATGGCCACGAACACTTGGCCATAGTGCTTGAAGGCTACCTGATCCAAAGCAGGCCAGCAGATGAACTGATTTGTTCCCTTGACTTTTCAGGGAAGATGAGTTGGCGTTGTTCCTATCATCGCGTATAATCATAATTTCAGGGACTAAAGGGACAAAGGAGATTAACTTAAGTGCTAATCGATGAAAATATGATTTATAATAAAACAATGGATAAGGCGGATTTTGGGGATCCTTTGGTAGCTTCAATGAAAAAGGAACTTAGCTGGTACAGCAAAAAATTGTTTCTAAGGGGGATACCATTTGCTGCAAATGGTGTTTTGAAGAGGCGTTACTATGTAAGATGGTATAAGATGTGGGAATATGCACGTTCTCTGGCTCACCTTGATATAAAATCAGAAAAAAGAGTACTTGATTTTGGCGGCGGGGCAACTTTACCGGTTTTTTATCTTGCGGAAAAAGGAACTGAAGTAACCAGCGTTGATATTAATGAAAAACTTACTGAACATACAAACAGGATTTCTAAGAGAATGGGATGGAAATTAAGGGGGTCAACTGTAAACCTTTGTGAATCTGAAGTCCCAGCTGAGTGGGGGATGTTCGAATACATTATCACTTTCTGTACTATAGAACACCTTAACACTGATTGTCAGCATTCGGTATTAAGAAAAATGGCTGATTTGCTTGCTGATGGAGGTGTTATGGTCATCACTTTTGATTACGGGGAAGAGGCACCAACAGAAAACCCATTGCGCAAACCATCTGATGTTGAAAAGTTGATAAGAATTTCAGGGTTAGATGTCGTGGGCAATCATAATTTTCTTGATACAGGAACACGTTTTAAGCTGAGGAACAGGAAAAGATATTATTCATATACTTTTGGTTCGCTATTTCTAAAAAAGTGAGGAGAAGCTAACCAGATAGCGTTGGTCCTTGATGACCTGAACGCTTCGGTAAAGTGGGTGAGCAAAAACCGGAGGTGATACAGGCGCCCTTCTCCGTAGGATCACTAAAATGAGTTTGGTAAAATTAGTTAAAAAAATACTCAGTCCAAATACAAAAGAATATTGGGATAATATATACACCTCAGAAACTTCTAAAGGACAAGTGCGCCAAGATAAGAGCACATTAAAAATAATACGCCTGCTTAACGATAAGAAGAACATTTTGGATTTTGGTAGCGGAAGGTAAAAATTGTTCCTGCTGCACTGCATTGAGCCACAGCACATTGGTTTTTGTTAAGAAGTATTTTTTGAAAATGGGGATTCTGGACGGCTGGATGGGCCTTGTTATAGCATTTTCAAATGCTGTCGGGAGCTTTTATAAATATATGAAGTGCGTTGAAATGAAGGAGCGAGAAGATTGACGACGACGGCTGCGATTATTGTTTCGACATATAACGCTCACGGAACATCTGGCTAGAGTGCCTGGTGGCTACCTGACACAAAGGAGGCAGGGCGATGTGTCCCTGCAGATTAAATATTGCCTCGTCAAAAGCTGATAGTATTTTTTCAGGAGCTATCCGATTAACTGATTCGGTGTGATATAAGGCTTTTGAGTTTTTAAGACCTGTTGTTTTTGTTTGAGGCCAAATATCATTTGCAAAAAGCGCCAAAACAGGTGTGTTCATTGCATTTGCGATATGCATCAATCCTCCGTCGGCGCAGATAAATAAATCTGACTGCTTGATGATGTTGGCTGTTTCAAAGATTGAGAGTTTGCCGACGTAATTGTCAACAGCACAGGCCTGCTGGATTTTTTTGCCGTCCTCGATACCGTTTTTGCTGCCTACTATTATAAATTTAAAATCAGGATATTCTTCAATTAACCGGGCGATTACCCTATCCCATTTCGCGTAAGTTTTGAATGGATGTACGCCGCCTACGGCAATCGTTATTATTTTACTGGAGTGTTTGATTTGCTGGTTTAAATTTTGCGGCAGAGCAAGGGTTAATTTCGCATCTTTTTTTATATCTTCAATAGTATTTGATGTTTTCAATAAATCATGCATTCTGCTAAAACTAAACAATGTACGGTTAAATTCAGGCCCACCAAAAAACCTTGCCATAGAAACAAAGGGAATCTTCTTGAAATATTTGTTTTTTATTCTTAGGCTTTTGCTTATAAATGCATCTATAATAATCAAATCATAATGTCTGTTTCTTAAATCTTCTTGGTTAGAAATCAATTCGTTAAAGTATTGATCATATTTCATCAGGTTACATACAACAGGCTGAGAAAAAATATCCACTTTTTTGTTGGAAAGTAAAATACGGCTGGATAGATCCATCAAAGAATCACCTATTTGAGGCATGCTCAGAAAAATCCATAAGATTTTTTTGTGTTCAGAGAGAATGTGGGCTTGTTCGAGTTTGCATTGGCCTTTGATGAAGAGATTTAAATATCTACGGGAGAAGCGACGAAGGGTTTTGAAAATTTCGGTTTCGAAATACTTTTTGCCTAATATCGCAGAAGAGTCGTAGGGTATAGGCAGAGCAGTGATATTGTTATAGAAATTTTTGAAGAAAGATTTTTTCAAAACGCAAACCGTATAAACATTAGCACTTGATATTTTTGTAATAGCTTGTTACCATTGTAGAGATTTTACTTTATCCATATTTAATAATCAAGATGATAAACGGAGAAAATCTTATTGTTTTATTTAATAACACCTTAATCGTTGACATTTTATTTCTATTAAAGTACGTTGCCAAATAAACATATTGTATTATTATTGATAGGACAAGAGATATGACCGATAGCAAAACAGGGGTGTGGCAAATTCTAAATGAAGTGGACAAAGAAGTGTTAAAGCAAGAAAAAGAGCTAGTTAGAGCCTATTTCGACCATAAAAAAAACGGTTTTTTTGTCGAGGTTGGGGCAAATGAACCGGCTTCTGTGTCTTCCCAGACATTCCATCTAGAAGAAATAGGCTGGTCTGGAATCTTAGTTGAACCCAATCCTGGTTTTGCAGAAGAAATAAAAAGAAAAAGGCTAAATAGTAAGCTGTATTCCGTGGCTTGCAGTTCGCCAGATAAAGTAGGAAGTGCAGAGCTAAATATACCCTTTATTAATGGTGAAGTGGCTTCTGAAAAGGCAGCGCTATGAAGTAGAAGTAGATAATGTTGGATTCGAAAAATATGAAAAAATTAAAATTAAAGTGGTTACTTTGGACTCAATCTTAGAAGAGAATAATGTTCAGGAAATAGACTTTTTATCAATAGATGTAGAAGGCACTGAGATTGATGTGCTGAAAGGTTTTGATGTAAACAGATACAGACCAAAGCTTATATTGATAGAAGATTCACTAGTTTTTTTAGATAAACATAGATATCTAAAAAAATGTGGTTATAAGCTGGTAAAACGCACGGGGGGCAATAACTGGTATATTCCTCACAATCAAGACTTTAGCTTTGCGACCGTCAAGGAAAAGTTAAAATTATTTAAGAAATTGTATCTTAGTCTGTTAATAAGAAAAATAAAAATGAGCCTACGTATGAAAAACTTTAAACCTTTCAGTAAAATCTAACATTAAAATGCAGCGGACGCGGTAAACCGCGCTGGTGAAATAGTAAGAGTAAGGAGCAAAATAACTATGCGGGAAACTGCTAAAGCCAAGAGACGAAGAAAAAGGTCTTATTTGTTGAAAGAAAGAGCTTTTGTTGGAAAAGGAATCGATATAGGATGTGGAAATGATATATTAAGAAAAAGATGGTTTAAGGGAATCACATCAATTGAGCCATTTGACATTCAAGACGGGGACGCGCAATATATAAACAAATACAGAGACGAGGGCAGCTATGATTTTGTCTATAGTTCTAACTGTTTAGAAGATATGAGCGACCCGGTAGTGGCCTTGAAGAATTGGTTTGCCCTTGTAAAGGAAGGCGGCTATTTGGTGTTTACAGTTCCTGATGAGGATTTGTATGAACAGGGAGTTTTCCCGTCAAAATTCAATCCTGATCACAAGCGGACTTTTACTGCAAAAATGGAATTTGCAAGAAGACATAGAACCTCCGGTGAATATGATGAAGGAATTATGCGAATTTTTGTCGAGAAATTCTAAGGAGGTTTTTCAGTGATATCATTACCTAAAGATTTTGAGAATTTTACAGCTCGACTCATCGAAACCACGAAGAACATAGAAGGACTTCTTTCTGAGAAAGAAATGAAGTTCCTTGCATTATTGGCGGCCTGCCCAACCGCCGAAGGAGAAATACTGGAGATAGGAAGTTTCAAGGGTAAGTCAACTGTAATACTTGCTAAAGGCGCGTCACTGACCGCCAAGACCAGAGTCGTGGCCGTCGACCCTTTAACCTCACCGGCAACTACCGACCCTGATTTGAAAGGGCAAGAATCAAGTTCGGGGGACTTTCAAACCAATCTGAGGAATGCAGGTGTTGAAAAACATGTTGAATTTCATCGCAAGCGCTCTCGGGAACTTGCTAAAATCTGGAATAGGGATATTAGGCTACTCTGGATCGATGGTGACCACACATATGCCGGGACGAAGTCAGACTTTGATATGTTTTCTCGATTTTTATCGAATGGGGCAATTATAGCGATACATGATGTTTTGCATAATTTTGAAGGAACTATCAGAGTTTTTTTGGAGGATGTTCTTCTTTCAAAACATTTTGGTCCTGCGGGCATGTGCGGTTCCATAGGCTGGTCCCAATACTTCAAAGATTCAAATATCGGTTGGAAATTCAAACACCCAAAAATTAAACTTTATCAAAAACTAAGCAGGCTGCTTCCCTATTCTGTTCTTAACGACGACATAAAAGGGTTTACTAAAATAAAATACAAAGTTCTTCGATCAAGGATATCTCATCGGGATGCCAACCCATCAAAATGGCTAAGAGAAGTAATGTTTATTGAATAAAACCCTGCTCTTTACTAAATACCTACTGATTATGACAAAGCTAAAGGGATTCTTTTGTAGAAAGATCGGCCAACATCGTACGCGTGTGTTAGTGCAAAAGCTTTACGCGACAATGAACAGCGACACATTAGATAAGTTCCAGGTTTTTCTTTTTATTTTATTAGCGTTTTCGCTGCCACTTTCCATTACGTTGTCCCAGACTTTCTATGCTCTGGCCTTTGCGGTCTGCCTAACAAATATGGTCGCCTCCAAAAAGCCTTTTCGCCGCACCAAATTGGAAATTCCCATCATAGTCTTTGCGATAGTATATATTGCAGCGATTCTCTTTTCACCCTCTCCCTTGGAAAGCGCCAAGATTCTAAAAAAGCCCATTCTCGTAGGACTGTTTCTCGTCTTAACCAATAGTCTGAACTCCGAAATCGAAAAAAAACGCCTGATAGATGTTTGGCTTTTAGGCGCAATTATAGCTTCTGCGTGGACTATCATAGAATATTTCAGAGGAACCATTCGTCCAGGTGGGTTTTTTGGCTGTATAACTTTTGGTCATGTCGCATTGATGTTTTTAGGCGTAGGTCTATCGCTAATAGGATCGAAAGATTACAAGCGCACGTCTATCCTTTCAGTATTGACCTTTACAGTCGGTGTTCTTGCTCTGTTTTTTACCTGTACTCGTGGAGCTTGGATAGGTTTTATCGCTGGCTTGGCCTTATTCTTTATCATAAAGCGAAAGTGGCTTTTTTTAGCTACTTCTGCGGTCACACTTATATTGATTGCTTCAGTTTTGTTTACTTACTTTCCAAATTCCGGGCCGGGAAAAGCTGTCACAAGTCTCTTGCGGCCTTTTGACAAGCAGGTGCCTCGCGCAGCTGCTTCTAATTTAAGACGCTTGTATAAGTGGAAAGCCTCCTGGCAGATGTTTACCGAACACCCACTGTTCGGCGTAGGACCTCACCGATACCAAAAAGAATTACCCAATTATCTTTCCGAAGAAGTTAAAGAGGAATTTTTTAAGAACTGCACTTTCAACCACGCTCACAGCATTTATTTTGACTACTTGGCTACAATGGGGATCGCAGGTTTCTTAGCGTTGCTTTTTTTCTTTTTTACGGTCTTTCGCCTTTTAATCTCAAAATACAAAAGCTGTGATTCAACCTTTGAGAAGAGTTTGGTTTTAGGTGTGCTGATAGCGGTTATTTCTTTTTGCATAGGCGGTCTTACTCACCAAAGTTCTCACGATTCAGAAATTTTGCTTAATCTATGCTTTTTATTAGGACTGGTATTATAAGAAATGGACTACTATTTTTATATCGCGTTGCTGCTAATTTTATCACAACTGGTTTTCTTACACCACATACGCCGCAATTATCGTGATGCATTAGCCCAGCCCAAAAAGCCACACGCTGCCTATCAGCCGCACACCGCCCTTATCGTACCCTGCAAAGGCCTGGAGCTTGCATTTGAAAAAAATATTGCTTCCTTTTTTAATCAGGACTACGATGATTATCTTCTGTGGTTTGTCGTTGCCGATAAGGCGGATCCGGCCTACGACCATCTGTGCCGCTTAAAAGACCAACTGAGCCGAAGCTCAAAGGCCCGGGATGTGCAAATATTTGTTGCGGGCCAAAGCCAATTCTGTAGTCAAAAAATTCATAATTTGCTCTGCTGCTACGAGCGCATTGGCGATGACGTTGAAGTAATGGCCTTTGCCGATTCAGATGTGTGCCTCCGTCCTGATTGGCTCGACCAAATAGTACATTATCTACGCGACCCCAAACTGGGTGTCACCAGTGGGCATCGCTGGTTTGTGCCTAAAAAAAACAACCTCGCCTCCCTGGCGCTTTCAGCAATAAATGCCAAGGTAGTCCAGCTGCTTGGCCCGGGCCGTTTCAATCAAGCCTGGGGTGGTTCTATGGCCATTCGCACCGAGGTCTTTCGGCAAGTCGGGCTTGACAAGATCTGGCCAAGAGCCTTCAGCGATGATTTGTCCCTCAGTTGTGCCGTTAAGAAAGCCGGCCTGAGAATCGCTTACGTCCCCTCCTGCCTCACGGCTTCGTACGAATCGGCCACGTGGGGCGGGCTTTTTAGATTTGCCCGGCGGCAATTTCTGACTACTCGCATAAGCGCCCCAAGAATCTGGTGGTTCGGGTTGTGCGGCAGTCTATATTCGGTATTGACCTTATGGGGCACAGCCGCCCTGGCGGTCTATGCCGCGGTGATTGGAGAAGAACACCTTCTCCTTTTTGCTGCTGTACCTATCCTGTTTTTTATAAGTCAGATGGGCCAGGCGATACTGAGACAGAGAATGGTCGGTACATTGCTGACAAAAGACCGCCACAAAATGAAGCTCGCTATGGCCGCTGATATCCTGGCCTGCTGGGTATGGTCGCTACTGCTGCTGTTTTTCATTGTCTCTTCAGCTTTTGGCAAAACCGTCTGCTGGCGGGGAATATGCTATAGACTACTGGGCCCAACCGAGACTATCGTAGTTAGTCGTAACGGCTAACAAACAAACTGCTTAGTATGTACAGTTATGTATCCGGAAAAATCAATGCCAAGTCAGATAAATTAGAAAACCGTGGTATTTGTTTGATGCTTTATCCATCTACATCAGGGAACAACTTTGATTTGACCAGATTCATTTTGGCAAGGCGAAATATCAAGGCTGTCCACAGACATCCAAAACCATACCTGATACTTCGCTGAAGATTAATTGAAGACGCTCCGGAGAAATATTTGGTTGGACAACTGACCTCTGCGATTGTGTGACCATACCACAATATTTGTGCCAGCATCTGGTTATCAAATACGAAATCATCAGAATTGGCTCCGAGTGGTAATTGTTCCAGAAGCTGGCGAGAAAATGCTCTGTAGCCTGTATGGTATTCGGAGAGTTTTGCGCCGGTGAGGATATTTTCTATAAAGGTTAGAAACCGGTTTGCAATATACCTCCACAACGGCATTCCACCTCTGAGGGCATATCCGCCAAGAATTCTCGACCCCAGCACACAGGGGTAGAGGCCGTTGCCAATCATCGATGCCATCGCGGGTATCAACCTGGGTGTGTATTGATAATCGGGATGAACCATAATAATGATATCTGCGCCTTGTTGTAGCGCGAGGGTATAGCAGGTTTTTTGATTGGCACCATAGCCGCAATTGTTCGGATGAACCTGGAGTATTGTGTTAGGCAGCTTGGCGGCGACAGCGGCAGTTCCATCACTACTGGCATCGTCAACGACAATGACCACGTCCACAATATTCTGGGCCATAACCTCGTCATAGGTCTTGCGAAGCATCTGGGCCGCATTGTAGGCCGGCATGACAACAACGACTTTCTTATCTTCGAACATATAAGCTCCGACGCTGGGTATTATAACAGTTCCTGACTAAATCAGAAATCTACTACCCTGAAAAAATTGATACAACAATTACGTCTCTTCCTTCCTGAAAATCAGTTCCATTGTACCGCCCCTTCTCAGAATCGCTTCCAGCGCAGCCACGAAGGCAAATATGGGAAAGCTGCTCAAGTAGAACATTTTTTGCAACGTAATGCTGCATCGGGGATACCCTTTTATATAAGTATCATTCCCTTTAAGTGCTTCAAAAAGAACTTCTCTTCGGCTCAGGAGACAATTCAGGATACTTTGTTGTATGCCAAAGGGATTTTGTTCCAGCGAGAAATACCTTTGTTTAATTAATTCAAGACCAAACTCTTTCGTTGCCGAAATCAAATCGGATGCTCCCAGAAAAAACAGGTGCTTGGGAGGGTCTAAATGGAGCCACTTTCCCCGGAATAATCTGCTCTGCAGACTGTCGATGTTTGGCAAAGACATCATCAGGTAGCCACCTGGCTTCAATATGTTCTGGATAACTTTCAAAGTTTTTTTAGGCTCCGTAAGGTGCTCAAAAACATGCCACATGCAGATGGCATCAAAAAAAATTTCGCCGAAGTCCTCTGTTGTCAGCCGGCCCACTTTAAGCTTCAGGCCTGGTATTTGCCCCGCCCTTTGTGCGGCTTTTCCGGGTAATTCTATGCCGTAGCCCTCAAACCCTTGATTAATCAAGTAGCCAAGAAATCTCCCATTGCCGCAGCCGATATCCAGTATTTTGGCGGGTGGGCTAATATACCTGCTTATCCTGCGGGCACGCGCCGAACGGAAATAATCCAGTACTTTCTCGATGCATGCGCTAAACTTCGCCTCTCCTTCGCCGTAATAGGAATCATCATAAGCCTGGTCTAACTGCTTCTGTGTGGGTCTGGGGCTCAAGAATACCGCGCGGCAGTCAAGGCAGCGGTTAATATAGAAATTATCTCCCGAAATACTATAGGTTGGATATAAGCGCAGACTTTGTCTGGTCCCGCAATAAGCGCACGGGTTTATATTATCGATCCGCTCTTTTACGACGACAGCTCTTTGGTTTCCAAGGGTCTCCATAACTCCTATAACAGTATAAATTCTTCTTGGTCGAATGCAAAAGCTTTTGTTGCTCGGTGGTTAGTGCACTTGTTTATAGCAGGATATTCCCCACAGTCGACCGTCGTGCTTTTATTATGCCAAATCGGCTATCTACCTCGGTTTTCGCTATCGATTATAGGAAAATCCTTGCCGAGGAAAATTTTTTCGATAAAATGCTTTTTCTATGAGCTTAGGCGGCGGAATTGGCAGGTACGCCAACTCGATGGCTATCGGCCTTCGGGGCACGCCAGGTTCGACCTTGGTCCCGAGCAGTTAGCGCAGCGAGTTACCTTGCATCTTTAGAAAAATAAAACAGTAAGCTAAAATAAATCCGGCTCGACCAAGTAAATGCGCACAGCAGAAAGCCGGTTTGATAGTAAGTCGGCCGGTACCCAGTATAGGAAACCAAAGGAGTTTATCCTATGAAGATACTAAGTAATCCGGTTTTTAAGAGGCAATGGTGGACAAAACAGCGAATCGTAATATTCACTATTACCTTCTTGGCTGTTGTTATAATGTCTATTATCAGGGGAGCCCACCAGGAAATCGGATTCGACTTTTACGTTGTTTGGAATGCCGGCAGAAACTTCTTTACTGGCCAGCCGTTGTACCCGACCGAAATCGTTGAAGGAGTCCGTTATTTTCTTTATCCTCCTTTCGCTGCAATGATGTACCAGATATTTGCGGTTTTCCCGCTGAAAGTTGCGGGAGGATTATATTACTTGATGAATATCGTTTTACTTATTGCATCGATATATCTAACGAAGCTGATATTTGAACAGTTCTACCCTAACAGAACGAACCTTAAGTGGCCGCTCATATTCTCAATATTCTTCTCTGCAAGATTTTTTATCAACAACATAAACCTTCTGCAAGCAAATGAGATAATTCTTGTTCTCTGCCTATTAGGGATATATGCGTACCTTAAGAGAAGAATCGGCTTATCAGGTTGCTTGTTTACAGTAGCCACATTTCTAAAGATAGTGCCCATATTCTTTATCTTCTGGATAATGGTTCGTGGTCGAGCCAAAGCAATTATATCTGTTGTGCTTACAGGTATAATCTGTCTGTCATTGCCGGTTCTTCAGCGGGGCTTCGAAAAGGGGACTAAGGACGGCTTTGATTATTATCATTCATTCTTAAAGCCGTTCCAGAAGGGCAAAGTCAGGACAACTTACCTGAATCAAAACCTCGCAGCTGCAATTTACAGAATGGCACTAACCAGCAAAAACGAAGAAAACCTGAACTATCAGATTTTGTCGCTCCCAGAGGCAACCGTGAAAGCTATATATAAGATTTCTTTCGTCACAATACTGCTGATTTTTGTTGCAAACATTATATATCTAAGCTTAAAAAGATTTCCGGTTTCATCTTTTGAAATCAGCAGTGTGTTTCTGGTTGGTTTTCTGCTTTCTGGAATTACTCAAAAGGCACAATTGATACCATTGATATTTGTGCTTATGGCATTTCTGTCAATTGATTATAAGGAGTTGACAAAACGCTATAGATATGTTTTCTGTGTACTTTACTGTCTGGTTGTGATATTAGGTGTGACCGGCAGAGAAATCCTGGGCTCCAGACTTCACTTATACTTTGGCGGCTATAGCATAATAACCTGGATAGTTCTAATTTTATTCATCTTTAGCATTTGGTTCTCAAATAGCCACCGCTTTTTATGTAATCTTAAATCTTACAACCAACAGACGAGCGCAGTTTGAAGTACCATTGCCAACACAACTGTTTTGAGAGTATATTTTTAGAACGAAAGAGGTTTAAATTTTCCACGAAACTGACCTAACAAATGCATGGTAAAATGAACTCGGTACGAACAGATACAAAAACCGGAAGTTTAGATGCCCACAAAAAACAGCCAGCTGAGACGGGAATTGTTTTTAATATACTCACAAGCCCGATATTCTGGCTAACCGTCGGTTTTATTCTGTCAGCGGCAGCGGCCACAGGAAAACCTATGCAGAATGACGAGGCCAGCTGGGTCTATATGGCCCGTCTATGGGTTGACTACGGACAGCCGCCATATATTGGAACAGTTGATAATAAAACACCTGGTGTTCATTACTTGTATTACATATCTTACTCGTTGTTTGGTCCTATTCTCTGGTTCTCCCGCCTTGTGGGTGCGGCTGTTATAGCAATTAGCGGACTTGGTATCTACTTATTGCTCAAAAAGCTTGGCTTTAAAGTCCCTGCTGTATTTGCATCTATACTGTTTTATCTGATAATGCCGACAAATCTTGTAGGTGGCGAATCCACCTCTGTGACTGAAACTTTTCTAGTCTGTTTCGTTATTTTTAGCTTACACTCCTTGATTAAGAGCAGGGATTATCAAAATTGCTATCGCTGGTTTTTCACTATCCTTTCGGGCTTTCTAATGGGCTGGGCAATAGCCTTCAAACAGATAGCCATTTTCGATATTGCAGCATTGTTCGTCTTGGCTTATTATTTAACCGCTCGCAAAAATATTAAAAATATGTTTGCTGATTTTGCCCTGTTGGCCTCCGGTATAATCATAGCTCAAGCAGTTAGTATCGTACCATTGCTCCTTAGCGGTGTTACAGTTTGGGACTATATATACGAAGCATGGCTTTGCCTTCTGCAGCCCGGCTCAGGAACCATGGATATAGCAATACGCATAGACCATTTCTTTGATGCCTTTTTGGACTTAAGACTGATCATTCCTTATCTTTGCATTATTGGTTTCTTAAAATCAAGCAAGAGATTCGCCGATAAAATGCCTTTACGAAGCTTTTGGATTTTATGGCTTATACTCGACTTTGCAGGCGTAAATGCTTCGGGGTATTACATCAGCCATCAGCTTAAGCAAATTATCCCTGCTATTTGTATTATCTCAGGCTTCTTTTTGGATCGCTTCATTTACCAGGTTGAACGGAAATACAGTACATATCCTCTGCTATCATCAAATAAATACAATACGCTGTTTGTAATTGTTATTCTGATGTTTGCTTATACAAGATTTGAAAAAAGGTACTGGGATACAAGCCCACACCGTAATTCTGAAAATGCAATCTACGTCGGTCAAACTATACGAAAGCTGACATCTCCTGAGGATTTTGTCCTTTTTTGGGGCGGAAAACATCAGGTATTGACCTGTTCAGGCCGAAGGTCACCAAGTCGACACTTCCATACTTTATTCATAAGAAGATTCGGGGCAGAGCAAGAGATTCGGCAGGATGTAAAAGCTAACCCCCCTACTGTCATAGTGATTGACCGACAGGAAAAAGTGCCGGAATGGCTGGATGAAAAGATTAAAAAGGAATATGCACTTAATCAGACAATATTCAACTATGATATGTATATACTCCCAGAGAAAATACAGTCAACCTTTGATAAAAACAGCCATAAAAAATTAGAGATGAAAAAGTAATGGATTAAAAAATCCTTATAAGTTGGTCCTTGGAATTATTTGACCATTTATAATTTGCAAAGTGAGCATACTAAATCGAAGACTTCATCAACGCTAATTCGCTGCAAACAGACGTTATTCCTGCAGGCCGAGAGACGGTTATTATATGCGTTGACACAGGGGCTGCATGGTATGGCCTTGTAGATAATATGTGTGCGTGGGCTTTTGGCGCCGAAAAGCGCAGGGCTCTCCGGGCCGAACAGCGTAATTACCTGAATCGGCGTCAGTGTGGCAAAATGGGCAGGACCACTGTCATTGGTGACCAGAACGTCAGCTAAGCAATACAGCACCATGAGCTGGCGCAAGGTGGTTTTGCCCGTCATTGAAAAACACCGCTCGGACCCTATCGTCTGGACAAGTCTGCCGGCTAATTCGGCCTCTTTGGAGGTGCCGGTAAAGGCCACGTGAACGCCAGCCGAGTGTTCTATCAGTCGTTGTGCTAACTCGACGTAGCGCTGCGCCGGCCAACGGCGAATGGGCAGCAGATCTGAAGCGTTGGCATTAAGCAACACCAAGGGAGAATACTCACTCGTTTGAGCCCAGCTCTGCACAACAGCTTTGAATTCTCCCAGTTCCTGAGTTGTGGGCGTAAAAGTCGGCTCTGAGCTCGGCACGGACGGCGCATCTATATCCAGAGCGGGCAACTGCTCTGGCGGGACATTGAGGGCCTCAACCATTACCTCGAACATCCGGCTGGCATGTATGTGCGGGTTGTAACTGAGCCTGTGGGTCATAAGGTTGCCGCGATAAGCTGCTTCGCCAGCGAAAGAATGTAAGCCCACCCGTACCCTGGCACCGCTAAGATAAGCCAAGGCAGCGGAGCTTCGAGCAAAGAATTCAAAGTCGATAGCTGCGCCGACATGCAGTTTGCACAGTCGCCACAATGCCAAAACTGTCCCGCACAGCAGTGAGTAGAAATTGTCGGCAGAAATGGCAATAACGTTTTGCTTGGGGATAAGCCCCATAAGGTCCAAAATGAAACGGTTTTCCTCGAAAACAAGGAAGTAAACATTTTCCCGACCGACCATCTGGATAGCTCTTCTAATAGCGCGGTCAGCCAGGACTGTGGCGCCTTGCTCAGCCAGTTTGATGAACAGTATCCGCCTGATATCTGCCGGCTGGGACTTCCGCAGCTTTTTCAACAAATCAACGTATCTCCGAAACGCCGTCAACACAAAGCAGACTACCACCCCCACCAGGTGGTCGACTCGTCGCATTGTGGATACTTTCATCGAATCCTCTATTTTCAGCCATATTCAAAATTCGTATCTCGTATGCGGTTTTGCTAAGCTTTCCCATCCATCCTTCGGAATCTGATCAAGACCCGCCTCGATCGACTTTTCGGCGTTATAGCATACTACAAATATTAGTATCTTCTTCTTGCCCTCCACCGCCCGGACAGGCTTACTCTTGTCTTGATTGATTTCTTACATATAGCAGCCTAACGCTCCTTATCAAGCCACTTGATTTTCTTAAACGCTATCCAGTTCGTCTCAAGCAGCAGCCAGCCCTGTCTGAAACGACTGATATTTCTTGCCAAACGATTATAACAAATAATGAATTTTTCGCTTAATCTTTTTATAATATAGTGAGAATCGAAAATCCGCCTTCCCAAAATTCTCTCACTAAACCATTCAAAATCTTGTTAAAGGCTTTTTAAAGTCAGTTTGTAGTAGCACTTGGAAGACTCAAAAGTCCAATCGTGTTTACGAAAACAAAGCCAGAGCCGTGATAAGGAAAACCGATTAAGATTTTATGTGATAAAAGTAAGGCTTCTACCTCACGATTTTATAATGATGCGGGCCGAAAAGCCGCCTGCCTATGATTCGCTCAATGTACGATTGAAGCTCGTACCGCAGACTCTTCAAGGTTGGCTTATAATAAGACTTGGAAGGGTCAAAAACCCAATCGCACTTATCTATTCTTTCCTGCATTACTTTAGGATGTGAACCCTTAAAAGCCGCCAGGTACTTGTCGTTCACATTATAGTAGTCAAACGTTTCGCCTTCGGTGTTTGAAATTTCTTCTTTGCTGTGCCAATATTTACCCACTGAAACGTTTTTCTTTTTCATCATTGCAGGGTGTCTTGCCCAGCCATAATGGTAAATACGGGCCCCGATATCGGCCACGTTTAGCAGGCGCATTTTCCTTCTCTCGCCAACATAAAAACTTTGTGCATCATTAGCAGAATAAACGTTCATGCCGTTTTTGACCATTCTCACAGCAGCCTCCGGCCATATCCGGTCTGTACGGTAAAAGTCATAACTTCCGTAAAATTCGTAATATCTAAGCAAAATACCCTCGACCTCCGGATCGCCGGCGTATTTTGACATTGCTTCTTTAATCTTCGGGAGATCTTCTTCGTGAACGACCTCGTCCGCCTGCAGGAAAAATATCCAGTCTCCCTGGCAGGTGAACAGAGGAATATCGGCAAACTGGTCGTACCTCCAGCCACCCAGCCTGATTCTTTTAGGATACCAAGGCGTGGTGATGATTTTTATTTTATCATCTATCGACCTTATTACATCTATAGTTCCGTCATCGGGCAGACCAACATTTACTATGAACTCGTCGCATATCGGCAACATGGATTTAATGCTCTCAACGACCGGATAGTCCAATTCGAGGGCATGATAAACAAAAGTAAAACCGCTGATAGTCATTTTTTGTGTCTGGCCTCCCAAAGTAGATAGATAAAAACAGGTAAAATCTTGTCTTTATTCATGTCGATTCTCGGCAGCGCAAAACCTTGAATGTCACTTATACCATTTTTCGTGGAAAAAGCGACTTTGTAACTTTGTTGCACCATTTTTTTAACGGTTTCATTAAAAGCTCCGTAAGGGTAACTAAATGAGTCAATTTGCTTTCCCAGCAGCTCTTCTAAAACCGTCTTTGACCCTTTGACTTCTTTTTCCAATTCTTCGGTATCGAGCTCTACCAGCAACCTGTGCGAAAACGAATGTGACCCAAAATCAATGCCGGCCTCGGCCATTTCTCTTATCTGCTCAGCCCTCAAAATGGGCTCCGTGTCCTTGTCCCAGAGACAAGTCTTATTGATGCAGTCAGCAACCAAAAAAACGACGGCTGTAAAATTGTATTTCTGTAAAATGCCAAAGCCGTGTGTATAAACGCTCTCGTACCCATCGTCAAACGTAATGCATATCCTTTTATCCCCGGCCGGCGTCGGCTGCTCTGCGGAGCTTATTAAATCCCTCAAAGAAACGGTCTGGTAACCGTGCTCAAACAGATATTTCATTTGCCTGGCAAACATCTTTTCAGGAGTATATTGGCCCTTGAATCGACTCTTGCGAGCGGGAGCACCAATCCGATGATACATTAATATTGGAATCATTGAGTTTTGCCATACTTTAGATATAATCAAGCCAAACTAACCGGTTTTCGGCAGATTTTAAGTATAATCAGGCGGAAGTCAACCCCGTTAGAAATTTCCGCTGTGGAATTTTCGGCGGATGGTATGATATAATCTCTCGTTATTGAATTTCTAACGGGGTAAAGGATATTTATTACTCTCGGACGAATACTCTGTAGCTCACTGACCAACAGAGCAGACTTCCATAGATAGTCTGGGCTTTAAGCAAAATGAGATTCATTATTTTAATCATTGGCTCGTATCTGCTCGGCTCGATACCGTTTGGGCTGCTCATTGCCAAAGCACATGGCAAGGACTTGCGCTCAATAGGCTCGGGCAATATCGGTGCAACCAACGTCTCCCGCGCCCTCGGCAGGAAATGGGCCTATCTTTGCTTTGGGCTCGATGTGCTTAAAGGCCTGCTGCCAATGCTGGCAACATTATCTCTTACCAGACCTTTATCCACTCAATCACCGACCGAAAGAGTTGTTCTGCTCTGGTTATGGCTCGCGGTAGGTTGTGCCGCCATATTGGGCCATATCTTCCCAATATACCTGAGACTCAAAGGCGGTAAAGGCGTTGCAACCAGTTTCGGCGTGGCACTGGGCCTTTGGCCTTATTATACAATTTGCGCCTCGTTCGCTGTTGCGGTATGGGCGGTGGTTGTTTTGATATGGCGGTATGTCTCGCTGGCGTCGATTGCGGCTTCGGTTACTTTTCCCCTCGTTCTGATTTTAGCAATAATCCTGACGCCCGGCTGGGATTTTGTTAATCTGTGGCCATTGCTTATAGCGGCAACTGCGATACCACTGATGGTCATTGTCCGACACCGTGAAAATATAAAAAGGCTGATCGCAGGAACAGAAAGCAAAATCTCAAAAGATAAAACAAAAACAAACCAGCAGCAGTAGTTAAAATTTAGCCGCGGGTTTTCACGCCGGAGCTAAAGATGAATTCTCGGTAGCCTGATATGAGGGCGTCGTTGGTACTTTCCATCCAGGCGAGCAGCTCCTGACGCATTGTGGCTAACTGCTGCTGATATATCGGGTCATCGGCCAGGTTGTGCAGCGCATCAGGGTCGCTTTCGAAATCGTATAATTCCTCCGGCACGCGGTAGAGAAATAGCTGAACCCTCGCGGCAATATCGGGGTCGGTGTTTGCCGCCTGCTTCATAGCATTCATTGTCAGGCCCGATTGCGATTCGTTCTTGAATACGGTCTGTCCGTCAGACCAGGCGTTGTAGATGTATCCGAACTTTTTGTTCTGAACACACCGCATCTCATAACGGCGCTTGGCGGAGGTCTCGTGGAAGACCGTGAAGACCTTGTCGCGGTTTTTCCGTCCGGCGCCGGTCAGCAGCGGTACAAACGAGGTTCCATCCATCCCGGCAACACGGGGCAGTCCCACGGCATCCAGAATCGTGGGCATGTAGTCAATGCCGGAAATAAAATGCTCGGTATCGACCGTTCCCGGTTTGACAACACCCGGCCAGCGGACTATCCACGGCGTTCTCGTGCTGTTTAGATAGCAGTTGGTTTTGGCAAAGGGTAACGCTACGCCGTTGTCCGAGAGGAACATCACAAGCGTGCTGTCCTCGAAGCCGGTATCTTTGAGCGCGCGCAGCACCTGGCCGACTGTCTGGTCGCAACGGTGGACGGATGTGAAGTATTCCGAGACCTCCTGACGAACGTCCTTCAGCTCCGGCAGAAAGCCGGGGATTTCGGCCTCCTCAGGCGCAATCTTTCGGCTGTACGGCAGATGCGTTTTCCATTTGTTCTGTTCCTGTTGACTACCGGCGAAAGGCCGATGAGGGTCCTGGGAATTGGCCATCAGGAAGAACGGCTTGCCTGCCGCGGTGGCGTCTTCGAAAAATTTCCTGGCGTATTTGTAGTAGAGCGAAGGGTCGCGGCCTTTGCCAAGCTCCTGGCCCTGAATATAGTAATCCCAGCAGAATTTCGCCTTGGGGGTCAGGTGAGAGTTCTTGGCCATGATTCCGTTGATGTACCCAGCCGAACGGAGCTGCTCGGCCAGCGTGGGGACGGCTGCGTCAATCGGTTCGAAGCCCTCGGCGCCATTGCGGTGCGGATACCGGCCGGTCATTAGGACCGAACGGCTCGGCTGACAGACCGCAATGGTAATATGCGAATGGGTAAAGCGCAGTCCTTCCGCAGCAAGGCGGTCGATATTCGGCGTGATATCGGATATGCCACATCCGTAGACTCCCGGCGAGTCGTAGTTCATGTCATCGGCCGTGATAAGAAGTATGTTAGGACGCTCGGCGCCGGCGCGGACTTCCAGAGCCTGATTCGATAGCACAAATCCGCCCGCTCCTGCCGCCATACATTTCTTCAAAAAATCACGTCGATTCATAAATGGCTCCATTTTTGTTGTTCGTCTTCGCCTTTTTTGTCCCGGCTATTGCCTTGCCTGTTTTTCGGGCTGAGCTACGGGTTATAATCAGGGTTGAGCTCGGTAGGGACCGGCGCATTTACCGCTTTGCGCCAGGCAAGCATCAATTTATGGAGTTCGCTGGTTTTTTCGGGCATTATCTCGGCGAGGTTGTTCCGCTCAGCTATATCGTCCTTGAGGTTGTAAAGTTCCAGTGTGCCGTCCTCAAAATACTCGATGAGCTTCCAGTGGCCCGCTCGCACCGCAGCGCCGGGACGCGTCCTAAAATAAGGGTCTCTGGCCCCTTCAGCTTTTCCCTGGAGATAAGCGGGGAAATGCCAGAATATGGCCTTGCGATTCAAACTCTTTCGGCCTTTGAGAAGGGGCACGATGCTCCGGCCATCCAACAGTTTTCCTCGGGGCCTGGGGACGCCGGCCATTTCAAGAATTGTCGGATACAAATCAATACCTATTACCGGTGTATCACAGATTGTTCCGGCTTTGACAACGCCGGGCCAACAAACGAACATCGGCTCACGAATTCCCCCTTCGTACAGCATTCCCTTACCACCGCGGAGCGGCTGATTGGAAGTTATGCCCTTAACACCACCGTTGTCGGAAAAGAAAAAAACAATGGTGTTATCGCTAAGGCCCAGCTCATCGAGTTTTTCCATGATGCGCCCGACGCCCTGGTCGGTGCTCTCAATCATAGCGGCATATTTCGGGTTGTTCTGTCCGTTAGAGCCAGCTTTTTTCTTATACTTATTAATCAGCTCCTGTTTGGCGTGCAGGGGTGTGTGAACGGCATAATGCGGCAGGTAGAGAAAGAAGGGTTTGTCCTTGTTGGTCTGGATGAAATTCAATGCCTCATCTGTGAGCCTGTCGGTGAGGTATTCGCCCGGTGGACCATCGGGAAGTTCGGGATTATTGTAGGGGACAAAATAGCCTTTTACCGGATGACCTGCGCTGTAGCCGCCGACATTGACGTCGAAGCCCTGACCTACGGGACCGAACTGCGGGTCATTACCAAGATGCCACTTGCCAATACTGGCGCTGACGTAGCCGGCCGGCTTGATAGCTTCAGCAATGGTTACAATCTTCGAATCAAGAACTGTAGTATTGGCTATCGGGATAAGTTTCCTTAACTTCGACGGGCCTCGACTCGAAGTGTTAACGGTGTAAACACCATGCCTGGGACCGTACTGGCCCGATAGCAGGCAAGCGCGTGACGGAGCGCAGTTAGGCCCATTGGCATAGGCATTTGTGAAGACCATGCCCTGGCCGGCGAGCCTGTCAATATTCGGCGTCTCGTAATACCGACTGCCCATAAAGCCAACGTCCCGCCAGCCCATGTCATCGATGAAGACCAAAACAATGTTCGGCTGTTTTCGACCGATACGGGCTTGCAGAGAGCTGCCGGACAGCACACAGCCGGCCGCTGCAACAGCACAATTCGATAGCGCAAATCCATTCGCCGCTGCAGCACAACTCTTCAAAAAATCACGACGGTTCATAATAACCTATGCAAGCTCAATGAGTGTTTGGGGCCTCCCAGCCGGCCAGCTCGCCCTTTGGTTCGGCAAGGGCACCACCCTCGGGCACGTCCAGACCCGCCGCCCAGTAAATGCCATTCATGAGCAGCCGTCGCACCGCATATTCTTCAAAATCCTTCGGGTGGCCCAGCGTGATGAAGAATACGCGGGCGCTCTTGTAGCTCTTAGTCCAGGCAACGGGCTGAGTCAAAGGATACTTGTCCTGGTCCTTGGTCTTGTTCGAATTGACGGCCTTGCCAACCAGCAGCGGTTTGCAGTCGCCGACCAGCGGCGTGACGTGATACACCCACGAACTGCAGGGGAATGACCCGTATATCCCGCGCAAAATCGGGTGCCCGGCCATCTCCGGGATAATCGAGACTTCCGTAGTGGATGTGTGCCCATGGTGGACAATCCATTTCTGCCCGAATACGTCGCGCCCGAAGCCGTCTTTGTACTTTGCATTTTTGTGCCCTTCGGAATAGCGAAAAGCATGTGTGCTGGTGCGCAGGCCGACTATGGGCTTACCCGAATTGACGTAGTCGAGAATCAGCTTCAGCTGCTCATCGGGCAGTGCTCGAAACCGCATGAAGAACACCGCCAGGTCCGCCGTTTTCAGCACCTCAAGCCCTTCGATATTCTTTTGGTACTTCGGGTTGCGCTGGCCGGTCGCAGGGTCAACGGCGTAAACCACCGTGCATTTGAATTGGTTTTTGCGCTCAAGCAGTTGCGCAATAAAGGGCATTGTAATCTCAGAGCGGTACTCGTCGTCGCCGGTAACGAACACTATATGAGGTGCTTTGGCCTTGCGAGCCCTGGCTGCCACCAACGATGGGCCGACAGTAAGGCCCGCAGCGGCCAGAATCCCCATAAATTCCCTTCGCGACAAATCATTACTCATTGTTATAAACCTCCTGACTGAGCCGTAAAGACTGACTAAAACTAATCTTATGGAACTATACGCTCACCATTCTAACATGGTTTCATTTAAATTTAAAGACAAAATGAACAAACTATTAACAATAAATGAATCCAGGAAACACGGCTGCAAACAAACGAATCTACCTGGTTCGAGCACCTACTCGGCCGGCATACGCACTTTGTCATCCTCGATCAGATTGCCGGTTGGCTTGCTTCATTTTTGCGCGCGATAAGCACCACCGGGAAAATATAAAAAGGCTGATTGCGGAGACGGAGAGAAGAATTCAAAAAGGCAGGCCAAAAACACGCCGCGACCAATTCTGCAGGGGTATAAGGACAACATCGGCTGCACGGCAGGTAATAATAAAACCAAGGGGGCGAACCAATCCCAAGCAATATCTAACCCGTTATCTGGAGCACTCTCCTATCGGCCCCAAATAACCATCGGCGAGACAGCTTGCCAATTACTTTATGACCGGCACCCCCCCCTGGCAGCGCTGTCCCCTAATCCAGCGCCACTTCATACTTTGCCAACATCCAGCAGTATCTTGACGGATTCACCAATCTTGGCCATATCGAGAATAAAATCGGTATTGACGGCTGGACTAAGCTGCTGTTAAAGACCAACAGCAAAAACGAGCATTGAACCGGTCCGTTTTTCGCTTACACAAATTCAAAAAAAAAGCCGAGACTTTGCCCTCCGCCCCAAATAAACCTCGGCGAGGCAGCTTGCCAATCACTTTGTGACCGGCCCCCCCACAATTAACAACTGAGCACCTATACTTCGCAGCCCTTCTTTTTCTCCCCCCCAAAAACCGCTTCCTTGCATAAAGGCTGCTGCTGCCCTACTTGGCTCGCTGCTACAATAACCACAATTACGGCGAGAACAGAAGAAGAGCAAATAGGATTTTCCTAAATTTAAGCTTCGCAAAACCTATTATCGGACAAGCAAGGGGATGGGGCCTGAACCGACCGAAACGGGTATGTCGGCAATTTCCCGGGGGGTTGGTGACAGATATATAGCTATCTGGTCCGATATAACGACAGCAGGCGCAGTATCAATGGTGATAAAGCTGTTTGGCGGCACTTGCAAATTGGTATCGGTCCAGCCTGGAGCACTCACACTTCTAAAGAGGTCAGCCCCCCGAGGATGGCAATTTTGACAAGCTCGGCTATGCTGTGGACATGCAGCTTTTCCATAATTTTGCGGCGGTTCGCCTCGATGGCCTTGGTGCTTACGTGCAGCTCCAAAGCAATCTGCTTTGTGTTCTTTCCTTCACTCACGAGCTGAAGCACCTCGCGCTCTCTGGCTGTCAGAGTCTCCAACGGCGACTCGGTGCTGCCGGACAAGTGCTTTACGTAATCGCTGACTACCACGCCGGCGACTTTCGGGCTGAGGTACTTATCACCGGCAGCGACTATTCGTATCGCTTCAACCAGCTCATCAACTGGACATTCCTTCAATACGTAGCCTGACGCTCCGGCCTTAAGCATGTCGGCGACAAATGCCCTCCTTGAGTGTATGGACAGCCCAATGACCCTGACTTTCGGGAACTCGCGAACAATGTGGCGTGTAGCGTCCGCTCCGTTCAAGTTCGGCATAGATACATCCATAACGACGATGTCCGGCAACAGTTGGCGCACAAGGCCAAGCGCTTTTCGGCCATCTTCGGCTTCGCCAACCACCTCAATGTCCGGCTCTTTCTCAAGCAGAGAACGCAGACCCTGCCGCACAATTTCGTGGTCATCGGCTAATAAAATCCTTATACTCATCCTTCTGCTCTACGTTAATCTATTTTTGCTTTAGCGGCGCCGTCATCATAACCTTACATCCACGGCCGGGTTCGGACTCAATCTCAAGATGTCCCCCTAACTCTTCCAGACGCTGTCGAATACTAAAAAGCCCGAATTCGGCCCTTTTAGTCGCCATTGACGCCGTTTCAGCAGGGTCAAACCCCACCCCATCATCTTCAACACTAACGCATATCTGTTCGTCAAATTTGCGGATAGAAACTTTCACTTGGTCTGCCCACGCATGCCTGACAACATTGATAAGCAACTCTCGCACATCACGGAACAAAAGGACGCGAATATCGTCATCCAGCGGCTTGGGCCGGCCATCATCTTCGAACTGGGTTGCAATACCGTGCTTGTCCCGAATTTGTTCGGTAAGCCACTCGGCCACGGCTGTCTCAAAACCTAACTCATACAGTATGGGAGAGCTCAGGTCAAATGTCAAAGTTCTCGTGTCTGCAATCGTCTGGGCGAGCGAATTGCAGATTTCATCTAATGTCTCATCAGTTTTTTTGCCGTACTCTGATTTGCGAAGCGCTTCCAAATTCATCTTCGAAATGACTAACGACTGGCTGATTCGGTCATGCAGCTCTGTGGCAATGCGCCGTCTCTCACGCTCCTCAGCCAATGTTAATTGCGAAGCCAGAGACTTAAGCTTCGCCTGGTCGTCAAGAAGTCTTTCCTCCGCCTTCTTGCGGTCGGTGATGTCGCGGACCACTGCTAACAAGTGCGCTTTGCCCTGGTAAGATATCATCCTTCCATCAACTTGAACATCAATCGGGGTTCCATCTTTCCGCAAATCGACAGAAGTCGTGTGGAAAACGCCGTCTGCTTCGGTGGTTTCAAGAAACTCACCGAAGAGATGAGCACAATCAGGATGGACCAAAGTTGATGGAGTTAATTCCAGAAATTCGTCGTGGGTATATCCATACATCTTGCAGGCGGCAGGATTAACCTCGACGAATCTTTCTCCTTTCACATCAAGGATAAATAGGCTATCGGTCATCGATTCAAATATGGTCCGATAGCGCTGCTCGCTCTCTTTCAGTGCCTCCTCGGCCCGTTTGCGGTCAGTGATGTCGACGTAGGCGGCCTGGATAGCAGGCTTTCCCTGGTACTCAATCCGACTGGCGTGGATCTCCAGCCAAGATGTCGTTCCATCCTTGCGAATTCCGCGAAACTCATAGCGCGCCGGCAGTGGTTTGCCCTTTAACCGACCCCGATGTCGGCCCCAGACCAGCGCTCGATCCTCCGGATGTACAAACGCCTGGACTTGTTGGGACGACATGGCCAGTATCTCGTCGACCGTGTAGCCGGTGATTTCGGTCATGGCCTGGTTCGCAAACACAGCGCGTCCGTCTTGAAGGATTAGGAGCCCCTGCAGCGAATGGTCCACCAGCGCACGATACGCCGCCTCAGCCTTCTTGCGTTCGGTGATTTTTTCTACAATCGTAGCAAGCTCATTCACGATTCCCATGAGATACCGAATCAAATTTTCGCTAAAGGCTCGGGGCCGGATGCTATAAACCAAAAATGCTCCGATGCTTTTACCCCCTATGATAAGCGGAATCGCCTGGTTCGAACGATATCCATATTTAAGAGCTAATGGACGCCACTTTTCGAAATCTTTATCATGCTCAAGATCTGCATAACCAAAAGGTTTTTTCTTCATAACCGCAAGACTCATAGCACATTTAGCATCTTTACTATCGTCAAGCTCAAGTCGCAATCCATCCAGGTATTTCTCGTATTTTCCGGCCCATACTTTGGGGATAAGTACATTCTCATCCTCTTTTAACTGGCCATACCATACCATGTAATAACCGAAATCCTTAACAAATACATTCACTGTCTTCTGAAGCATCTGTTCAAGGTTAACCTCTGTTACATAAAACTCGCGCAATTCCGAAATCGCATGTTGATATAATGCAAAGATTCTGGCATGCTCCTGACTCTCTCGCAGCGCCTCCTCTGCCCTCCTGCGTTCGGTGATGTCGCGAACCGCACCGATGAGTTTCCTGCACCCTTTAGAAATAAATGTTCCCGTGCTTATTTCTGTAGGGAAAATTGTGCCATCTTTCTTTCTCATATAACGCAAAGGGACTCTTTCACTTTCCAGTTCTCCATTGTTAAGCTTTTCTATAACTGCCTTTGTTTTTTCCTTTTCAGCGGAGATGTCCACTACTTTCAAAGTAAGAAATTCCTCTTTTGTGTACCCATAAAGATCCAGAGTGGCCTGGTTAGCATCTTCAAACTGTAAAGTCTCAGCATCGAAAGTCATAACTGCGTCTGATTCGTTCTCAAAAAGCCGGCGGTATCTTTGCCCCGACTCCCGCAGCTTCTCCTCGGCCCGCTTGCGGTCGGTGATGTCTCTACAAACTAAGACAATTCCCCCGGTTTCTCCTTCAGGGTCTTTCAATAAAGTAACAGACACGTATGTGGGAAAAGGTGTACCGTCTTTTCTAATATGGCCTATTTCACCTATCCATGAACCCTGTGTTTTTATCTGCTTCATACCCCTGTTATATTCATCCATCTGCTCTTTATTGTGTAAATTCACAACTTTCATACCAATCATTTCTTCAGGGGAATAACCATGCATCCGGGCAAAAGCATCGTTGACATAAGTCAGTTTTGATTCTAAGTCACCTATCGCTATACCATCTATGGACTGTTCAACAGCGAAAGTAAATCCTATTAATCCCTTATAAATTTCTTCTATCTTATACCCGTGAACTTTTGCTACAGAAGAAATGCTCTCCCAATCTTTAATATCCCTGATATGTTTTATATTGGCGACTTTTCCGCATACAAATCCCGTTGAATATAATACCTTTCTAAGAACGTTTTTAAGCAAACTCTTGTCTTGGTTTCTTTCCATAGGATTGGTTTTTATCTTAGACATATTCTCCCCCACGATATGCGCTTCGCGGACAGGATTCAAACCACTTGTGCAGTTGTTCGTCCAAGTCTCAGCGACTTGGCTGACTTGCGTGCTGGAATGCTGCATCGCTCCATCTCCTACAGGCTAACTAACCCCCTCAGTCAATACTTGCAATTACGACAAGTCCGTCCTGGACAGTCCTTCGGCTTCCGCCTGGTTGCGACCCTTAGGTAGCGATTCTATGGGCTATGCCGCTGTACCGGTTACAGAATTTTACTCTAAAAGTCAACCGAATTTTTTGTGAGAATCCTTACCGGCCGCGAACCTACACGGCTGATGCCGGAATAATGCAAAGAAGTCTTAAAACGGAATCTCCCGTATTCTTGAACTGGTGCTCTTTGTTCGGCGGCACAAATATCACATCTTCGGCGCTAAATTGGTGTTCCTGACCTTCATAAACAAAGACGCCTCGGCCTTGGACCACGAACGCCTCGTGTTCATGCGGATGAGTGTGCAGAGGCGTATGACCACCAGGCTGCAATTCAAACATCCGCATCGCAAAATTTTCCGCCCCGTCGTCTTTGGAAATAAGCCATCTTATTTCCACATCTTTTGCCCCCTCAACCTCTACTGAAGATTTGCTGATATTGGCACTTTTTTCTATCTTCATCCCTTATCCCTTCTATCTATCACGACATCAGCCGAGTTTCTTGGCGAGAATTTCAGAGACCACTTTCGGATTTGCCTGACCCCTGGTTTTCTGCATAACCTGACCGAGCAGAAAGCCTCTGGCCTTCTTGCTCTTTTTGCCGCCGCTGGTTACGTCCTCAACCGCGTTGGGATTGGCCGCAATTACCTGGTCAACTATCGCCTCCAATTCGTCCGCATCGCTTTTCTGAATAAGATTGTGTTCTTCCGCAATCCGCCGGGCGCTTAGATCCGGTGATGTGACCATTATATCACTGATTGCCGTTGCGGCTGTCGCACTGACATCCCCCATTACAATCATATTCGTCAATTCAGCAACTTGTTGGGGGCTGATGCCCAGCTCATCGACCCTACAACCGCGCTCTTTAGCCAGCCGCAGACCGTCCTGTGTGACCCAGTTACAAGCTCGCTTCGGGTCACCGCCAGCTTTGACCACCTCGTCAAAAAACTCAGCCGTCGAGCGGTCAGCCGTTAAAACCCCGGCGTCATAATCACTTAACTTGTATTGCTCAACGAAACGAATTTGTTTTTTAATCGGCAATTCACACAGACGCCCGCGGATTTCTTCCAGCCACGCGTCTGTCAATTCGACCGGCACAAGGTCAGGCTCGGGAAAATACCGGTAATCGTGAGCTTCTTCCTTTTCTCTCTGCAGGACGGTCACCTCTCTCTCATCGTCCCATCCACGCGTGGTTTTATTGCCCATTTCCATCACTTCGCCGGTTTCAAGGAATTCGTCGAGCTGTCTTTGCTCTTCGTAGTCAACACTTCTTTCCAGCGCCCGGAAGCTGTTGAGGTTTTTGATTTCGACTATGGGCGTTTTGTATTGGCGTCCGTCTTTAGTGATAACCAAATTGATGTTCGGCTCGAAACGCATGTGGCCTTTCTGCATATCGGCTTCAGAGACACCCAGGAATCTGACCATTCGCTGTAATTCGGCCGCCAGCGCCCGCACTTCGGCGCCGCTGCTCATATCCGGCTCAGTAACAATCTCCAACAATGGCGTGCCGGTTCTGTTCAAATCCACCTGCGAAAAATCTCCGGCTGTGTGCAGATTTTTGCCGGCGTCTTCTTCCAGATGCGCCCTGGTTATCCTGACCTTTTTAGTCCTGCCGGACTCAAGCGGTATTTCAATATAGCCATTGGTGCTGAGCGGCAAATCATACTGGCTTATCTGATAATTCTTCGGCAAATCAGGATAATAATAGCTCTTTCTGTCCCACTTTGTGAATGCAGCTATCCGGCAATTAAGCGCCAGGCCTACCAGAACAGCATATTCAAATGCCTGCTTATTCATCACCGGCAGGACCCCGGGCATACCAAGACACACCGGACAGACCCTGCTGTTGGGCTCGGCGCCAAACTCGGCCGCACAACCGCAAAACATCTTACTCTTTGTGCACAATTGTACGTGAATTTCCAATCCTACTATCACCTTGTGCTGCAACTCACTCATTTATCGTATCCCGTATAAATCCGAATATCGAATATCGAAATCCGAAACAAATTCAAATGACTGAAATTCAAATCACCAAAACAACAAGTTTTGAAAATTTGAACATTAGAATTTCGATATTGTTTCGTGCTTCGAATTTCGGATTTCATATTTGTCTTTTACCCACTAAGTGATTATCGCTGGCATTTTCGTGTGCCAGTCGGTTTCTTTTTCGAACATTCTCGCTATTGCCAGTAATTTATCCTCAGCAAAGGCCGGCGCAAGTATCTGCAGACCAATCGGCAAATTGTTCTGGTCGAAGCCGCAAGGGACACTAATCCCCGGGACACCGGCTAAATTAGCGGCTATCGTATAAATATCTGAAAGATACATCTGCAGCGGGTCATCGATCTTTTCGCCGATTTTGAAAGCCACCGTGGGCGAGACCGGCATCATAATGCAATCGCACTTTTCAAAGGCGCTTGTGAAATCACCACGTATCAAATTCCTGACCTTGAGCGCTTTCAAATAATAGGCGTCATAATAGCCGCTCGACAGGGCATAAGTCCCGAGCATTATCCGTCTCTTGACCTCTTTGCCGAATGCCTCAGCGCGGGATTTGGAATAGACCTCGACATAATCGGTGGCTTTTTCGCTGCGGTGGCCGTAATGTACGCCGTCGTACCGAGCCAAATTACTCGATGCCTCAGCGGTAGCTATTATGTAATAAGCGGCAATGGCATAATCCAGATGAGGCATATCTATTTCTACGATTTGGGCCCCGAGCTTTTTATATACGTCTATCGCCTCAGTCATCGCCTTTTGCACCTGCTCATCGGCCCCGGCACCGAATTCCGGCACAATTGCTATTTTGAGTTTCTTTAGCGGCTCATTGAGTTTTTCAAGATAATCACAGACAGGAGCAGCCGCTTCGTCAACGCTGGTGCTGTCGGCTGGGTCGTGGCCGGCTATAACGTTCATCATCAGCGCCGAATCAGCCACCGTGCGGGTTACCGGCCCGATCTGGTCCAGGCTCGAACCGTATGCGACCAGGCCAAATCGCGAGACCCTGCCGTATGTTGGCTTTAGCCCCACGACGCCGCAGAAACCAGCGGGCTGGCGAATTGAGCCGCCCGTGTCGGAACCAAGCGCGGCAAAACACAACCGCGCAGCAACCGCAGCCGCTGAACCACCGCTGCTTCCGCCCGGCACGCGAGTGGTATCCCACGGATTGACTGTCTGCTTTAGGCCCGAGTTCTCCGTACTCGAGCCCATCGCAAACTCATCCATATTCGTCTTGCCCACGATCACCGCATCAGCGGCCAGCAGTTTTTCCACCACGGTAGCATTGTAAGGGGCGTGGAAATTTTCCAATATCTTCGAAGCGCAGGTAGTAGCTCCGAAAGTGGTGCACATATTGTCTTTTACCGCAACCGGCACACCTGCCAACCGCCCTACCGGCTCACCGGCAATTAGCCGCCGGTCAACATCGGCAGCGGTTTCCAACGCCCTGTCGTGGTAAGTGCTGATGTAAGCACCAATGACCGGCTCAAGCTCCTCGATGCGCTTGAAAACGGCTTCGGCCGCCTCAACGCTGGTTATTTGGCCGGCTGCTATTCTATCACGCAATTGTCTCGCACTTAGCTCTTCGGTTACCACGAATCAACCATCATTTCGTCTTGTTCTTTTTACGATGTTTAAGAAGCCAATCATAAAATTCTTTTTCCTATTGATTTGGTGTTTTTCTAAAGGAACAAACTATGTTTTGCCTTGTATCTACCGTCTGAACGTATGCTGTTGCCGGCACGGCGACGGCTAAACAACCCCCAATAAATTGGGGGGCTAAATATGAGTTTGTATAGTCGAAACTCAAATTACGATTCGTTTACCCGCTTCCGCGAGCACAAGCCTTTAACAACACAGGTGTCAATAAAACCTTTATGCACCGGAACTGTCATCGAGAATTTTCGGCACTTTGAAAAACTCCCCATCTCGCTGCGGTGCATTGCCGAGTGTCTTTTCGGTTCCGAGCGATTCTTTAACACGGTCCTGGCGAAAAACATTGCTAAGCGGCAGACAGTGCGCTAACGGTTCAACATTGGTAGTATCCAATTCGTTCATTTTTTCCACATAGTCAAGGATTGCTCTTAGCTGGCCCGTAAATTCCTCAACTTCCGCTTCGGTCAATTCCAGACGAGACAACTTCGCAACCTTTCTTACCTGCGCCTGGTCAATTTTTTTGGCCATATTAAATTCCTGCCTTAATAAAAAAGCGAGGCAGAACCCGCCTCGCTGCAAAAAGCTTGTACGCAAAAACAGCTTCGTTAGTCAGCCGTTTTTTCGGCAGGTTTGTAATTTCGCTTGACTGGTTTCTGAATGAGTCCCATACGTATAGCTTTGGCCGAGACCTTAATCCTGCAAACCCTGCCGTCAACAACAGCCCGGACCTTTTGTATATTCGGTTTAAACTTTCTCTTGGTAATTCCGGTAACTTTTCTGCCGACACCGCCAAGATGCTTGGCCTTGCCGCGCCGGGCTATACTTCTGCCCGCCACCGTTCGCTTACCGGTAAAATAACATACTCTCGACATCTAATGTACCCCTATTCTCATAGTTCATATCTCATTGTTTGCGTTCGATCCACGAATCACGATTAACCACGGCTCAGAACACCCCCAAACAAGTTTGTACTACTCTGCGAAGCGGCGCTTCGCTGCGAAGCACGAGAGGGTGCCACCCGGTTCCATTAATAACGCAAAGCTCACTAAATAATGATTTTGCATCAAAATTGCAAGCCCAAACCCAAGTTTTAGTGCGAAAAAAAAGCGTTTTTTACCTAAAACCGCTTTTTTCAGGGCATACTTGATATTTGGTCGGCTCTTTACGTATCTGCCGCTTAGCCGGCGGTGGCTTTTTTCAAATATGCCACTTCAGCTTTCGTTAGCGCTCTGAAATTGCCGACACCCAGGCCTCGTGAGCTGAGTTTGCCGATTCGTGTTCTCGTCAGCGTTCTTACGGGCAGCCCAACTTTTGCCAGCATTCTGCGAACCTGGCGGTTAAGGCCCTGGCGAATGGTAACTTCAATCAATGATTCCTTATGTCCGCGTTTTAATATTTTTACCGATGCCCTGCCGGTTTTGCCTTCAGCCAACCAAATTCCTCTTTTCAACTTTTCTATCCGCTCGCCGGCAATTTCGCCTTTGACCCTGACAACATAAGTTTTGGCCAATCCGTATCTTGGATGTGCTAATCTGTTCGCCAATTCGCTGTCGTTGGTCAGGATAATTATTCCCGTGGTATCGGCGTCGAGTCTGCCGACACAAAAGATACGTTCGCGGGCAGAAACGAGGTCTATCGCCTTTTTTCTGCCGTGAGGGTCGCGATTAGTGCAAATCACGCCGGTGGGCTTATTCAAAAGAAAATACACTTTTTGTGCGGCGTGAATTTTTCTGCCATTTACGGTTATGAGGTCTTTCTCGGGGTCAACAAAGGCCGGCAGCTTATCGACGACCTTACGATTGACGCGTACAGCTCCATCGAGTATCAACTCTTCGCACTTTCTGCGCGAATCGACACCGGCAGCAGCCAAAACCTTCTGTAATCTTTGTTCACTCATAGTGAGCTGCTTATCACTCGATGATAAGCTCCGCCTGGATACTCCACAGAACCGCCTGATTATCGGCTGAAACGGCGAACTTGTATATTTTATTGTCCTAAACCATTGACGAAGAGATTCATTGCCTCCGGACTTCCATACATGATGGTCGAGTAAGCCTTGCCCAGTCCCGGTCTGGCGGCGGGCGCGATTAGGAGGCGTTGAAATTTCGCATCCCATGCTTTTCGCAGGATTCTCAGATGTTCAGGTTCTCTATTGAGCTTCACACTATTGACCAGCGCAGCAATAGTAACGCCAGGTTGGCTGCCAGATCCTGATGCTGGACACGATGTGTAGCGCCAACCGCTATTTTGTTCTATCCAGGTATCATTGTTAAGGTGTGTAACACCCCTTTTTATAACTTCGGCAATGCGTTCATCGCTTGAGAGCTCATAATATCGGCTCAATCCATTCATCCTGATTGAACCTATGAAGCCGGCTTCACCTACATGTTTCGTTTCGCAATAGCAATGTCCCCAGGGGAGCTTCCAAAGCCAGCCGCCGCAGTGCGGGTCCTGAGCTGAAATGGCATCATCGGCAAGCAATTTCATAGCCTTAAGGTAGCGCTCGTCAAAGTCAAGCTCATAGGCCCCGGCTATGGCAAGCATTGTCCAACCGTTCCTCCGCCCAACGTGACTGCCGACCTTGAAGTTATATTCGCGGTCTTCAACTAATTGTGCAAGATTCTTTCCAATTTTTTCTACCGTCTCTTTCATCCATGGATCGCCGGTAAGGAAATAATTGTAAGCCATACCCTGAGTAAAAATATGTCCTAAATTATAAGGATCCAGACAGAGATAAGGTGTCTTGCTTCTTCCGGTTCCAAACGAAACATAGAGTTCACGGATTTTTTCTACGCTGTAAAAACCGCTTACATGCCCAACACAATGCTCATGAACCATTCCGGGACGGATCGGATACTCTTTTCTTAATCCTGAAAAATCCTCAAAATGTTTTTTAAGGTCATCATTAATAAACTGGATAACATCAACTTCACTGGTATGACGAGCAGCATCATTTGCCAAATAAAAATATTTCGGGTCTCCTGTGCGTGCAAACTGCTTAAAAACGTGTTTTGGAGTATCATATTCATGATTACCCCAATTGCATTGACGTTCACCGAACCAGTCACCCCAGTTCATCTGTCCATAGTCGCGCTGAGCTTTAATTGAGTGGACATATCCATTATCGAAAAGGTTTTCCGCCCAATCGTCATATTCTTTCATGCCCGGGCTCCCTGCCGCAGCAATGTAGCCCCATACGCCGGCAGCAATTGCCTCAGCCGGCTCAGCGGATGGGACCAGCGGAGCGTTGGCAGACTTTGCCAGAGAGATTCCATCTCCTGAAAAATCCAACCAGAGCCGCCAACGAGGCGCTTGTCCCGTTCTCAAACGATAGCAATTGTCCTCGAACAAATATTGATACTTATACCAGGGCTTCATGTGCTCAAAAGCACCCTCTTCAAATTCGGGGAACAAACCTATTCTTAATCCTTTTGAATCGGCCTTTATGCTTTTTGGCCATTGCTGCCAGAAGTCCTTCAGGGCAATAGCTATAGTGCCTTTTCCATCGTCTATCTGGGCCCAGCCTGGGGCTTTTGAGCCTTTCCCCCGGGCACCTTCGAGCCGGTAGTTCTCGTCGTCAACCTGGAACAAACGCAGTGACGAAGCCGGTTCACCACTCCATCCAGGCGCCCCGCCTATGGCAGCAGAGCGGATTGCGTTGAGGGGAATTACTTCAAATTTCAAACCACAAATATTTTGTATCACGCCTTTTTCGGAATCGATTAGAATCTGCGGCTCAATGTAAACCTTCGATAACCCGGCAAAGACGGAAACTCCCACCCGGAAGCCGAAAACGCGCTCTCGGCCAGGGCTGCGAAATGCGCCCTTTAAGACCAGGGTGGAACGGATTTTACCCTTTGTTTGAACCTCTACCGATTCGACAATTCCCTTGCAATTTTGCCCTTTGCCGTCTGTCAGCGAGAGTTTGAGATCGATGCGGTCAGAGACCCGCAGCAGAGCATCCTTCACCGGTGAAAGGACAATGCTTCTCGTTTCGACAGATGGTTTTTCCCGCCCAGTTATCCGTACCGGAAATTTAGGGTCAACTGGCCTGACTTCTTTGCCCCAGGATAGTCTAAAATGCGATGTCCCGTTGGCGGGAGGCTCAGCCTGGAAATCAAGCAGAACCCAGCGGGCACTTCGGTCCTTCCATCGAGCAAGAACCGATGCCTGGCAGGGCACGGGCTTATTATTCTGGTCATAGAGGGCAAAATACGCACCTTCCGAAGCGGCCCCCTGAGTGAGAGGAACACCGCCTGTTACCGGCCTCAATGATTTTAGCCCCGTCATATCCCGAACAGTAATATCCAATGATGATTTACTTTTCGAATCTTGAGCAATTGACAAACCCGCCGGGACAAGACCAAAGCAAATAGAGAAAACTATGATTCGTTTCATGCCGCGAACCTCCTCTTAAGCAAATTCAATAAATATCGTTGATGTAAAATTATGAATCCATCTTTAACGCCGCCGATCAACAAGACTAAACGCTGCCGAAACTGATACCGAGCTTATCAGCGTAAATAATTCCAATACACGCTATAACCCAAAGCACAAAGCCAATCTGAAACGGTAAATCACTGAGAATAAGCTGCACCGGGCCTGAGTACTTACCTTTTTGTATCAGCGCACTGTAACGGAAAATGCAGTACAAAACCAGCGGGGTGGTATAGACGAGGTTGTTGCTCCCGAAAATCCGCAGGGTCCTGTCATCCATCGCATAAAGCAGAAAACATACTACCGCCAGACCGCTGGTTACATCGAGCATATGAGCGAGCAGCTCGGGTGTATAGCCAGCCAGTGTTTTGCGAAACGACTCGCTATCTTCACGAAGCTGGGCTATTTCGCTGCGACGTTTGCCGAAAGCCAGGAACAGACACAAAGCAAAGGTGCAGATAATCAGCCAGGGCGAGATAAATACATCTTCGGCCTGCAGGACAACAACTCCGGCAACAGCCCGCAGGCAAAAACCGATTGATATTACAACGCAGTCCAGAATCATTATTCTTTTGAGCAAGAGCGAATAAAGAATCATTAGAACAATATATGTCAGGACGATAACTGCAAAGCTGTCAGCAAGCATGAAACTGCCGACAACTGCTACCGCAGCACATAAAACAGACATTACAACAGCAGAACCAACGGTTACACTGCCTGCGGCGATGGGTCTTTTACATTTTTCGGGATGGAGCCTGTCTGTCTTACGGTCAATTATGTCGTTAAAGATATAGACAGCCGAAGCCGCTAAACAAAAGCAAAAAAAACCACCAATCGCCCTGCCAACAGCCAAAGGCACATTAAGTTTCTGTCCGAATATAAGGGCTGCAAACACAAACATATTCTTGGTCCAGTGCAAAGGACGCATTATTTGCAAAAATTTCATAGCTTCACCTTTAATTGAATATTGACTATTGACAATTGAATATTGAAAATAGTAAATAGTCAATAATAAATAGTAAATGCCTATGATAACAACTGTTGTTTTTGATTTAGACGACACGCTTTACGATGAAATCGAGTATTGTAAAAGCGGCTTTGCAGCCGTAGCTGAGTTTCTCGCCAATTTGCCCGAGGCGCCCGCCGCCGAGCATATTTTTGCCACTTTCTGGAAGCAATTCACTGCCGGCAATCATACAAAGACTTTTGATGCAACTCTCGACGAGCTTGGTATGGATTACGACGATAAGCTTATCAGCGAGCTAATAGAGGTTTATCGCAACCACGTCCCGAAAATAGCACTGCCGCAGGACAGCCGGGACGTGCTTCGTCAACTAAGCACAAAATATACGCTGGCTTTGCTAACGGACGGTTTCCTGCCGGCTCAACAATTAAAAGTGCAGGCGCTGGGCATCGAAAAATATTTTAAGTGCATAGTCTATACCGAACAACTCGGCAGAAATTGCTGGAAACCTTCCCCGGCCGGCTTTGAAAAACTAATGCAGACCTTGAATGCAACGCCGGAAAATATGGCTTACGTTGCCGACAATGAAAAAAAAGATTTTATCGCACCAAACAAATTGGGATTTTTGACTATCCAGATAATCCGCTCTGCCGGCATACACACAGAACCGTCTGGCGAATCCGGCGCTGCGGCACGTTACGTAATACGCCAAATCAGCCAATTACCGGCCCTTTTAGAAGAACTTTGAGACTTCAGTTTCTACTATGCGCGGCGACCCAAAATCAGGCTGACAACCGCCCAAACACCCGTTCTGCTGGAAAAACGCTTCTGCATCGGCTTTTTTTGTTGACTTTTAGAGCTTTTCAGGCGATAATATATATTCAGAACGGCCTTAATGGGTGATTTTACAGTATTTTGTGAGGAGTTTTACTATGTCACCACGCAGGAGAACGCAAAGCAGCGCTATGCTCTATACTCTAATAACGTTTGTTGGGCTTTTTATCGCCGCAACTACCATTGCAGTTATCTACTATGTCAAAGCCGAGGATTATAGGACTAAACAGGCTGATTTGGATAGCCAGATTAACGAACTGGCCTCAAGCAGGGAACGGCAAACACCATTGGGAGCGATAGTGGGAACAAAACCAGCCCCTAAGAGCTGGCTCGGTACAATGGTCGATTATCTTGACGAGATGGTAACTCTGGTCGTTGGCGGTGTGCCCGAACCGACCTCAGCTGAAGCCAAAGTCAACAATGTCAACGCAAGAGTTAGAACAATATTAGAGCCGGCCAAAGAGCATATTGATATCGGAGACCCAAATAAAACCGGACTTGTACAAATAATCGAAGGACTCCAGGCAGCATTGGAAAACACCATAAATGCAAGAGTCGCTACGCAGCAACAGCTTGACGACCTGCAACAAAGATTTAAGGATGCGGACGAAGCCAATTTCGAAAAAGAACAAACACTGCTGGCAGAGAAAGACAAATTACAGCAGCTGGTTAACACGATTAAGCAAGACTACGATGAACTTCAGGCTCTTCTGAAACAAAGTACAGAGCAGCAAATCAAAACCCTTTCGGACCAATTAGAGCAAGAAAAAGCCAAGAGTAAAGAACTAAATGATGAACTGCTGAGGACACAGGCGGAATTAAAAATGGCTGAAGGCATGATGAGGCGCGCTCAGCAAGATGTTATGAAGATTAAGCCGCCGCCGGACCGTGAGGTGCTGGCATATAAGTTCGACGGAGAAGTAACATTGACCGATGACCGGGCCAAAGTAGTCTATCTGAATATCGGCAGCGACGACCATGTTTATCGAGGTTTAACCTTCACGGTTTATGACAAAGGTACGCCTATCCCGAAGGACGGCAACGGAAAGGCAGAAATCGAAGTATTCGACGTAGAGAAAACCTTTTCGGCGGCACGGATTACACGCTCAGAAATAACAAAACCTATCCTGCCGGGTGATATTATTGCAAATTTAATTTGGGACAGTGACAAAACAAATGTATTCGTGGTTGCCGGCGACTTTGACCTTGACAACGATGGAGACATTGATTACGACGCTGTCGCTAAAATAAAAGCACTTGTCGAAAAATGGGGCGGCAGGGCTGCCGATACAGTTTCCATCGACACGGATTTCCTGGTGCTTGGCAGACCGCCCCAGGTCCTCAGAAGGCCGACTCTTGATGAAATAGAAATAGACCCAACAGCAATGGAAAGATACGAGGCTTCGTTAAAAAGACTCGCTGGCTACAAGGAGCTCCAGAGGCAGGCAGAGACCTTGTGGCTACCCATATTCAAGTACGAAAGATTCCTCTATTTCATCGGCTACAAGGAACAAATAGGTCAAGCCGGGGCGTTCTAATGTGACGTCCCATCAGCTGGTTCGACGCCAATCGAGGCGGTGAAGATTTCGCCCGTATACGCAGCTGCACCGCCTGCAGATGTAAAGCCCTTTTTGACCGCAACGAAAGTTACAGTATAATTCGCTCTGATAGCTGCGCCGAGCGGCTGGCCGCTGTCACAATCCAGCCCGGACGGAATATCCACCGCCAGAATGGGACAACTCTGAGCGTTCATGCTTTCTATCAATTGCCTATACTCATCGCTCAACTGTCCGCCTAATCCCGTGCCGAACAGACTGTCAACGAGCATATCGGCATCGGCTGCGAAAGCTTTAACCTGACCGCCGATATCACCGGCTCTTAGATTCAGCCGTTCGATTCGCCGGCCCAGCCGTTCCAAAATATCAAGGTTCAGCTTTGCGTCGCCTTTGATTTTGTTGCGGTCGCCGCATACTACCACTACAACTTTAAAGCTACTGTTTATAAGGTGTCTGGCAATTACGTACCCGTCGCCGCCGTTGTTTCCAGTCCCGCAGAATATGCAAACCTTCGGACCGGCAACATCCTTTAACTTATCTTTAATCAGCTCGGCACAACTGCGCCCGGCGTTTTCCATCAAAACCATGCCGGGTATCCCAAGCGTATTTATCGCCCAGGAGTCAAAGGCACGAACCTCATCTCTTGTCATCACGATACAATTCTTATCCGGCGAATATTTTTCCATAATGACCTATTCTACATTCTAAACTTATCACTTCAACTGTGCTCACTCGTAATAACCCATTTTAGCAAGGCCACGTTTGAAATTGGCTTTGTTTGGGTTTGTTTCCCCGGAGCCCGAAGGCATGGTTCATTTTCATAATCCTTTGTTGAATAGAAGGTTAAGTTCATTTTGGCTCTATTTTAAATTGGCTTTGAATTGGGTTTGTTTTTTTGGACTGCGAAATCATCTTTTTTTCTGTAATCCTTTGTTATAAGTGAGTTTACATTCATTTGGGCTTTGCGGAAATTGGCTTTGTTTGGGTTTGAATTGGGTTTGTTTTCACCAAGTGTCCAATTGGAATTATTTTCATAATCCGTTGTATTATATAGATTTACATTCATTTGACTTTTTCAAAAATTGGCTTTGTTTTGCATAAAACAGTCTCCCGGTGCGCCGGGATCCGTTTCGTTGTCATTTCGAGCGAAGCGCAGCGGAGTCGAGAAATCTGGCCAATGATTTGAATAAACGAACTCACATCCACCATCCACGAGTCACGAGCGACGAATTTACCTGCCTATAAGGCAGCTGGAACTGCTGTCCCCTCGCGTGCGGTTCTCCGCGTGCTTCCCGCTCCTGGCGGAAATCACCCCCCAAATCGTATCTGTATTATACCAAATTTTGCCTATTTGTTCAATAAAAATCTAAGGGGAAAAGTTAAAAGTGTAAAGTGTAAAGTTGTGGTATCGCTGCGCGATGGTTTTTCGATTTTTGCCATCTAGACACTAAGACACGAATAAAATTAACTGCAGAGAGCGCAGTATATAAGTGTATGCATATATACTTATTAAGTGCTCTACAATTCATGTTTTTGGGATTTGGGATTTTATGTCTGAGGATAAGACCGTTAGTGAGCGGATTTACTGAGATGAGCAGCCAGCCTCTGGCACTTTCATTGAAAAACAACACAACAGGATAAACTTGGGGGCTAACCAAAGGTTTAACTGTTCTTGATATTAAGCGTCCTGCAGATTTTTATGGGGCGCTTTTTATTAGAAAATCCGCACAAAACGCAACTAATATAAAGTTTTTAAGATTGCTCTTTTTAAGCTTGACAATTACCACAAGTATCCATAAGTATATGCTTATAAACTTATGGAGTGCTCTTTAACAGAAGGGAGAATTGCTATGGTGAATGCGGCCGGACTGGCAAGAATTTTTAAGGTGTTGTCGGTTGAAGCAAGAGTGCATATTGTACAGCTTCTTAAACGTCGTTCACTCTGTGTTACCGAGTTAACCGCACCACTTGGCATAACGCAGGCGGCAACATCTCAGCATCTTAGAGTTTTAAGAGATGCCGGAATTGTGAGGTGGCAGAAGCGAGGCTTCCACGTTTATTATCATCTCGATAGACAAAACCTGGCGCGATTAAGTAAATCAATAAATGGGTTGTTAAGATTAGATGATGATTAAGGCGGTTTGTTTGTACTGCATAAGTATATGCATATATACTTATGTAGTATTCTAACAATTTATGTTTTTGTTTTTCGCCACAGAGGGCACACCTGTGCCTGCGTTACCTTGGCGTTCACAGGTGCAGGCAGAGGACGCAGAGGGAGGGAGTCAAAAAATTCAAAGTGTAAAGTGTAAAGTTGTGGTATCGCTGCGCGATGGTTTTCCGATTATTGCCACCAAGGCACGAAGAAGTGTAAATCCAAAGGGTAAAAGGCAAAACTTGTCCGCCTATGGCGGATAAACCCTGTCGAAGGATATGAAATCTAGGCTTGATTATTAGGCAAGGCAAGTGTTTCCGTGCACTGTTCACAGCCATTAATAGGTGGGTGTCCCAGTTTCTTTATCGCAATAGTTCTTTGGGAAGGCTTAGGGCTGCTTTTATTTCTTCAACGCATTTGGCATTATCCCCTGAATTACCTGTATTAAACACGCCATTAGAGAGACCGATCAAGTTGCGATGAGTGTCTCTTATGTCACTAAATCGTGGAACCACTCTTAAAAAACTCCAGAAACCATAGCAAGGAATAACAGCTGTCTTGGACATTAGTTCGCTCGCCAACTTTCTCAAGTCATCAGATGCCTTCTTCGCTTCCTCAATGCTCAGCGAACCGGGATTTCCATAAACGTTTGCATAGAATATCAGTGAATCAGTAATTCTGCCAATGTAGGCTCTTAATTGATGAACAGGCTCAATGAAAAACTTTAGGAATATTTGACCTGTAACAAATATTAGGACACCACCAAAAATTGTCAGTACAGATGTGAGAATTGCATCTCTCATCGGTGTATACCCAACTATTGTTTATATGGTTTCCGTATAACGTCAAGCTCACCGGCCGCGTGTCATGTGGTCTCCTCATGCAACCGTCTCGGTTTTTTATTGTAGAATTTACACATTAATCTATCAAAATTACGTTTGAAGTCTCTGATACAGTGATACTTGTTTATGATGATGGCCTTTACTTCCAAACGTAGTGTTTCATCATCGGCAGCTTCATTAACTTTAGCTAAGCTCGATTCGTCTAATTTCCCTCTTGGATAAAGATTCACCTTCTTGTTCTTTTCAAGCTTTGCGCCAAATAAATCGAATGCTTTCATTGAAGCATTGTGAAGTCGACCAGATGCTTCAACTCTATCTATTTCAATGGGGAAGGGATTATTGTTTTTAAATTCAAGTATGACTTTAAACATGGATTGGATTTTGTCGCACCAGAGTTCTACAGTACCCTCCTGGGCGGATATAGAGACATCCACGTTTTTTATTGTTCGTTTAGGAGAATACAACCACCAACTAAATAGTTTGGGCAGATGAGAAACTAACCAAAAAAAGATGTCCATAAATAATCCCATAATTTAATCATTGAACGAAAAGCTCACCGGCCGTGGTTTGTTACGTCCGCTGCATGACTCGTTAGAAGGAACTCATGATTGAGTACCCCGTAATCGATCAACGAGTGCATTTAGGTTGATACCAATACCACATATGTTTGGCTTAACGTCAAAGATCCTATTTGCTTCAGCCAGATAATCCTTTTCTTCAACGAACAGCTCTAGGAAACCTGGATCTCGGTTAGTAGCAAACTCTGTAAGCGCGCGAAAGAACGCGTCCAAGTCTCCAAAGCGAGCTTCCGCCTCTTTCAAAGGAATAAGTAGGCGCAGGCTATCATCAGTCAGCCGGTAAGGGTGCGAATCTGTAATTAACAAGGCAGGCAACAGTCCAAACACTTCCTGATAATTCTTGCCTAGATATTTACGTGCTAGCTCATCAGACCAGACGTTTTCCTCGAATCCTTTCGCAATAACTGCGTTCGGGCCTATACGCCTAGCGATCTCTACAAAGTTCTGTTCGATCGCTTCATATCGTCCGCCTTTGAAGCCCCTATTCATAACAAAGATGTATAGTGTTACGTCCTCCTCTATAGGAAGATTACCCAACGAAGATAACATGTAACCCATTAGTGACCTCCTTTCAGAAGCCTTTCGACTATTGGTTTTATCCTTTCCGCATAATGTCAAGCTCACCGGCGCCGCGCATGCGGCGTCCGAGTGCAGCCGGTGGTTTCTTTCGTATCTCGTATATTGTATCTCGTCTGGATTCCGCATCAAGTGCGGAATGACAATAATCTATACCCGGTTCCACAACCCGTTTGATTTTGGTGGGCTACAAGTCCACCCTACATTCTACATTCTTCTCCACAATCAAGCATTATATATTATGCAGCGAAGGCGTCAATCCACAGGATGCCCCTACACGGCATTGACATAAGCTCTGTAAGCAATTACAATTTAGCTCGTGCTTCGTAGATGAGCAATGAATAACGAGAATCGAGTATCAAGCATCCAGTATCAAGATATGCAAATATTATTGACAAATGACGATGGCATTTTTGCTCCGGGCCTGGCGGCAATTTATAAAGAACTGGTCAAGATCGGGGAGGTAACAGTTGTCGCACCGGCTGAGAGCCGCTCGGGCACCAGCCACAGCATCACGTATTCTCGGCCATTAGTATGTAATAAAGTTGACATTAACGGCCGATTCACAGGTTTTAGCGTGCAGGGCTCCCCCGCCGATTGCGTTAAACTCGCGGTTATGCAACTGCACGACGGGCCGATAGACCTGCTCGTTGCCGGCATAAACAATGGCGCAAATGTGGGAATAAATGTTTACTACTCCGGCACCGTTGCCGCTGCGATGGAGGGTGCGTTCTTAAAAATTCCAGCGGTTGCTATGAGCCTGGCCAGCGAAGAGCAAATGGACTTTGACAAAGCCGCCAGGTACTGTGCGAAAATCCTGAAAAAACTTATGCCGGTCAGAAAAGGCGATGTGATAAATATCAACATACCGCTATTATCAAAAGGCGAGCCAAAAGGCGTAAAGGTTGTACCTCAATCAACCAAAGGCTTTGACGAGTATTATATCCGACAAAAGAACGAACAGGGTCAAACGGTATTTCAATTGGCCGGCGAGCCTGGCCTCGCTGAAGAGACCCCGGCCGATATAACATCACTGGTGGAAGGCTTTATAACGATAACAGCACTGGCACCTGACATGACCGACCACCAAAAAACCCACGAACTTAAGCAGATAAAATGGTAAGCGCCTCTTAATGCGCAGCCGGAGGCAACCTGTGCTCAGAGAAGTGCCTAAAGTGAGCTAAAGTGCCTAAAGTGAGCTAAAGTGAGTTTCAAACTTTAGGCATTTTAGGCACTTCAAACTTATCTCGTGGGAACCGTCGAGAAAATGGGCAGCAATGTACATGATGTGGAATTGGGCGAGCTGGTCAGCGGCGAGGGACATATCGTCTGTGGCCGCTGCACGAATTCGCACGCAGATATCAGCAGCTCACAGTAAAGAAGATTTAGACTTTGCCATCGAGAAAATCACCGATGCCAAACGGGAACTGGGAATATAACCTCATCCAACAGGGTGACATAAAAAAGTGTAATTTCTAATGGTGGTTGACATATCCGGCCTGATGTAGTATAATGTGTAAAGGAAGTTTAGGTGGAATTGACGGAACACAACGCTGCTTGTGCGCATCGTATTACTTTGACAGCAAATATGAAAGGAGCATCACTTAGAGTAATAGAGTAATTTTTTTAAAGCCCAGTGACGGACCTTTTACCGGAAAGGAAAAAGAGCAATGAAGAGAAGAGCTTTTACACTAATTGAGCTATTGGTGGTTATTGCCATCATTGCCTTATTGATGGCGATATTGATGCCGGCGCTCCAGCGGGTAAAGCATCAGGCAAGGACAGTGGCCTGTCAGGCCTTGCTGAAACAATGGGGCGTTATCTGGTCGATGTATTGCGATGATAACAATGGCAATTTCAGCAGAGGTCTTGTTGGTGGCTCTGGATGGCATCGTGGAGAATGGATAATCTGCCTGCGGTCTCTGTACCAGACAAAGACAGATATTCTCCGGTGCCCGTCGGCCACTAAACGGCACCTTAATGAAGCTGAGTGGGGCAGCACGTTCCACACCTACTTTATGCCGTTAGGTGGAAGCGGCAGCATAGGAGGCGGTGAAGAACCCAGCTATGGGGGAAACAACTGGATTTATGACCCGCCGGCGGGCACAAGCGCGATTCAGAGCCGGCCGGCTGCGTGGAACTGGAGGACCAAAAACATCAAAGGTGCGGCCCTTGTACCGGTCTTCGCAGATGCCATGTGGAGAGGAGGCGGGCCTTGCTATCGTACTAATGACAGTGGTCCACTCGACCCTAAATTTAACCGCATCATTCCGCCCGAATACGACGGTCTATGGCTTGGCTACAACAGGGAAATGATGCACTTCGCCATCGACCGACACAATGCGTTTGTAAACCACCTTTTCATGGATTGGTCCGTCAGAAGAGTTGGTATTAAGGAGTTGTGGAGGCTCAAGTGGCATCGCCGGTTCAACGTAAACGGCCCCTGGACCAAAGCCGGCGGTGTTCAGCCCAGCGATTGGCCCCAGTGGATGAGAAAGTTTAAAGAGCACTAAGAAAATCACCGCTGCACAAAAGAACGCAACTGCCAAAAAGTTGATAGAAAACAGCCTTTGGCAAGGTCAAGATTCACCGATTTTGTTGCAGGAGAATCGTATTTTAACACTTCACATTAACAAGTTTAATGTTGCAAAAAAATCAGATCCAAGGTATGATCGGCGTTCAGCAAAGCGACATTAATAAAATAACCCAGGGATACAAAACTAACAGAACACAAAATCGCTTCTGCGCACCTTGCTATTTTGACAGCAAATATGAAAGGAACATCACTTAGGTTGCTCTTTCTCCAAGGCCCTTAAGGTATTTTTGCTGGGAAAGAAGCGTGGCAATGAAAACAAAAGCCTTTACACTAATTGAGCTATTGGTTGTAATTGCAATCATCGCCATACTGATGGCGATTTTGATGCCTGCACTGCGCGTTGCCAGAGAGCAAGCCCGTAGTATTAATTGTCGCAGCAATGTAAGAACCCTATCGCTGGCGTGGCTCATGTACAAAGATGCTAATGACGGTAAATTGGTTGGCAGCCAGCCTCAGGCCGAAAATCAATCACCTTGGGTATTCCTTCCACCTGACCGGGGGGATGCGAGCGTCGAGCAAAAGCAGAACTATATAAGAAGAGGTCTCTTGTGGCCCTTTGTCAAGCAGATAGATGTATACCGCTGCCCCTCTGACCGAAGGGAGAAAAGTGCGTACCATAGGTACGCTTATCGCACCTATTCTATTGCCGGCGGCTTGAATGGAGTAACAAGCGGTGGGGAGATTCTGATGTGCATAAGATATTCCGATATTAAAGGGCCCGCCACTAAATATGTCTTTCTTGCGGAGTGCGACCCCAGAGGACTGAACCTGGGTGCCTGGATTATGCGTCCAAAGTCAAGAAGGTGGGTTGACCCATTTGCAATCTGGCACCGCAGGAACACCAGCACTCTGGGCTTTGCTGACGGCCACGTAGAAATACACAGATGGTATAGTGAGACCTTAATCGAATGGAACGAGCGAGCCTTATGGAACCCTCAAAGTTTCAGCTTCAATAGAGACCCAAGCTCCGGTGATGAGCTCGAACTCAAAGACTTCGAATTTATGGTGAAGGGCTATGCGCATAGGGGGTTTCAGTAGGGCTGGCCCACCTTACGTCTGGCGGGCTGGGTCTTGGAGAAAAAGCAGGACGGTGTTGTGCTTGTTCGAGCGTCGCTGAATTGTTCGATGCTATGAAAGCAACGTAAGCTGCCCTGCCGAGATTCAGAACCAGCTGTTGATGAATATCTCAAACACGTAAAAAGCCTCAAAAGGAATAAGGGTATAAGTAGATGTTCGATTTTTTTGAGCAGCCCTATACGCTGGTCGGTGCAGCGGTCCTCGTTTTGTTCGGAATGCTGACGTTCCGCAGTGTTCTCCCGGAAAAACGCCGCTGGTGGCAATTGCTGGTGCCGGCCCTTGTCGTAGCAGCCGCTTTCGGCATGGATTTGGCCGTCCGGACAGACCTGGAGAAAATCAACGCGGTAATCAACACTTGCATAAAAGCCGTCGAAGAGGAGGATTGTAATGCAATCGAGGCTATTATTGCCGAGGACTACCGCGACTCATATCATAATACCAAAAGAGACTTGATGCGTCACTGCCGGACCCGGTTGTCACAGCCTCTGGTTGAGAAAAACAAAAAAAGGGCCTGCCTCGTGCAATTATCACCGCCGAACGCCACGGCGACTCTGTTTGCCACCATCATCTTCGAAAAAGATAGTTACGTCTCTGTGAACTACAAAGCCTGGCTGATGGTAAAAGTCCGGTTCAGCTTCCAGGAACAACCCGACAAAACCTGGCTCATTAACCGCATCGAAATCCTCGAACTCGACCGACAGCCAGCCAACTGGAGCCAAATCAGATAAACAAGGTATAGAAACGAAAAGCGGCCTCCGGCCAGTTTCCCATAAGGTAGTTGACTCACCTTTCCTGGTTCGGATACCGAATCGAGGTATTGGAGCAACGGACGCAGCAGTTTGCTGTTTTGAAAATATTTTCTCGACCGGTATGCCTTGGTTTGGTATACTTCTGCGGCAGGCGTGAAACGGAGGGCCTGGTGAATACTAACCGATTAGAAAGGAACAACGTATGGATTACAGAAAAATCATACCGTGCCTGGACGTAAAAGACGGCCGATTGGTTAAAGGTATCAACTTTGTTAAATTGAAAGATGTGGGCGACCCTGCAGAGAATGCCGCTGTTTACAGCCAGGCAGGGGCAGACGAATTGGTGTTTCTGGACATTACAGCGACCCTTGAGAAGAGAAAGACGCTCCTTGACGCGGTAAAGAAAACCGTCGAAAGAATTTCAGTGCCGTTAACCGTCGGCGGTGGAATCGGCAGCTGTCAGGCGATTGAGGAATTGCTCGACCTCGGCGCATCGAAAGTATCTATCAATACCGCTGCCGTGCGTAATCCGGATTTTGTTAAAGAGGCGGCAAATGAATTCGGCAGTGAGAAAATTACTGTGGCAATAGATACCTCCACCAATTCGCAATTGCCATCCGGCTTTGAGGTCATAGTTACCGGCGGCACCATCGGCACCGGGGCTGACGCCGTCGAGTGGGCCAAAAAGGTTGAGAGTCTGGGCGCCGGCGCAATCCTGCCAACAAGTATGGACGCTGACGGCACTCAAGCCGGATACGACATCCCGATGACCAGAGCAATCGCTGACGCGGTGAAACTGCCCATAATCGCATCCGGCGGAGCCGGAACCCTCCAACACTTGTACGAGGCCGTTGTTGAGGGGCACGCAGACGCCGTTCTTGTGGCCTCAATAGCTCACTTCGGCAAGTTCACTATAAGGCAAATGAAAGAGTACTTAGCTGAACGCGAAATACCGGTAAACCTCTAAATCACCTACTCATATTATTGCCCGTATGCCCTGGAGTCCGGGGCCTACACTATCTCTTGAGTCTTATTTTGGACAAATCTCGAAAGTCGCTACCTAAATTGGTCGATAGGAGGAGGGTGCGGATTCTATCGTTTTGCTCACGGAAAATGGTTGATGATGTTTAGGAAATTGAAAAGAAACAGATTGTCCTTGAAGCCTAAGCTCTTCACTATTCACTGGTATCCGAGCAACAAAAGCTGCGTGAACCCAGGCAGCCGAAGGGTCAAACCTCAACACATGCCGCCGTTAATGGTCCGCAAGGCCGAATGGCGCCGCTAAAACCATTAGTCATCGGCGTGCAATATTCTCATTGTGAGCAGCACATCGCTGAAAGTTCGTTCCGGGCGGAACGCGACAACCTCGAAATAATCAATACTTGTCCTCGAGCAAAGCGAAGGAGCCAATAATCAATTAAAAGGGGCCCATACCGAAACAATGGGACCCCATTTTGCAATAACTCGCAAAATGGGATCCCAATCAGCATAGGCCCCGGAGGACTAATAAACAATCAGCTAACCAACTTAACCTCGTATCAATGCCGATTACCCCGTAGTTTTGCTTGGCAAAACGAAGCAACGGGGCGGCCAGAGTCCCGATGTATCGGAAGCAAGCCGCTGAACCATCAGCGTCGTTTAGTCAACAGCATCCGTAATCAAGATAGCATCAAGAAGCGCACCATCTTCACGACGAGCGATCTCCAGTGTGTGCGGTCCGGGCGGCAACTTGATAAGCACAACCTGTTCGTCGTGATCGTCGCTGTGAACCTCGTCCCAGTGCCATGTGTCGCCGTCATCTATGTCATTAAACCTAATCCAGCCGGGATTAAGAGGATCGGTTCCCGGATCGTAACTGATAGCACCCGGGATCCGGACCCAGAACGAGTTGCTGCCTCCAGTGATGATCACACTCAGCAGGATCTTATAGGTTCCGCCCTTAACCGTGAAGCTGTACGTCGCGATACCGTCAGGAGGCGGATTGCTGTTCTCGTCGCCGATGCCGTCGTCTGTGCCGATGTACTGTCCGCCCGATGCCCCGGGATCATCATAAATCTTCATGGGTGCTGTAATGCTGTCGGCAGCTTCTGCTTCAAGCGATATTTCATCAGGAGGTTCTCGATGCGGATACAACCTGATATCGTCAACGAATACCAGACCTGCACCGCCGGGCTGCGGATTAGCCTTGTCGCCGACGCCGAGAGAAATCGAGTCGACATTGGTCAGGTTCACGCCGGCATCACTCAACTGCTTGAGGTCGATAGACCACTCCGTCCAGTCACCTATCTGCGTTGCACCGGGGTCATCGTAGCGTACCACCGCAGGAGTACCGCCGCTGCTGGCTACAGCCACATACATCGACTCAGCATCATTAGAAGGCATATCAACGCCGATGGCCTGCTCCGTGAACACTCCAGTGACCGCACCGGTGGTCTGGACGTCGGAGAATACGGCCTCGGTCGTTATCCCGGAGCTATGCGACGTCAGCGCCAGGCCTATATACACAGGATCCACCATCGCAACCGTAGCCGACTGACCTTCCTGCTGCCACTGGCCGTTCTGGAAGACATAGCCGGTGAACGTGTTACCTTGACGCACCAGCCTGATAGAAGCAGGCGGTGATATGCCCACCAGTGTTTGATCTGAACTGGAGCTGCTACCTGCAGTAGGACGCCACTGGAAAGTTGCGCCATCGCCAGAGCCACTAGTGAGGGCTACAAACGCATTGGCTGAGCCGGCATCCAGCGTCCCACGGATCATCACGCCAGCCTTGGTCCAGTCATTGGAGCCGGTGACCCATTTGACGCTCTCGACCGTTGCTGTGATCTCGCCATCGCCGGACAGCTGCTTCCAGACGTAGCGGAACTCGTCGGAGGTACCCCAGATATCTACGCCCGCGGCGGTCATCGTGTAGGTGCCTGCTGGTTCCTCTACAAACCCTGGGGCGTTGCCCTTGAACCACAGCACCAATGCTTCAATGCCTTTTATAGTCCAATCCTGTTGTGGAGTCAACGTCAAGGTCGTCTCTGAATACTGTGCCGTGCCGGAGTTGTCGTAGAAGAACGGCATTGACTGCTTATCACCGTAAACGATACTTTGCTCAGTAAAAGGAGGAACATCATAACCGACGAGAGAACCATTTGTCGGGATGTCGTATCCGTCCAGCCATGTCATAAATATCCTGTTGCTCTCGGGGTCAGCGGGGTCAAGGTCATTGTAGCTCTCAAAATCGTCCATAACAAAATATTCTTGTGTTGTAAAGTCCCAGACGTCGCCTTGCCACATTGCGGGGGTCTCGGCCTCATTGACCTCATCGACCCGCCAGTAGTAAGTCTGGGCTAAATCGAGCGATAAGGGCCCATGGCTGGCCTCGGTCACGGTAGTAACGGCGGCAGTACCGTCTATCACACCTTGCCAGTCAGAGCCGAAGTACACGTCGTGCTTGGCTGCCTCTCTTCCAGGTCTAAAGCTAAGGGTCACATCAGCCGGCGCATCTATTGTGCCGATAGAGACACCTCTTGCCCCCGATTCCGGGTTGGGCTCTCTTGCGAGGACAGGTATGTAGAAGAAGCGAACCTCACTGAGACCGAATTGGGGCAGGATACCTCCCCAGTTGTTGTTAGCCGTGAGCCTGACATACTTTGCTCCTATGCCAGGCATATCAATGGTAGTATTATGTACATAGCCGGCCGCACCAGGAGCCCGGGCAAACTCATGAGTAGTTCCCAGCGTCATATAGTCAACGCCATTGGTCGAATACTCGATGGTAACATCTTTGAACCCGAAACCAATGACCGGCTCCATACTCTCATTGGAGTTCCACACCCACATCTCATAAAGTTTGTAAACCCCGTCGAGCTCAAATTCGATCCAGGTCGGCTGTGGCCCTGCAGTCTCACTCAGCCACATAGTATCGTCACCTACTTTATCGTGCAGTAGGCCACTGTCATCCAGCCCCGAGCCGTTGATGGTATTTTCAGGGCCCTTACCTGCAGAGCTGCTGGAAGCTGTGGCGATTATATTCTCGATGGGATAGGCAAGTAGCTCTGTCGTGAAACTCCAGAGGCTACCTTCATATACCGTATAGTCCGGCGGCCCATTGACCTCATCGACACGCCAGTAGTAAGTCGTGTCCAAATTAAGGCGTTGGGGTACAGCATAGCTCGCGGCACTCTGGGTGATAGCGCCAACGCGGTCGTTGACATCGTTGAAGCTCGCACTAAAGTAAACTTTGTGCCCGTTGACTGGCGGCGCGAAATCTCCCGGCGTCCAGCTAAGGACCACCTCTCGCGGCACATCAATTGCTCCATCAGCCGGACTTGGATCAGAAGCTGAGCCACCAACAAATATCGCGGCATTTTGATAATCCGCATCGGTGGGCACATAGTCAGGGCTATCCGTCCACATGAAGACATCCCAGGTCGCTCCGGACTCCCGGTTGAGGATATACATCGTGTTTTCACTGTCCTTAAGCGTTTTGGTATGTGCCTCTTCGCCTGCACTGCCTGCAGTGGGGGCCCAAAACCAGTCAGGTCCCTGGTCCGATTGCTCGAACACCCGCTGATCGTTGACTAAGCCGCTCACCGGCAGCGTAAATGGGACCTGGTCGCCCGGGTGTCCGTCCACCAGCATGAAATCGGAATTATTGTTGGGGTTGATCACCCGGCCCCAGAAATACCAGGTACCGCCCTTGCCGCCGGCTTTACTGATGTCAAAAGTATAGCGAATCATACTGGCGCCGTCGCTACCACTAACACTGCTAATGGACCGGCCAAAGGCGCCTGGTTCATCACTCAAGGCGAAACTACTGTCGTCATCAGGATCGCGTTCATCGAAATCCTCGACTTCAAACCAGATCTGGTGTGCACCTGCGTAGTTGGATATCTTGAAGTTTTCTACAGCATAAACTGGCATTGTTATTAACAACAATGCGACGAAAATACCGAGTAAAATTTGTTTAGATGATTGGTGAAACATTTTGTTTTCTCCTTTTATTTGCTAATATTTGTAATTGAATTTCATTGACCCATCATCATGGATGTTGCGTGGACAAGTCATATAGAAAGGAATTAGTTTTTTACACATAGCTATCCTCCTTCAAAAAAGCTCAATATGAGCGGTTAACTGAAATGTACAACTCTTAACTCCTCCACGGGAAGACTATAATTCCGCAGAGTCAGAAGACGAAAATCCTTACATTTCTCCAATACTATTTTATACCAACTTAGCAACTTTGTTGCAAGGAAAATTTATGCAAAACTTACCCGACAACCGGCAGCCACCCCCACCTTGGACCCAAAACGGATTTTCGGGAAGTTCTGGACAAAAAAGCGGTTAGACCGGCTCAGGATTTTCTGTAAACCTGCGCTCAGAGGGGTTTTAGCGTTCTACAGTTCTGCATTAGGTAGTCCGTGAACTCAATCGTTTCAAAATGGCACTGACGTGTGAACCTCGCCACTCTGTTGCTTTGCGGGTCTGCCAGCCTTCTTTGTTGAGAATCCGTGCTAATCCGTGTAATCCTTCGACTGCCCCTTCGGCTCTGCGCGGGCACAAACTTCACCAAATTTACTTATACCAGATTAGCCACCTCTCTGTCAAGGGAAATCTCTGGACAAGACCTGCGGAAAATTGAAGGAGAGGTTGACGCCTACAACAGACAAAGATACGAACATTACGAGGAAAAAGCCGCTAAAACCCTTAGGCATCGGCGAAAGAACACTCTACCGAAAAATCAAGGAATACAATTTGTAGTATTGCGTCGTGCGTATATCGTATTGCGTATAAATTCGAATCTTGACTGTCGTCAGACAAGTATCGAATTCCGAAATCCGAAACAAATTTAAATGACAAAAACTCAAAATTGACTTCACGTTTTTTTTCTTTGACTTTTGCCATCTTTTCAATTATTTTCACCATCGCTATGCGGAAAACATCTTGAAGCGAAATACGAGATATCCATCCTCCGAAGTGGAGCTTCTACGAAGGACGAGCGACGAAATTATTTGGCGGGAATTGGAAATTTGACCTTGAAGCGAAGTGGCTAATGTGGTATAAGTAGAATAGATTAAGTTCGTATGTTTGGCTCTCTGACCTGTGGATTCTTTGTAGTCTTTTTGATAGAGGAGGAGTTACTATGCAAGGCACAGAGTTGCATAGGGGCTTTGTGCTGCAAAATGAAGATTCTTGCATTTCAATTAACCACTTATATCGGGCTTGTAAAAGGAAGGAGGTAAAGTAAAGTACCGTAACAATTGTCCTGGGCAGGCACAAAACGGGAATTCAGAAGTGAGGATTGAAAATTGTTCCGGATTCCACGATCTGTTTTCTGTATTCTGCCTTCTGTCTTGGTGCGTAGCCAGGACGTAAATCATTCTTACTCTCTTTTTTGAAAGGAGGAATAAAATGTTAGCTAAAAAATGCCTTTTGGTGGGAATTTTCACTTTGCTCAGCTTGAGTTTGGCGATTGCGGCCCCACCTGCAGTACACCCAACGACTGGAGAACCGCTGGTGATAGACTGTCTCAGGGGTACTCCTGATGCAATTGACGGAGATCTAAGCGACTGGAATCTTGGAGCTATGACCCCAGCAGTTCTTGATACGCAAGAGCAATTGTTTTCTGGACAGGCCAGTTGGGACAGCCCTGAGGACAGTAGCGGAGAGTTCTATCTGCTATGGGATGACGAGAACATCTACATCGCAGTGGTGATGAAAGACGATAAGTTATCCATGAATAAAACCGGCGGCAGTATCTGGAATGCGGACGCTATAGAAGTATTTTTCTCTACGCTAAACGCAGTTTCAGGACATGCTGAACATTACCAGTACGGCTTTAACGCCAATAATCAGAAATGGAACTGGTGCAACATGCATGGTCCTAATGGGACTCTGCCTGATTACCTCCAGATAGCCTCCTCCGTAACTGCCGATGGATACATCTGCGAGGCCTCTATCGAATACGGACAGATGCTGTCATTAGACTTTTCAGTAGGCAATACCATCGGATTCCACCCTGTATTCGACGACACCGACAATGGTGATAGAGAACTTCAGATGACCTGGACTGGTCGTGAAGCTCATGACCAGAGTCAAGGATTTGGGCATATGTTTCTCTCGTCCGACCCTGCAATCGTGCCGGAACTCAGTAATAATCCGAGTCCTGCTGATGAGGCGACAGATGTGCCGCGGGAGGTGGTCCTTAGCTGGACGCCGGGAATTTACGCGCCCCCAGTCAATGGGCACAAAGTTTACCTTGGTGAGAACTT
>JAUXAL010000037.1 GCA_030619925.1 Phycisphaerae bacterium | reverse complement strand
GCGGAAACAGTATTTGTCATTCCCGCGGAAGCGGGAATCCAGCTTTTTCGCTCTGGACCCCTGCTTTGGGTTCCCGCAAGGCGGGGTCCCTCGCAGGGGTGACATCGTCAGTTTTTGTTTTCCGCAACAGATACTAATTAGCAAACCCTACATCGCATATCGAAAATAGAATTGAAATTTTTTAAAAATTGGGGGAAAATTAGAGTTTTTTAGGCTCATTTCCTTGGGGATGTTGGTTTTTGAGCAAAAAATGCGCTTCAGCATGTCAGTGTACGGAGCTTAGGCAAGATAGATAAGGAAAAAACGTCAAAAAATGACGAAAAATGAGGCAAAAATGAGCAAAAATTCATAAAAATGCGCGCTTTTTGAGTAAAAATGAGTAAAAATTTAGCATTTTTGTATTTTAACATTTTGTTAGTCTGGGGAAGATAGGGGACTTTAGTTCGTTACAAAATATTATCGAACGTTGCGGCGAGTGGGGGAGGTGGGATTGGTTAAGTGGGGTGAGGAATGATTGGTAAGGGTAGTTGATGGGGGGTAAAGGTGGTTATATATGGTGGGGAGTTGTGTCTCGATGCTGGATACTCGATGCTGGATTCTCGATTCTCGTTGCTGGATGCTCGATACTTGATGCTGGATGCTTCCGCCTTCGCTAAAGCTTCCATCTTCGCTAAAGCTACGACGGACAAGTCGGTGGACAAGCGATGCTTGATGCGAGTTAAAAATAAGAAATCCGAAGCTCCGAATACGAAACAAATTCAAATGACCAAAATACAAAATTCAAAGCAGACACGAATTAACGCAAACCAGAAAAGTTTTCCCCATTAGCCACAGAGAACACCGAGAGCACAAAGAAGATTCAATTACAAATTCAATAGCAAAAAGAACAAGGGCTGGACAACCCAGCCCTTAATTTGTGAATTAAATTCTATAGCCGATTTATCCTATGCCGTTTTCTCAGGGAAACCAAGCACTACTCAAAAAGCGGTCGTTGGTTATTCTTCTCCGCCTTCGTCTATGACTCTAATCGTGTCGCTGCCTTGAAATGGTGTTTCATCAGTTAGTTCTCCTATGACAGTTATCTCTACTTCATCCCAAGGGTCAAGAATCTCGCAGACATCTGAACGGTCAAACTTAACCATTAAATCAGGAAGGCCATCATCATCGTAGTCGCCGATTTCTGTTGGTTTGTTCTCTGCCGGAACTTCTCCGTTCAATAATATTGAACCGATGTCTATATGTGCAACATCATAGCCTTCTGGTAGTTCTATATATGCTGTGATCCGGTTGCCTTTGCTTTTCAGGTTGAGGGTGTCAGGGTCGATGTCGATGGAAGACGGTATGACAGGGTCATTTGTTTGGGCAGCAGCCTCGGATAATATCTCTGGGGGAACAAGTTCTGGTTGTTCCGGATCATAACCAGCAACCTGTATCCACAGGTCAATCTCTAAACCATCTGACAGCCCATCGTTATCTGTATCGAAGTCGAGTGGGTTGAGCCCGTAATCAATCTCGAATCCATCATTTGTATCCCATGCTCCATCACAATCAGTATTAGCTCTGCTTGGGTCTGTCTTATGTACCCTTTCCTGCCAATCATTCAGACCGTCAGAGTCAACATCTGCCTCGCGTGGATTTGAAGCCACATGGTATTCAATCCATATCCACCTAGGAGGAAAGTTAGGATTTTCTAACCTGTATCTAACATCCCACCCCTCTTTTTCTTCTAAATCAGTTAAGCCATCACCATCTATGTCAGGGTCGTACGGATACGAGGTGACATGATAGGAATCTACAGAATTACCCACGCAATCATAAATTGTAATATCCCAGCCTGCTAATTCTTCTTCATCTGTTAGGCCATCACCATCACTGTCGCAGGGCTCGGGACAGAACTCAGCGCAGTCTTCGTCTTCGATCGCGTTGAGCGAATCCAATGGGTTGGCTGTGACCATCGCGCAGTTCACCAGCGGGCAAGGATCGTCCTCCTGAACCTCATATGGGAAATCTGCGCAAAAGACCTCACCGGGCCACAGCATAGGCGGGAATCCAGGAAGCTCACCACCCAGGAGCGAGTCTGTGACCACAACGTTCTCCAAGGGCCAGTCGCCGGTGTTCGCTATACAGATGGTGTATGTGACGACGTCGCCGAAACAGGGATTGGGCTTGTCAACCGTCTTGGTAAGGTCAATGCCAGGTTCGCCGCAGGGTACAGGACATAACTCAGCGCAGTCTTCGTCGAATAGCTCGTCGGGCAAATCCAATGGGTTGGCTGTGACCATCGCGCAGTTCACCAGCGGGCAAGGATCGTCCTCCTGAACCTCATATGGGAAATTTTCACAAGCCTGGTTACCAGGCGCCAGCACAGTCGGGAATCCAGGAAGGGGACCAACACCCAGATCCGGGTCCGTGACCACAACGTTCTCCAGAGGCCAGTCGCCGGTGTTCGCTATACAGATGGTGTAGGTGACGACGTCGCCGAAACAGGGATTGGGCTCGTCAACCGTCTTGGTAAGGTCAATGCCAGGTTCGGCAACTGCATTAGCTGGTAACGCCATTGCCATAATCAACATGGCTAAAAGTAACAATATTGAAGTTTTCATGATTTTGTTCTCCTGACTGATTGTGAAATCTCTTTCCAACAACCCGGAACGACCGGGAAGTTTTCGAGACAACTAATTCTCGTTCCTCGCGTTTGGGTCTTCGCTGCGTACACGCCGCACGGATAACAGTCACGCCAATCCCTCGGCCTAAATTCAGTCCGTTTGATTATCTGCAACATTGATCCATTGCCACCTCCTCTTTTCCAAACGCGGCGCAATAGAGAAGGGTACCGCTACATCGCGTCCTATAATAACCCAAAACAAAGGACAAAACAAGCAAAAAATAGGTACGAAAGCGTAAAGAAAATAAAAGTGAGCTAAAGTGAACTCCAGTTGCAGAAGCTAGTTTGTCGGTGTCGAAACTGGTATCGAATCTCGAAGCTGGCCACTGGAAGCTGGATAAAAAACGAACTTCGAGTTTCCAGAACGAGCATCGATACGAGCATCCATAACCTCATACGAGAAACCCAAACATTTTAGGCACTTTTAACTTTAGTCACTTTACACTGCTTAGTGTCTTGTTTCCTTTGGGGTAGGGCAGGGGAGTACATTATTAACGTCTGAAATAGACTATAGGGCCATTTTCGTACACTTTTCTTTCCCAATCAGGCTTGGTGGCTGCTTGGAGGGGGGCTTCGAGGGACGCTAATTTGCCGTGCTCTATACCGAGTATCACCGCTGAAGGCGGGGATTTTTCAAGTAACTCTGCGAGTGTTTCCTGGCCTGCCGTATGCGTGACGGCACGGTCATGGGCCGACATAAAATCGGCAACTCTGTAAATAATCGCACCACAGGAAAGCTCAGTATAAATATCACAGCCGCCTTCGAGAGCGAGAAGGGGGGCTAAGGTTAGTATTAGTTTTGGCTCTTTTGTTTTCTCAGCAATATCTTCTGAAATCTTATGCAATTCAATCGGCTCCCAGCTTTCTGGCGTAACAAGCATAATAGTTCTGTACAAGACGATAGGATATGAGACAACCGCCACAATTACACAGACACCTAACAAAACATAAGATATTTTGAACACCGAACAATGAACACCGAACTCCGAACTCCGAAGATAAAAAAGCGGATAAGCTAAGCTAATTACAAGGAAAGGCACAGGCATCGCAAGGTATTGTCGCCACATCGTCGGCGGGATTAGAGCTATTATGAAAAATACCAACGGCAGCAGGGCGGCAAGTAACAAGTTCCTGCCGTTTGTTATCTTTAATCTGCGGCGAAGGCACACAATCATCAGGCAAAGGTAAATCGCCAGCGCGATAAGTACGAAATAGCCCGGCCTTGTAAGGCAGGCCCGTGTCAAATCATATTTGTTATGGACCATGCCGATTTTGTGCAGCCATTGGCCGTAGAGCGCAGGTATCTCGACCAGATTAAGAAAAAATGCTCGCGGCGCCCGGGCTACGACCCAGACAGGCCAGATCAAAACAATGGCCTCGGCAATCAAAAATGGCAGAATGGTCTTGAATCTTTGTTTTATTGACTCGGCAGGTTGGCTCAGCAGTACCACGAAAAACAATAGCTCTACCAAAGCTGTGGTTATACGCATACACGTTGCAAATGTCAGCAGGGCACCGACGGCGGCAATTTTCCAACCCAGCGAAGCTGGGTTTTGATCGTGCCCGCCTTCGGCGGGTGATTTTTGCTTAAAATCAGCAGATACAAACAGCCAGAAAGACAGTACCACACATAAGATCACGACGTCGTGGTTCCAGGCGTAGCCGTTGGCATAATCGACGAGCGGATTGAATACGTACAGAACAGCGCCTGCCAGCCCTAACAGGATTCCGCTGTTTTCAAAAGACCTAAAGATATGTCGATATACCCCGACAATGCAGACCATCACAAGAATGTCACAGACCACAGAAACCATCCTGCCCACGAGTAAGTAGTGATTTGTGTTCAGCATCCTAAACAGAGTCGCGTAGAGCAATGGGTGGTAGGGCAGTTGGGCCGCGTATGAAAAATCCCTGTAAATCATCTTGCCCTGCGCCAGCAGGACAGCCCCGGTGCAGTACATTTGCTCATCGCGGCCGACAGGCTTGGTCATACTATTGCTTAATATCGCAAGCGAAAGCCCAATCAGTATTAAGACAACAAATATATTGGCGATTCTCGCAGACATCCTCGATCTCAAAGCTAAAAACTCAAAGCCATTTATTGAGCTTTGCGTTATTGATGGAACCCGGGGTGGCACCCTCTCGTGCTTCGCAGCGAAGCGCTGCTTCGCAGAGTAGTACAAACTTGTTTGGGGGTGCTTTCGTAAGTAGAACGTATGTTTTCTGTGAATTTATAAGTTCCATTTGTTTTACAAAGATCAATAAAACTGACAATACAAAAATAGTCAATATTCAATCGTAAATAGTCAATAGCAAATCCCCTTACCATTCAGCCAACTCGCCGAGAAGTTCCTCAACCAAATCCTTCATAGTTACGATACCGATGGGTCTTTCCCGGCCGGCTCGGCCGATTCTCGTAACCAACACGATTTTCTGATTTTCCCTCGCCATAATATTTATCGCATCTGAGACAACCGTACCCGCATCGAGCTTTCGGACCGGCTTTATGAAATTGCGCAGCTCGGTGAATTGTTCCGGTGAGCTTAGGGCCTCGTAGATATTTATAAAGCCGATGATATTCTCAGGCCGACCCTCTACGACCGGCAGGCGGGTGAAGGCGCACTTCTTCAATTTGTTCAGCAGAGCCGAATTATCAGAATTTGCATCAACCATTTGGACGTTGTTAATAGGTATCATCACGGACCTTATATGAATGTTTGAGATACTAATCAGGCGGTTTATTATATCGGTCTGCACGGAGCTAAGAATGCCTTCTTCACGCGTATCCTGCAGAATCGCCTGGACTTTATGTCTTTGTGCCGATGTTATTACCGTTTTTGAAGAAGAAGTCAAGCCTGCCAATCGGGCGAACAGGCCCGATATGAACTTGAGCAGGGGTACTGCGCCACACCAGCTTAAAAGCTTGTGAAATGCGTATAAAATCGGCGACACGTATGGCATAAGCAAATCAGCACGGTAGAAAAAGATGTTTTTGGGGATTAGCTCTGAGAAGACAAATAGTACCGGTACAGTTATAAGGGCTGCGAATAATTCGGCAGCGCGTTCAGCCCCCACTTTATTTAAGAATATGTTAGTAATAATACTCGTAACAAGATAGTAAGCAAGGTTGGTGCCTATCAGCATTGAAAGCAGCAGTCCGGGACTGTCGCGCAAACAATTGCCGAGTATGACAAATGGTAATCGTTTTCTCTCGATGCCGAGCCGTAAGCGAAGCCGGCTGAGCCTGTATAGACCGGTCTCAGCACCGGAGAACAAACCGGCTAAAATAACGAAAAACGCAATCGCCAATATTAAGACTATGCTATTGACCATCAGTTTGCAGCCGCTCAAAAGTTAGTATTAAGGTTTCTATTCGGTGTTTATGCACTCTTTCGACGGTAAATTTCAAGTTCTTCAAATATGCCGCGTCGCCGCTTTTCGGTATTTTGCCGAGAAGGGCGGTTACCAGCCCGCCGATTGTGGCGACGCGCGTCTCGGCTAACTCGACGCCGAATACCTCAGCCCAGTCACGAATGGCCAGGTCGCCTGCCAGCCGATATTCAAAAGGACCTATCTGCTCGATAGCTTCAATGCCGCTTGCAGGTTCGATCTCGCCGAACAATTCCTCAGCAATGTCCTCCAGCCGAACAGAACCCGCGATGCCGCCGTATTCGTCCACAACTATTGCCGTATCGGTGCGGCTTCTGCGGAAAAATTCCAGCAGAGATTCCACCGTCTTTTGCTCCGGGACAAAATGCACCTGTTGAACAATCCTGTCAAGTGAGACCGTTGGTCGAAGCAGGAGCTGCCGAAGGTATACCAGGCCGATTATATTATCTATTGTCCGGACATAAACGGGCAGCTTTGTCAGGTGATTTTTTTCCATCTTTTCACGAGCTGCTTTGGCCGAATCCGTAACAGCGCAGGCAATCATATCCACCCGTGGTCGCATAACGTGGCGGACTTTGAGAAAGCCGAGCTCGATAACCTCTGTTAAGAGTTTATTTTCATCGGCCGTAATCAATCCCTGCTTTCGGGTCGTCTCAATCAAAGATTTGAATTCGCCTACGGTTATTACCTTGGGGCCCCTCGCCGGTCCCAAAAACAGCCGCAGAGCCGGCTCTAATATGAAAAATTTGAACACAAACTGAAGGGGGACAAAAATCTGAATACACAAAAAAGCCGGCAGGGCGGCAGCGACACTCAGAGATTTTGAATTTGCGTAGGCCACCGATTTCGGCAGTATTTCGCCTAAGAGCAACAGCACAGCAAACGTCGCCAAGGCGGTGACCGCTGCGGCAATCAACCCGCTTTGCTCCTTGACACGGATTGTAAAAACACTGGCAACAGCATAAAACAGAACGTTAACCGTCATATTTCCAAACAGAAAGCAATTGAGCAATTGCCCCGGTCTGTTCACGAGCCTTGCAGCCAGGTTTTGCAGTCTGTGTTTGGATTCTTGCAGTAGCTTCGTTTGTCTGCGTGATAAATTAAAGAAGGCGGTTTCGGCTCCTGAAAAAAAAGCCGAACCGGCAAGCAGCACTAACATCCCGATAATTTGATGAACCTCAGCGGCCATCAGCTATTACCTGACTGTGGTTTGGGCAGGGTTATCTTAAATTTGCTTCCCTGGCTCACTTTGGATTCGACCGAGATTAAGCCGTCGTGTCCATCTATTATCTTTTTGCAAAAGGCCAGACCGAGCCCAGACCCCGAATACTCAGACGGTGAGTTCTTACCCGTTTTCGTCGTGAAAAACGAGCCGAAAATATTTTTCAAATCGGCCGGTTCGATTCCGTCGCCGGTGTCGGTAACTTCTATCTCCACCGCATCGCTCCTCTCCGTGGCTTTGATGGTCAAAACACCGCCATGCGGCAGCATCGCATCGCGGGCGTTAAGAATCAAATTCATTAGAACCTGTTGAATTTGAACAGGTACCGCCCAAACCGTTAAGTCTTGGGCAATGCAGGTCTCCACCGTTATCCCGTCCTTCGCAAAATCCCGGCAAAGACAGGTAAAAATCTCTTCAACCAAAGTGAGTAATCGAGCTTCTTTCTTTTCCTGCGTTTGGCCATTTGCTATGGCGAGCATACTTTCGGTAATTTTCGAGGCACGCTCACAATTTCGGACCACTCTTTGTAGTGCCTTTTCAGCTAAGGCTTTATCGTCAGGGTTGTTCAGAGCAAGAGTCGCGTAGTTTCTCAAAGGTGTGAGCAGATTGTTGATTTCGTGGGCTATCATATAGCTGGCGGTGCCCATGTTAGCAAGATGCTGGAGCTGGGCAAACCGGGATTTTAGGGCGTCATTTTGATGCTGCTGATCTTCCAGACTTCTGTGCAAAGAAAGGCGTTTTCCTGTAATACTTGCCAATTGTCTGCTCCTGCTATAAAATCCGGTATTTAGTGATTTCTGCGTTAATAATAAAATTCAGGGTGGCACCCTCTCGTGCTTCGCAGCGAAGCGCTGCTTCGCAGAGTAGTACAAACTCGTTTGGGGGTGCCCTTGGCCACCGGCTATTATTTACCGGAAACTCTTGACTTACGACTATCTATATCGACTTTTGATACGTTTTTTCTTGAACGACTATATACGCAATACGAGATACGAGCAATGAATGAGCAAAGGATTTTAGAAGAGCTTTTGGCGTTGTTGGAAGCGAACAGCGTTACAATCCGCAATGAGCCACTTGGCGGAAGCGGTGGGGGGCTTTGCACTATAAAGGGCCGGCAGATATTCTTTGTGGATACGCAAGCCCCATCAGTTGTGGCCGCGGCGGTTTGTGCCGAGGCTGTGCCGAAAGTGACCGATATTGAGAAGCTCTACATCAGGCCGGAAGTCCGACAATTTATCGAAAATCACAGCAATCAAATCACTTGAAAGGCGGTCTAATGATGAAAAACAAACCGATAGCGATACCTGTAATCTGCTTGGCGATGGGGCTGAGCTGCCTTAACACCGCACCAGAGTCACCTTCTGCGCAAATGCCTGATACCTTCGTTAATTCCGTTGGTATGAAGTTTGTTCGCATCGAGCCGGGCTCCTTTCTGATGGGACAAAAACAAGGCGGCGATTGGGACGAGCGGCCCGTGCACAAGGTGAACATCACCGGGCCTTTTCACATGGCTGTAACTGAGGTAACCAACGCCCAGTACGAGCAGTTCGACCCGGAGCACGGCGAGCTTCGTGGAAAGCTCGGTTTCTCCAGGCAGGACGATGAGGCGGTCGTTTTTGTGAGCTGGCACGAGGCGGCCAAATTCTGCGAATGGCTCTCGAATAAGGAAGGCAAACCTTACCGTCTGCCGACCGAGGCCGAGTGGGAATACGCCTGCCGCGCCGGCACTACTACTGCGTATAATACCGGCGATGACCTGCCGCGCCTCTACCGCAAGAACCAAACAGAGACCTGGCAGCCCAAGCCGGTACCGCTGCGGGTTGCTGCCACACCTGCGAACTCCTGGGGCCTTTTCGATATGCACGGCAATGTAGAGGAATGGTGTTACGATTGGTATGGACCTTATGAGCAAAGAGAACAAATCGACCCGGTGGGGCGCGCCGGCGGTGACTTCAGGGTCGCCCGCGGGGGCAGTCACAGCACAGAATTGCAGTACCTGCGCTCGGCTAATCGTCTCGCAGCGCCGCCGGAGGATGAAAGCTGGGCAATCGGCTTTCGCGTTGTCCTCGCCGAGATGCCCAAAACAAAACAGCTACGGATTCCACAACTTCCTCTTAACCAGCAAAACGTCAACCAACAAATTCCCCCCGACTTATCCAGAGCCCCTGACCCCGCAAAGCCATATTTCAACGGCCCAATCGAGTACGTCAAGATACCGCCTGGCTCTGATGGCCCGATGTACTCGAAGCACAATCACGACCCTGCACTGGTCGATTGCCCCAATGGCGACCTGTTAGCCATTTGGTATTCGTGCCGTACTGAACGTGGGCGCGAGTTGGCGATTCTTGCCAGCCGCTTGCGGTACGGCTCCGAGCAGTGGGAGCCGGCCTCGCTTTTTTGGGACGCGCCAGACCGCAATGACCATGCACCGGCAATGTGGTACGATGGCCAAAGGACTATATGTCACTTCAACGGCCTTTCCGCGGTAGGCACCTGGGGTAATCTTGCTCTGGTAATGCGTACTTCCGTTGATTCCGGCGCCACCTGGTCAAAAGCTCGGCTCATCGCCCCGGAACACGGCCATCGTCACCAACCCGTCGAATCGGTCTTTCGAACACGCGAAGGCTTCATCATTTTACCTTGTGACGCCGGCCCAGGCGGCAGTGGCGGCACCGTTATACACATCAGCCGTAATAATGGAAAGACCTGGACCGACCCCGGGCAAGGGCAGCCGGCCCCCAAGTTTGAAGATGGTGCAACGGGCCATTGGATCGCAGGTATTCACGCCGGCGTAGTGCAGCTAAGAGACGGCAGTTTAATGGCCTTCGGACGCGGCAACAACGTCGATGGCCGAATGCCAATGAGCATCTCGAACGACATGGGACAGACCTGGACATATTCTACCAGCGATTTCCCGCCAATCGGTGGGGGGCAACGACTGATTCTAAGACGCCTGCAGGAAGGACCAATTTTGTTCGTGTCATTTACGGATTCCAGTAGAAAAGATCCTAAGGGCGTGCTGCTTCGTGACTCTGCCGGGAAAGAGCGCCGCGTCTACGGTATGTTTGCAGCCCTTTCGTTTGACGAGGGCAGGACCTGGCCTATCAAACGCCTGCTCACCGATGGCGGCCCCGCCAGAGAGCTGGACGGCGGCGGTAATACAGGCCGGTTTGTTATGGACCAAACCCATGCCGAACCCCGAGGGTACCTGGCGGCCACCCAAACGCCCAATGGACTCATCCACTTAATCAGCAGTAAACAATATTACGTGTTCAACCTGGCCTGGCTCAAACAACCAATGCCGGCAAATAACAAAAAGGAGTAGCGAAAATGGCAGCCAAAAAAGTAGCTATTATGGTTGACGAGATGTATCAGGTCCTTGAAGTCTGGTATCCTTACTATCGATTCCGCGAAGCCGGTTTCGAGGTTAATTTGGTTGCGGCTGAGGCAGAAAAAGAATACCATTCAAAGGAAGGTTATCCCTGCCTCTCAGAGGTTTCGGCCAAGGAAGCTAACGCCGGCGATTATGATTGTATGGTTGTGCCGGGCGGGTTCGCACCGGATTTTATGCGAAGAAGCGCAGATGTGATAAAGTTTGCAAACGACATGGTAAACGCAGGCAAGGTCATAGCGGCTATCTGTCACGGCGGATGGCTGTTATGCAGCACCACGGTTTACAGGGGCAAAAAGGCAACCTGTTTTATGGCGATTAGGGATGATATTAAGAACGCCGGTGCCGAGTATGTGGACGCCGAGTGTGTTGTGGACGGAAATTTGATTACGTCACGAAAGCCCGACGATTTGCCCGCCTTTTGCACAGCGATTTTGAGGGCTCTGGAAAAATAATGAGTAAGCAAATAGGAGTAATTGTGTTATGAACCGGACTAAGACCGACAATGGACAGGAAAAGACGCCTACGGTGCTGGTTGTTGACGACAACCAGCAGAATCTCGAACTCCTGCAGGCCTATCTTGAGGATATAGACTGCCGGACGGTCCCTGCTCGCGATGGCGCCGAGGCGCTGGAGATTATAGGCAAAGACCCTCCTGATTTGATTCTGCTGGATGTAATGATGCCCAGAATGAGCGGATTTGAGGTTTGTAAAAGAATAAAAAACGACCCCAAAACCGGTGACATTCCTGTCATAATGGTAACCGCACTTAACGAATACGGCGATATCGAACGCGCCATTGATTCGGGCACGGATGATTTTCTCAGCAAACCCGTGAACAAGCTGGAGCTTTTAACACGAGTTAAAACTATGCTGAAATTAAAACACCTGACCGATAAGCTCGAGCGCACATTGGCATATTTAAGCGAGATAGAAAAACAGGCACAAATAGCAAAACTGGATTAGGAGCATTACAACCAATAATAAATAAGGTCCGCCAATTAACTACGGAATTGCACTTACAGACCTTCCTATAATTAGCCCCCCAATTTATTGGGGGGTTATTTGGATTGCAGTGACAGCGGTTTTTAATATATTCAAGGCAACCCAGGGTGGCACCCTCAAACTTGTTTGGGGGTGTTCTTGTGTTAATAGAGCGATTTGGATTGCAGTGACAACGGTTTTTATAGACCGATTTTTTCGGGGGGTAAAATCCGATAAACGGCTTCTAAAATCGTAACAACCCGTACATCACACACAATCGCCACAACGAAAAGACAAAATGAAAAGCAAGGTGACTAATTACCAAAACCGGGGTTAATCGGCCTTCGCCTATTGTCGATACCCTTTAATAGCGTGTAGCGTTTAGCTTCAGATTTATACGATTGAAAATCGAGAAATTGGATGTGAGGGGGTGTATGAGCCGACTGCTGGAAATCCTCGGTAGGGCGATAACGGTCGATACGGCCGATTTGATATGGCACTGGTTAGGGGCGGTCAAACTCCCGGCAGGCAATAGCCAATCCACCCAATATTATCAGCTTAGTAAAGCCGTTGAGCTGATGGGCGATATGAAGCCGGACGCAGCCGCCGAGCAGATAAGGCTGTATCTCTTTGAGAATCCTTCCTGCACATACGGGCGGCTGGCAGCGGCTGCCATTTGCCTGCATAACAACCAGCTCAACGAGGCAATCAAAGAGCTAAACTCAATCTATATGCGCCAGCCCAATAACACAATGGCCCTTTATGCCCTTGGCCATTGTTATGAACGGCTTGGCAAGGAATCGCAAGCTGTGGAGTTTTATCAGGATTGCCTAAAGTTCAAAAACCATTTGCAGCTTCCGGCCCAGCGGCTGGCTGCCATCTATTTTAAAAATCAACAGCTGGAAAAAACCATACAACAATACGAACTGTTGAAAAATGAGTATCCTGACGACATATCAACACTTGTCACGCTTGGGCATTTGTACATTGCCACCGCCAGGTATACCGAAGCTATTCAAACGTTTAACACCGCAATTTTAATACATCCGGACAATTTCCATACCCAAGACCCCGATACGGACCAGCTTATTGCCGATGGCCGGCTTCCCGAGGCACTGGACCACCTTGAGGACTTATTGCAAACCCAATCACACAGGGGCGATTTGCTTTTGAAGCGTGCCGATGTTCTTCGTATGCTCGGTGCCGCCGCTGAGGCCGTTTCGCAATACGAAGAAGCCATTCGGACCTGCCCGGATTTCCTCGAGGCCACTATAAAGCTTGGGTCACATTATTTACAGTTGCACCAGGAGCGGCTTGCCGCACAACAATTCAACAAGGCCGTCGAGATAAATGACAAAATAGTCGATGCCTACATCGGCCTGGCAATCTCCCAAAAATTGGCCGGTAACGTATTAGACGCCTTAGGCACATTATCACTCGCAGCGGCAATTCAGCCGAACAGCTCATTGCTGTTCACCGAAACAGCTATCCTGCAATTCAAGGCCGGTCTTAGCGATAATTCGCCGTTTGGTAATTTTGACGATGAAACCGACCTGGCCGGTCTGACCAAGGCTGTGATTACAGCACACCGTCAGGAAATCGCCCATCGCGCGCAGAATCCGGATTTGCACTATAGACTTGGCGTCCTGATGATGAGCGTCGGAAGGATAGTCGACGCCGTTAACTTATTCCAAACGGCCCTGGATATAAACCCAGCCTACACCAGAGCCAGGAGCAAGCTGGCCGTCTGTCTATTTGAAATGGACCAGAAACCAGCTATACTGGACGAACTGCTTGGCCCTGATTGTCTCGACAAAGATACGCTCGAGCTCCACTATAAAACAGCTTTGCTTTATTGTGACAAGGTAAAGTTTGCCTCGTCGCTTATCAACCTTGAGCGTCACCTGGAGGATAATTTTGCCTGTCCCGACGCCACGGTCAACATCTCAATAGTTCTCCAGAACCTGGGCCTATTAGACAGAGTAACTGCTATGTGGGACAATCTCTCAGATACAGCCGACCAGGCAATTAACGCCAATTATCCATTCTCACCGTAGTATCGCTTTACGTCGTCCCTCCTGTCATTCCCGCGAAGGCGGGAATCCAGGAATAAAACAGTCTGAGGCGAGGCCTCAATCAAATTATTGTCTAAAAACTTATTCAAGGTCGATTAGGAGGCCCGTCCTCGCCAAAGCGGCGAGCAGTCGTCCCAAAGGAGCAAACGAACAGAATTACGCCGAAAACCCCAAAAACACAGAAACCGCGTACTTGGCCCAGAATGAGGCCTGAATGAAACATAACATATATTATGGGACGTTGATTATCGCACACAAAAGAACCACCTCAGAATTGCAACTAATATTCTGTATCATCTAATTTCCTGGCGCCGTAAGGTGTCCCCAAGGGAGTGGCAGCCTCAAGCGAGTCCCGAAAAATCGGGACGAGCTTGGGGATGGCTTGAAGCCGCTCGCAATGACATAAAATGGCCAAAATTCCAAATATTAACCCGGCAACGGCTATAAGGATTTTTTGAATTCTTTAACTCAAACTTGCCGTTCTTTGCTGTCATTCTGAGGCGAAGCCGAAAGCCGGCAGCGCCGGCCATGATCAGACCGCCCTTCGGGCGGCTGGCCTTTGAATAGGATAACTGGATCATAACGGCATTGAGATTCTTCGCTTCACCCTGGCTGGGAGCCGTGGCGACCGCTTCGTCCCACTCAGACTTGTCCTTGAGCGAAGCGAAGGAATGACAAACTGCGCTATGTTAGTGTTAATAGGACACTTACTAGCATTACTGCAACCAAACCGGTCAGTTTGAGAATCTAAATTAAAGTCCGATAATCTGCCCGGATGGATCCCGGAGTGATAACGGCCTGCCTAAGATTTCGTAATGCAGAATCGCCCTTCTCAACTCATCGGGTTCGGCGTAATCAGAGAGGATTTCAGGCAGATGCTCTGCCTCGGGCACTTCCGCCGGAATAGCGCCGCGCCAGGCTCCAAGCCCTTTGACGGCTTTGCTGGTAAATTCCGGAAGTTCTTCAAAGTCAGGCTGAACCTTCGAACTCGGCAGTGACAGTTCTGGTTCTGCCAGCGGTTCTACACTTTGAAGTCGGCTAGGCTGTTCGGCTTCGGCAGCGAACTTCTCGACAGCACGCCGCGGGACGGCAACTTTTGCGCGTGGTTGTTGGACACCGGGGCGGTACGGTTGGGGTCCAGGTGCAGAAGGACCGGCAGGCCGGCGAGCCTGCTGAAAAGATTCTTTCTGTAAACCCTCGGCGCGCTGCGGTGGCTCGTACGTGCGGTCACGACTCAGTTCAGATAATTCCTTTTGAAAGCGCTCAGCAATCTCCTTGAGCTTGCTGCCCGGCTTACGGCCCAACAGTCCCTCTTTTTCTTCTTTCTCTGCAGGCTTTTTTGCTTTAGCCTTGAGGATAGTGCTGAGCCCATAGACAACTGCTATGACCACGATGACCAGTATGTTCATCCAGCTTTCGGTGTCGCGACGTCGGACAGCAAGGATTATTTGTGCCAAAAGTTCGTTCATAGTTTTTATTTTCGACCGCAAAGGTCATCAACTATCGAGCATCCAGTATCCGCCGCAAGGCGTCCTGCGGAGAGCATCGAGATCATTCTTTCTTTTTCGGCTTTGCGATGGAATCCCGCATCGAGGTATCAGCCATAATGTTTTTCATTCTATAATAGTCCATAACGCCGAGATTGCCTTTTTTGAAGGCTTCAGCCATAGCTAATGGCACTTTTGATTCGTTTTCGACTACGAGTGCTCGCATTTCCTGTTCACGCGCGAATGCCATAGCCCTGCGTTTTTCTGCCTCGGCCTTTGCTCTTCGCATATCGGCCTCGGCCTGGGCAGCCTGAAGTTTGGCGCCGATATTGTCGCCTACATCAACGTCGGCAATATCAATGGAAAGGATCTCAAAAGCCGTCCCTGCGTCGAGACCCTTGGCTAAAACCGACTTGGAAATGTTGTCAGGGTTTTCCAGAACGCTTTTGTACGTTATGGCACTGCCGATTGTCGTAACAATTCCTTCGCCCACGCGAGCGATAATAGTCTCCTGGGTGGCACCGCCTATCAGTCTTTCGATATTAGCACGGACAGTTACGCGGGCCTTTGCTTTCAACTGGATGCCATCCTGGGCAACTGCATCTATAGTGCCTCTGCTCTTGGCCGGGTCGGGGCAGTCGATTACCTTGGGGTTGACACTTGTCTGGACGGCATCGAGGATGTCGCGGCCCGCCAAGTCGATTGCAGTAGCTATTTTCAACGTTAAATCGATATTTGCCCTGTTTGCCGCGACTAACGCACGCACGACATTTGGAACCCGGCCGCCGGCCAAAAAATGGCTTTCCAAATCCCGAGTGGTAAGTTCTAAGCCCGCCTGTACTCCCATTATCTTGCTTAGAACTATGGTACTGGTATTGACCTTCCTCAGCCACATCCCGATAAGCTCGGAGAATTTGACATCCGCTCGAGATAGTTTGGCCTGCAACCACAATCTGAAGAATTTTAAGAACAGCAGGAAGAATACGAACACTACAATGATAAGTATGACCAAAAGTGCCATTCCAACGACCTTTAGAGGTTCTTCCGCCAAAATTGTGTTTGTTAAATTATACATGTCTGTGTCCTTTCATTAACTTTGTTCTATTTCACGAACGGTTAGCTGTGTGCTCTCTACGTCGATAACCTTGACCTTATTACCCTTATCAACATACCCGCTTTCAGCTACACATTCAACTCTTTGTCCTGAAAAATCACAAATTCCTACCGGCCGCAACGGTGTAAGAACAACGCCGACGGCGCCAAGCAGCTCTTTCAATTCAGCCGTATCGGGTACAGCATCGCCCTGCTCGCGTTGTGGTGGCGTAAGCGTAACACTTTTGCCAAATCTGGTTTCTGGGAATATCTTGTAAGCAAAAATCAGGACCGTAGGTATCATTACAGCCGCGATAACTACACCTACCCAGCCGGCTGTTGCACTATGACGAAAGAATATCACTGCACCGCCGATTAAACAGACAAGCGCGAAGATACTTATCAAGCCGCCGCTCGGCACAAATACCTCAGCTATTATCAGGGCCGCACAGGCAAAATATAAAAAAACAGCAAAAACCAGCCACCAGTCCATAAGCTTACCTCGTATAGGGCATCAGGTTATCAGGATATCAGGTAGTGGACATCAGGTTATCAGGAATCAGGTTTGTCCGCCAGAGGCGGATTAGTTTTTTCTGGTACCCTGATTTCCTGATAGCCTGCATCCTGATACCCTGATTTCCTGATAGCCTTCTCTGTCATCTGTCCTCTGTCATCCGTCCTCTGTATTCTGTCTTTTAACGACCACTCTATTACCGTGAATTTCGATTATCTCAACCTTGGTGCCTGTGTCAAGGAACTCAGCTTCCGCAACCACGTCCACTATTGCATTGCCGAATTTTGCTTTCCCTGTGGGCCTGAGTATCGAAACTACCTGGCCCTTGTCACCGGTCTTCACACCAGCAGTCCGGCTTTCAGGTGGTCTTCTCATACTGACTCGCATCTGGCTGCCTGGTTTTACAGCGGTCGGCACAAGTATCAGTCCGCTGAGGAACTCAATCTTCGGCACGTATTTTGCCAGCAGCAACGCCAAAACAACAAATCCTATAAAGCCGCCCGCCAAACCCACAACTCCCCAGGTGAAATCATACCAGGCAAAGGCATCCTGGGGCCAGGGTAATTTGTCCGGCGGATTTTTGATGAGCATACCGAATAAGCCGGCTAATATACACATTATTCCTGAAAAGCCTGCGATACCGAAGCCGGGCAGCACAAAAATTTCCACCATCAGCAGCAGGATTCCCACGGCAAACAACGCCACCTCTACCCAGTTCGCCATTCCGACGAGGTACTTGCTGCCGATTATGATCACAAAGCATATGACCGCTGCCAGGCCGGGCAGGCCGACACCCGGGGTGTTAAATTCAATATAAACCCCTAACATGGCAAGCATAACAAGCACAGCCATCACTGCCGGCGAGTTTAACCATCGGACCATCTCTTCCGACCAGATGGTCTTAAGCACCATCGGTTCACCGGCAAAGGTTACGCCGTCCCGCTTGGCCAGGAACTCAAGCGCCCCTGCCCGACCTTTGACCACCGCCCTTGCTACGCCGTATTCAACAGCATCAGAGGCAATCAGCGTTAAGAGCTTATCGCTTTCGACAATTAATTCTTTGTTGTCCAGGTCATACTCGTTTGGGTCATTCGGCAACCGCACGCTCTCAAAAAACTCGTACTCTCCCGTTTTTATGTTCTTGACCCTGTAAACCTCAATTTGCATTGTTACCATTGCCCTGAGCAATGCTCGAGGATAATCGTTTGCTTTCGCGGCCCGGTCGAAAGCCGCGCGGATAAAACTTTCGGCTTTTTCCCGATCCACACCTTCAAGTTTTTGACTGGGCACAAGTGTCATTGGGGCGCAATCGCCTATGGTGGTATTCTCAAGCATTATTATGTCCTGGCAGGAGACGCTTATCATTGCACCGGCTGATATGGCTTCAGTGGTTATATAAGCAGCCGTGTGGGCTTCTTTGCCCACTTCGAGTATCAGATACTTACATATGTTATCGGCTGCGTTAACAAGCCCCCCATATGTTTGAATTTCATAGATTAGGTATTGTACACCACTATCGAGTGCTATCTGCGTTCTGCGCTGGATGGATTTGAAAAGCCCATCGTCAATCATACCCTTACAGAGGATTACCGCCGCTTTTACTGCCGGCGCCTCTGCGGCTGCATTGTTCGGCTCGCCTGCAACAGCCCAGGCCCAGAACGCCAACAGGCACAGAAAAACAATCGCAATTTCTCGAAGCGGATTCTTCATAATATGGATTTTACCATCATATTGCTGGTTTGGCAATATCAATTAAATACGAAATCTCACTGTATTTTTATAGGTTTATATATAAAGTTAAGAACAGGCCTACCGGAGGACATTTTTTAACCAGTGGCTTTTCGCAGGCCATTGGCATCGGCTCACCAAAACAGCCACTTTCCGAGCAGGTAAAGCAGAATGGTTAATAGCGCAGCGATTGGGATCGTTACTATCCATGAGACAAATATGGAGCCGACTATTTTACGGTCAACGGCGGTGATACCGCGGGCCAGCCCCACCCCAATTATTGCACCTACGAGTGTGTGGGTGGTGGATACGGGCAGGCCCATTTTCGAACAGGCCAGGACTGTCATCATGCCGGCTAAGTCCGCAGCAACACCACGTGAGGGCGTAATCTCGGTGACCTTCGTCCCAACCAGGCGCATGACCCGATAGCCAAAAGTAGCCAGGCCAATTGCAATGCCAACACCGCCGAGAACTAAGTACCTCATGCTCACCGGCACCTCCCCGGGCACTGTGTTGGTCTTGACGATTTCTGCTACAGCTGCCAGCGGCCCGATGGCATTGGCCACATCGTTGGCTCCATGCGCAAATGCCACAGTGCAGGAGGTGATAATTACCAGCACCGCAAATGTTCTCTCGACCTGCATGAGCTGCTGTTCTATGGGTAAATCGTCATCAGATTTGCGATTTCTCCGGGCAAAGAGTACGGCGACGCCAGCTGCGCTAAGCCCACCCAGAATGCTGAAACCGATTGCCCTCGGCGCATCAAGATTCAGATGCAAGTTTTCCAAACCTTTATAAATAACGGCGAGAATTAATATGGCAAAGGTGAAAAAAGTGCAAATAGGGACACCTTTCCGCGCTGCCACCGCTGGTTTTTCCACCGACAGAATGTGACGCGAAATCAATCTGAATATTACAAAGGCCGTTATCCCACCTACCAGTGGCGAGATGAACCAGCTGGCCACAATCTGGCCCAGCTTGCCCCAGTGAATCTGCCCCAGTCCGGCCTGGAGAATTCCAAATCCGATGATGGCCCCGATGATTGAATGCGTCGTTGAGACCGGCATGCCAAAGTATGAGGCCAGGTTCAGCCACACCGCTGCGGCCAGCATCGCGCAGACCATGCCGTGGGCCAGCATACGGGGGTCATGCGTGAACGCCTGCGTATCTATTATCCCCGTGCGAACGGTATCAGTAACGTGGCTGCCTACGAGGACAGCTCCGAAGAAATTGCAGACCCCTGCCAGAACCACCGCCCAGAAAATGGTCAGAGCCTTTGAACCAACCGCGTCAGCCATCGAGTTGGCCACATCGTTGGCGCCGATATTCCAGGCCATGTAGAAGCCGATGATAATTGCCGCGATGACAAGAATTTCCATTAGGACCGTGCGCTCCTTTGGTCGAGGGTCGATTATTTCTTGCGAATGATAAGCCGCAGGTATTTGGCGCTTTTCTCGGCTTTGTTAGAGACACGGCCGAGTGTTTTACAGTACTTGTCGAGGAAAAAGATCGTGATCGGGTCGATCTTGTCTTCTATGGTGTACAAATGGCGGGCAAATTTCCTTTCAAGACGGTCGGCTCTCCATTCTTCTTCACCGATTTCTTCAATGCCTTTGAGCACATTCTGGGCTTCTCGGCCGCTAAAAGCAGCTTCGGCGAGCGTCGAAAGCTTCTCCGCCAGGTTCATTAATTGTTCGCTGACGCTAATGACCTGCCCGGCAAAGGCCAGAAAGTCTGGTTTGAGCTCCTCTGGAATTTTGGTCTTGCGCAGCAGCAGCACAACCGCAAAATCCTCTGCCGCATCCGCCACGTCATCCTGATAGGCCAGAAACTGACCTAATTCCAGCCGCCCTACCGAAAGAAAGTACATCTTGGTAATCTTATCGCGCAGTTCCGTTTTTATCTGGTCCGCCTCATGCTCGGTCCTGGACATCAGGTTATGTAATTCTTCAATTTTTTCATAGTCTTCCGTCAGCAGTGCGTCCGCCAATGGCCGAATAAGCTCAACACACTCGTGCACCTTTTTCGCGTGCTCATGCAGTTGAACAAAGGGCGATGGAGCAAAAAATCTCTCTAAAATTCCCATTGTTCTCTCCTATAACAAACGTAGTTAATTAACCAATTACGAGAATCGAATATCAAGAATCAAGTTTTAAATCTTGATTTTTGCATTTTTCTATAGTTTACGCAAAATCTCTACCCCCTGCTGGATTTTTTCATCACTGGTCGCGTAACTTATCCTGAAATGCGTATCTTTTTCGCTAAACACGTTTCCAGGGATAATCAGCACGTTGTTCTTAATTGCCTTTTCTACAAATTCGCTTCCTGACCCGCCCGGTGCCTTAACGAACGCATAAAATGCTCCGCCCGGCTTGACCAGCTCGAACTTGTCCTTCAAACCCTCATAAAGAAGGTCCCTTTTTTTCCTGTATGCATCGACGAAATCGCTCGTCTCATAGTTCACCGCTGCGATAGCTGCCTGCTGGAAAGGCGTAGGCGCACAGACAAACGTATATTGCTGTATCTTGGTCATCTCCTCGACTACGCTTCGCAGGGACTCGCCGGCCGCAACGTAACCCAGTCTCCAGCCGGTCATCGCACAGGATTTGCTGAAACCTCGCAGCACAAGCGTTTTCTCGCAGTATTCAGCTATACTTGGGCACCGGCCGTCGTAGCAGAATCTCTCATATATCTCATCGGTCATAACAAGTATATCTTTTTCTGCCGCAATATCAGCTAATGCTTTTATCTGCTGCTCTGAATACACCACGCCGGTCGGATTGCACGGCGAATTGAGTATAATCATCTTGGTCTTGTTCGTTATCGCCTCTGCGATTTTCTCGACAGGCAGCTCAAAATCCGGATAGCTGTCAACAAAGACGCATTTTCCGCCTAACATATTGACTACATGCTTGTAAATTACAAAGTATGGGTCAGGTAAAATAACCTCATCATCGGGATTGATAAGCGCCATAAATGCAAGCAGCAGCCCCCCGCTTACGCCGCTTGTTACCAGTATTGCCGGATTCGCCCAGCCGAGCTCGTTTTCTATCTGCTCAGCTATTTTCCTCTTCAGGATGTTATCGCCCGCTGTTTGCGAATATTTATTTTGCCCGGCCTTGATTGCCTTTATCGCTTCGTTTTTTAATGGTTCCGGCACATCGAAGTCCGGCTGTCCTATCGAGAAATTAACCGGGTCTTTCAGCTCGGCCGCCAGCGCAAAGACTTTTCTAATGCCGCTTGCGTCGATAAGCTTTGTTCTATCTGCGATAATCTCTTTCATTTACTTCTAACCAATCTCTAATTCACCAATCTCTAATCACTTACCTACAAACTTGTGGGTCTTTGGGTCAATACCCAATATTTTTGCCATAGTCAGGCCCCACATCTTCTCGCGCATGGCCTGGCCGACATTGTTGGCATCCAGCATTTTTTGAAATCTCTCGATATTTGCTGTCAACCCACTGGGCTTTTCATCAGTGCCAAAGACGATATGTTCCCACGCACCAGGTCCTCCCTTGAGGGTGTGGGGGTTATGCTCTGCCTCGTCGCTGGCCCACCAAAGTATCTCACTCATTCGGGCTAATTTGCCTAATTTGATGAATTTCAGAAGTGTCGAACCAGTCACGTCAAAATACAAACTCGGATTCCATCGGGCTGCTTCAGCGGCTTCATCATACCAGGGATTACCAAAGTGCGCACCCTGGACGGTCATTCTCGGAAACTGCCGGCAAATCGTGTCCAAATATATCGGTCGCATCCTTGCCGATGAGCCCCACTGCGGTTCATCTTTGATCCGGTGAGACGAAATTCCGGTGTGAAACAGTGTGTGGAGGCGGTATTCCTCACACAGCCGGTATATCTGGAAATAGTACGGGTCGTCGTAGTTTCTCTGCGGGCTGTGGAATTTCATTCCGACAAATTCGTTCTTCTTGAAAGTCTCCACTTCGCGAATCGTATTTGGGTCGTCGAGATTAACGCGTCCACAGTTAATAAACACATCCGGATAGTCGGCAGCAGCATCTTTCATAAGCTTCATATCCTTCATCCAGGTCAGCACAAAGGCCATAGCGTTACGCGGGCGATATGTCTTAACCATTTCCTCGACCCAGGCCTCTGTGCCGCCACAATGAATATGTGAATCAAGAATGAATTTCGGAGCTTTTGCAGAGTTACTGCCCGATGAGGCTGCCGTTGATTTAGCGGTTTTGCTTGCCACGGTTAATGCTGAAGCCCCCACCGCTATCTTCGCACTATTGCCAAGAAATTCTCTTCTTCCTATTTTCTCTCGCAACCTGTCCATCCTAAACTCCTTATCTAATTCACTAATTCACTAATTCACTTGTCCTATCTGCAATATATTTTCCCATTTGCTGGTATCATAGCCAAATCCCTCCAATATTCAATAGGCAATAACAAATAGTAAATTAGTGTGCCCCCCCTGCCGTTCTCACTTCAGCCTTCCTTATTCGATATTCTTTATGGTCATTCCGAGCCCTTCGCTATGCTCAAGGGTAAACTGCGCCGAAGAATCTGGTTAGTGAAGGGAAGCATGGCCTACTTTCTCCCTTTGACCTCACGATCCCCAGTCGAACCAGAGTGATTGTAACTATCGTATAGGAAACGGGTTATCGCCGCCCTTTAACGACTTATAAGGCTGCCCGAAAGTCAGCAAAAAGCTTAACTATCGCCGAACGAGCATGTTTGACGCGCATTTGATGCGCGCCGCCCCGAACCAAGGCCGATCTAAAAGATTCTCGCGAAGGCCGGTTCAGGTAAACACTCGTTAAAGCTGTTCATATGCTATGCCGATATAACCGGTGGTCTGGGTGGATTATAACCGATTTCTGTTATGGGAACTCGTTATATTGGCCAGTGAAAGACCCTGCGAAGTCATGCGCTGGGGGAAACAATATGGTGAACCGGCAATTTAGGCTGATTGACTTGATAGATGATATGTGCGATGGAAAAGATGTCTTTTTTCAGTTCGTGCGTAATGTCAAGGACATGATGACTTATGATGTCAAGGTGCTCACTTTGGACGATACCATAGCGACGTGTCTAAAGATTATGGAGGAAAACAAAATTCGGCACATTCCTGTAGTGGACACTGCGACCGGAAAAAAGGGAAAACAATACTTTGTGGGCATTGTTTCTCAGAGAGATGTGTTTCGACAGATTTCTCCGTATTTGGGAAAAGTCGGCGAGGAAGATTCGGACTTAAAAGCGCTAAAACAGCCTCTGGGACAAATCGTCACCAGAAAACCAGAGACCGTATCACCTGAGACAAAGATACAGGACATGATTACCATCATGGTTGATAATCGCATTGATGCGGTACCTGTTGTTCTTGATGGGGACCTGGTGGGCATCGCCACGGCTACAGATGTCTTAAAGCTCTTCGCCAGGCTCGATGCAATCGGACAGCTATGCCGGGAGAAAACAGAAACGGAGCAGAGCAGGCGGTTTGTTGACCTGCTCTCTGGGGATTCGGGCCATGCGACCCTTGCGCTCTCATCGGTTCTCCGAACGGTCAAAGATGTTATGACTGAGCAAGTGGTTTGTTTGGCCGAGCGAGACAACTTGGCCAAGGTAATAGAGGTCATGCAGAGGGGGAAATTCAGGCACGTGCCAATTGTGGACAAGCAAAAGAGACTGGTGGGGATAATCTCCGACCGGGACGTTCTGCATTATCTTCCGTTTCATAAGGGCCAACGCCACCTGCAAGCTGAGGTATTTCGCGCCGGGTTGTTTGATGTTGACCCAAACGAGCCGATCATGCTGCAACCCATCAATCGTATCATGAAGCGCGACATTACCCATGCCCCGCCTGACTGCAGCTTCCACGAAGCCGTGAAAATGCTGCAGGAGATGAATATTAGTTGTCTGCCGGTAACCGACGACGAAAAAAAGGTTCTTGGAATAGTTACTGTCTCAGACGTGATGCGCGGATTGCTCGCCGCTTATGCGCTGTTCGAGAAAGCCAACGCTTAACTCGTCACATTTGTCTACAATTTGTAGCACGAGTGCATACGAGCTCCTCTAATCCTTCAACACCGCCTTACGCACAGAGAAGCAATCGTCCCCTGAAAAAAGCAGATAGCACGTCCTGCCATCATTGCTCATCCATTTGGCAGGAAGACTGCTTGTTTCGCCCGGCCCAACGTCCCACTGCTCCGTATAGAAAACAGTCGTCCACGGCCCCCACGGCTGCGGCCCATCAAAAATACCAAGCCCTCCCTTAAACCGCATATCATCATCCCCATAAATCGTCTGACACCACAAATATCTCTTTAACCCGGCATTATAAGTAATGCCGGCGCGGTAGCATCTGCCCGGATTGACAAACACCGCCCCCCTACTGCGAATATCACTCGTCCAAACAGCACGTCCCGAACTGTTCAACTCCTTAAAAAATTCATAAGCTCCCCGCTCGCGAATTTTGTCTTTCCGCACCCGTGCCATAACCATCCGGTCGGCGGGCTCATAAGCGCTGTCTGAGTCGTGCGAATAAATATAAACGAACTCATCTCGCGCTCCGGCGTAATTCTTGCCGAAGTTCAAAAATGTCGGGGCCCCGAAACTTGTCGTAAATTTCCAATCGCACCATCTCCATGTCTTGCCGTAATCTTTCGACCACGCAATCTGCGAATTGCCGGTATTTCTGACTAACATGTACAGGACACCATCGACACAAAGAATCCCGCTGGTCTTCGCTCCTTTAGCCCCCTGCCCTACTCGCTCGCCGGTTTCTGTCCGGACATTGACTCCCTGAAAATAAGGTGGTGACCCAACAATTTTTGCGATGCCGAGGCTCAGCTTCTTTTTCGTTTTCGGCTCAAATCCCCAGCCGTCCCCATAAGCCGTGTAAAGATTGTCATCGTCAGCCCAGCTAATCGGCCAGTTGTCGCTGCCCTGGGCTTTGCGAATAATAGTCTCTGCAGGCGCCCACTCAATACCCTTTATCATGGGACTTGCCGGATACGGCGCACCGCTCCTATCGCTTTTCGTCTTGACCGACATAGCGATTGGCTCAATGAACGGCTCGATGGCCTTATAGTCGGAATTGCGGGCCTTGTTCAGCGACTTGCCCGCCCGCGCAGCTACTATATCGAGGCTTGGTATCACCACGATCAGGCTGTCGTACAACCCCCACGACCAGTAGGCGTCCCGCGGCACCTTGGCCATCGTCCCATCCGCATTGTTCCACCACAGGAGCCCATAGTGGTCAGAGGCGTTGAAGTAGCTTTCCCGCTTGACCACAGCCAGCCCACGAACAGCCCGCGGCACGGTCCTGGCCGCGTCGACAAACGATGCCGGGATGATTTGCTTATCCCGCCACCGGCCGCGTCGCAGATATAAGTATCCAATCCGCGCCATCGCATCGACATTGGCGCTGATGCCTGAGCCGAACTCGCGTCGCTTGATGCCGTTAATCTCCTTCGGCCGATAGTTGTTGTTGCGCCATGTCAAATCAGACGACTTAATGCCGATTGGACCAAAGACGCGCTCAAACATCAGCGTGTGAAGGTCTTGCCCGTAGGCTAACGTAATACATTCCGCAAGCCAGTTTGGCCCGCCGTCGCTGTACGACCATTTTGTCCCCGGCTTGAACAGCAGTTTGGTGTACCCGCCGGGCTTATCGAACCCTGCTGTCTGGGTAGCAAGGTCAAAGAGTGTTATCTTATCGAGCCAGCCGGTCTCGGCGTTGGACTCAGGCGGAACACCAAGCATCGGGTGATATTTTTTAGCCCGGTCTTTAAGGCCGCTGACTTTACCGTCTTTCAGCGCCAGCCCCACAGCGGTAACGCCAATCGCTTTTGTTGTCGACTTCAGGTCGTATCGGTGCTTTTGGTCGCCCCACTGCATAACCAGCCGGCCGTAGCGAATGACACGGCCCGAGCCGCTGCCGGTGAGCGCGAAGTCGCGCGCTTTCAGCAATAAAGCCGCATCCATCTCCACCTCTTCCGGCCCGGCCTGCTTCCACTTACGTCCCGGCCAAACGATTTGCCCCTTATTTTCACTGATACCGAATGCAGACCCAGCAATCCCTCCAACCAATACGATGGCGATTAGCGCTTCTCTACCCATTGACCCCTTCATAACCATAAGCAACTCCTCAATAATCAATAGACAATAGACAATAATCAATAATCAATTAATACCCCCCCCTGCCCTATCGGCCACTACTGGTGAGATTTGAGATGCGAAAGACAAAATGTTAAATACGAAATACGATATACGCGATACGCAATACGATATTAACTTTTTTCTTTTTGTTCTGATTCCGGTGTTTCAGTTTCAACTGCCGCTTCGGTTGCAGCTTCCTTGGTTTCAGCAGCTTTTGCTTTTCGACCGGCGTGACTCTTACGATGAGCGACCTTTGGCAGGCCCAGCACAGAATCACCCTCGGACCATCGCTCTTCGTCTTTTAGCTGCTCGATGCGTTCAGCCCGCGTCGGAACGTTTCGGTGCCTGGTCAAGGCACCTTTGATTTTTAAAGAACGGTCAACAGACATTAAACATTCCTCCTAAAGCTACTTCACTTTTTTGCCGTATGCATCTCTGAAAAAGTGTGGTGCAAAAGTTTCATAACCCGCAGGGGCCTTACCCTCATATTCGGCTCCGACCTCGATAATTCGCTGTTTGGCTTCGTATCCATCTGTTCCGACTTTTCCCGGGTTATCGTATCTATCCTTCGTAATCAAAAAGTAGCGGCCGCTTTCGGCCACAATTTCAGTCTCAATGCCGTACTGGGCAAAATGCTCTTGCACCGGCTCCAAATCCGCTCGTGCTCCATATTCCACCAGAACAATCACATTACTGCCCGCTGGCTCAGCAGGCTCGACTTCTTTGCTGCCCGGCAATATATCTTCGACCGCCGCAGGTCCTTGCATTGCATCGACCGTCGCCTGCTCTGCCCTGCTTTCCTGAACAATCTGTTGCATTTGCATTTCTTCGGCCGGCGCGATTGTTTCCTGCTCGGTTAGACCAGACTGCTGACCGAGCCGATAGGCCATCAGAGCCAGCAGAATTAGACCCAGAAGCAGTGCAACCGCAAGCTGATACGGCATTGAGAACTCAATTCTGCCGGCATTAAATTGGACAGTCCTCGGCTTTCTCAACCATTGCGCTGCCACATCGGGCATTTCTACAGCAGACTTCTCTTCTGCCCCCGGCTTGTCTCCGTCAGACCCTTTCGGAGGTCTCTGCTCTAATGTCCCGCCGGAGCCGGGCTTCATGCGAGCTTTGCTCATCACCTCATAAAGAGCCTTTTTTCTTCGATTACGTGCCATAGCAAAATCCATCCAATTTCACAGAATATTCCTTAAGTAACTATTATATCGGCATAAGTTCAGACAACAAGCCAATATCCGCTAAGAAATTGCCTAATTTTATATAATATTTCAATCTGAATTTCAATGATAAACTGCCAATATTTCTGGGGAAAAATCCGCAGATTTTCCTTGACGGGAGGGTAGCTAATCTGGTATAAGTAGAATTGGTGAAGTTTATGCCCGCATGGGCGGGTATTCCTGGATTTTGGCTTTTCGACAGGCAAAACTTTTGCCCTCGTAGAGCCTGCCCTGAGCGCAGCCGAAGGGGCGGGTATCTTTATAATTTTTAAATAGATTAGCTTAGCTGAAAGGTTAATGAGCGACCTGCAGAGTTTTAAGCAAGAAATTTGTGCTCGCACCCCCTTGTCTGCTGTCGCAGACAGCAAAGGAGGTAACGCGAGTACAGGTGCTTCGCGGTCGTGATTTTCACATTTTCAGTAACAGCTCATATTGGGTTTTTGCTCGTCCGGCGAAGGCTGGCCGGAGTCGGAAAGGAAGGAGGTAGAATCAAGTCGTAAAAAATTGTCCTGGGCAGACAAGGAATTTAGTGAAGATGGAGCTTTTTGTCAGGGTCTTGGTGTGTAGCCAAAGCCTAATTATTCTAACTTTTTTGAAGGAGGATTATTATGTGTAAAAGATTGATTTATGTAATGGCATTTGTTCTAGCGCTGGGCAGCACAGCCCACGCAGCGCTGTACCTTTGGAACGGCAGCGCGGGTGACGGCAACTGGGATACGGTCCTCAACTGGACCGTGACCGATTCGCTGTGGACCTGGCCCAACGAAGAGTACGGCAACAGGCAGGTCAACAGCGACACCATCGCGATCGACATCCTCAACGGGGATGCGGTCAGCCGTGGCAGTCAGCTGGGCATTGACGGCGCTGCCGACGGGTCGACGACCGGCGTGCTTACGCTGAACAACGGCAGCTCACTTACCGTAGGCGACGATTTGGCGACCAGCACTGATCCAGGTAGAAGGGGTCAGATCGACATCCTGGGCGGAAGTACTTTGACCGTAACAGGTGACAATGACATTAGAATTGCCGATGACCCGGACACTTGGGGTATGCTGAACATCGTTGATTCCACTGTTAATATCGGGGACGATTTGCGTCTCGACCAGGGTGAGGCCTACGTCAATATCAGCGGCAGCTCGATCGTAAACTCTGACGACGGTATTACCGTCGCCGACGCCAACACTGCTGTGGCCTACCTGGACATTAGCGGAACCGCAGTGATTACTCTCGTCGACGATTTTAAGATCGATGAAGGTATCGGTTTCGTCACTATCGGCGGCGACGCGGTCATCAACTTTGGCGATGATTGTTACCTCCCCGACCAAACTCCCGGAAACGGTACCATGACCTTAACCGGCAACTCGGTCTTCAACGTGGGCGACGATATGACCATCGCCGACGACGCCGACACAGTGGGTCACGTGATCGTAACCGGCAACGCTACGCTTAATGCCCCCGACGAGCTATACCTCGCAGATGCCCCTACCGCATTTGCCACCCTGGACGTAAACGGAACCGCTACGCTTATTGTCGGCGACGATCTTGACGTCGGCGAGGACGGCCCCGCCATCTGCAATATCGGCGAGAATGCGACCGTCACCGTTGCGGACACTATATACATCGGCCACAATGAGCAGGGAATTGAGGCTCGCATGACCATAAGCGGCAACGCATTGGTAACTTGCAGTGACCTTCAAGTCGTTAACGACGGAGGCAACACGGGATACCTGCACATCAGCGGTAACCCGACGATCATCACCGGTGAGTTCATAATGAACAACGACGCGGGTACCCCGGGAACCAGCGAGGTGATAATGGATGGCGGCACGGTCACCGTGAGCGGCAACAGCACGATCAACGACGACAACAACGGGTCGGCTACATTTACCATGAACGGCGGGAGCTTCTACTCCGATGGCTATTTGAATGTGGGCGATAACCTCGACGGCACCGCACACCTGACGATGAACGATGGTGAGATGATCACCGGCGGCGATCTCAGACTGGGTAAAGACGGCGGCGATGACATCGGCCAGGTGAGGGTATTCATGAATGGCGGTCTGCTTCAGGCCGAGGGGCTGGACATCAAGATTACCGACACCCAGATCATTTACACCGGCGGCGTGTTCCGGATCAACAAAGCCAAGCTTGACGAAGCCGGCATGCAGCAGCTGATCACCGACGGCACGATCGTTGCCGACGGCGTCTATAGCATCGTCACAGACGGCGACTACACGATGCTGAATCCTTGGTTGCCAACGATGCCTAAGCTACCTAAGCCTGCTGATGGTGCAGAAGGTGTGCTCTTGGGTACCACTCTTAGCTGGGCTGCGGGAACTACTGCCGCCACACACGATGTGTACTTCGGCACGAGCAGTCCACCGGCGTTGATAGGCAACCAGGAAGCGGCCACCTATTATCAGCCCATTGAAGTAGGCACTACTTACTACTGGCGGATCGATGAGGTCGAGGCCGACGGTACTACGGTTCACACCGGTGACGTCTGGAGCTTTACGACCACGACTGATTTATCAACGGTCAGTGAAATTGCTACGCAACCCAACCCGGCGGATGGTGCCTTAGCTGTGGTCCTGGATGCGACTCTTAGCTGGTGGCCGGGAGCTTCTGCCGTTTCGCACCGTGTGTTCTTCGGCACTACCAGTCCACCGACGCTCATAGGCAGAACGACAGAGTTCAGCCTTGATCCCGGACCCCTTGAGGCAGACACCACTTACTACTGGCGGGTCGATGCGGTCGCGGCCGATGGCACGATCCACACCGGTGATATCCGGAGCTTTACGACCCTTACGCCTCCTCCTCCAGGATGGACCTCTCTGGATATCGCCACCACTGGCGGTATGGATTCGTACGAGCCAACCACAGGCACGTGGACCATTATAGCCGACGGCGCGGACATCTGGGACAATGCTGACGGATTCCGCTTCTGCTATCAGCAGCCGACGCTGACCAGAGGCGATTGCACGCTCATTGCGAATGTTGTCAGCTTCCCCGTGCCTCCTGGTGGAGACAATTGGCAGAAGGCCGGCCTGATGATCCGTGAGACGCTGGATGCGGGCTCAAAGAATGCGTTCGTAGCAATCACTGGTGGCAGCGGTGATGGCTCAACTTTCCAGTGGCGTACTGATACAGATGGTAGCTCCAGCTCATCGCGTACACTGGTGGTGCCTCCGCCGCCTGCTTCTGTCAAGATAGTGCGTGAAGGCGACACTTTCACCGGCTATGTCCTCCTGGACGGTCAGTGGCAGCAGCAAGGTGATTCGACTACGGTTGCGATGGGAGATGAGGTGTATGTTGGCCTGGCCATGACGTCGCACAAAGCGGGCGTGCTGGCTACGGCTGTTATCGACAATGTAAGCATCACCACCCCTAGTCCTAACATCGCCTGGGGTCCGGACCCGGCTGATGGTGCCACAGAGGTAGCGAAGAGCGCTACTCTTAGTTGGGGACCGGGAGCTACTGCCGCTTCGCACGATGTGTACTTCGGCGACAGCAGTCCACCAGCGTTCATAGGCAACCAGACAGAGACCAGCTATAGTCCCGCCCTTGAGAAAGGCAAGACCTACTACTGGCAGGTCGATGAGGTCGAGGCCGATGGTACGACGAAACACACCGGCGATATCTGGAGCTTTACGGTTACAACCGTTGGACGATGATCTTGAAGATTACAACGACACAATGTTGCTGAGCCGACAGGTTCCGGAGCAAAGGTGATTAAATGGGCCCACGCCTGAGTTTCTGGGCGTGGGCCCTGTATTCATAATAAGAGCTGGGGTCTGCCGGGCCGTAAGAAGGTTGATTGTAAGGACTATGTTATGCTCTTCTGGCCTCGTGGTTTTGCTTTGCGGAGTTTATCCTGAGCAAAGCGAAGGGCTCGCAATGACGAAAATTAGAAAAACTCCCGAAAAAACCGCCTTTTACACCAACAAGCCGCTTATTCCGTTAAATTTCCCTTGACAAAGTCCCGGCAGTTAACTATTTAAGCTGTTTCTTAGTAGTCGCTCGTATTTTAGTATTATTGATGTTTGCAAAATAAATGGGACTGACGAGTTTGTACTACTCTGCGAAGCACAAGACGGCGGCACCCGGTGTTGCTTTAATAACGCAAAGTTCAATAAGTGGCTTTCAAAACTGTGTGGAGTAGTTAAGAATGTTACCTTCGAAGAAGACCAGTAAGAGCAGAACACGCACTCGTCGCAGCCATCATCGGCTCGAGACCGCAAATTATTCTGTCTGCAAAAAATGCGGCCAGGCCAAGCTGCCGCATGCCGCGTGTGAAAATTGCGGTTATGTCAACCCGAAAATCACATTGAAGCTCGGCAAGGAGTCCTCATAGAAGCAGCAAAAAAAATGCGAATAGCAATTGATGCAATGGGAGGCGATAATGCGCCGGATGAGATTATCGCCGGGGCGCTGGAATCAATTGAACTGCTTGCCGAAGACGTTGAGCTGATACTTGTCGGCCCCGCCGAAACGATAGAGCCGCAATTACCTTCTTTGAAGTCCCGCAAAGGTGCGATTAGTGTGGTTCACGCTCCCGACGTCATCGGTATGGACGAGCCGCCGATAGGGAGTCTGCGAAAGAAACCGAAGAGCTCAATCGCCACTATCGCCAAACTGGCTAAAAGGGGCCAGGTTGACGCGGTCATTTCAGCAGGTAATACCGGTGCCTGCGTTGCAGCTTTCCAGATGAGGATGAGAAATCTACCCGGTGTTAATCGCCCGGGGATAGCAGTAGTGTTTCCCACATTTGAAGGGCCCGTAACAATATGTGACGTGGGCGCCAATATCGCCTGTAAACCAATACATCTTTATCAGTATGCGGTGATGGCGAGCATCTATTCAAAACATCTGCTTGGGATTGAAAACCCAAGGGCCGGCCTTATGAGTATCGGCGCCGAAGACGCAAAGGGAAACGAGGTCGTTAAAAAGGCACGCGAGCTTATGAAAGCCGATACGAATATGAACTTCGTTGGCAATATTGAGGGAAGAGATATTTTTAAGGGTATTTGCGACGTCGCAATCTGCGAAGGTTTCGTCGGCAATGTGATCTTAAAGCTCACCGAGGGCCTTGTTGACGGACTGTTCAAGGCGATAAAACACGAGCTTATGGAGGAGAAGCTTCGGCTTGCTATGAAATTTAAACCGGTGATGACGAGAATTTACAAGAAATATGACTATAACGAATATGGCGGAGCCCTGCTGTTAGGCATTAACGGAACAGCAGTTATCTGCCACGGCTCAAGTCGGAGCAGAACGATAAAAAATGCCATTTTGGCCTCCAAAACATACTACACAAAAAGAATAAACGATAAGATCACTGAGTATCTGTCACAAACCCCATTCGATGATCAATTGCAGGGACTCCAGACGCAAAAAAGTGCGCTCGGCAACTCTCAAAATGCGAACCCTCAGAAACTTGCGTAAGGACAACTGATGAATCCTGTTAGACATTCCGAAAATAAAAAAACAGGTATTTCTCATAAGGAAAAACTTTGCCAATATCCACATGTGTCTAACGAGATGAACAATTCAATTAACGGTCGGGCTCCCACTTATCACGCAGTCATTACCGGTTGTGGTTCATTTGCGCCGGCCAAAACATTAACGAATGAAGAGCTTGCCAAGATGGTGGACACCTCAGACGAATGGATTACGACGCGGACCGGTATCAAGGTTCGACATATTACCGCTGACAGCGAAACCACAGCATTTTTAGCCACGGAAGCGGCTAAGAAAGCTTTGGCCGAGGCAAATCTCGATGCCGCAGATGTTGAGCTTATTATTGTAGCCACGATTACGCCCGAGATGGTTTTCCCATCTACGGCGAGCTTTGTCCAGCGGGCTCTGCGGGCAAAGAAGGCCTGGGTGTTCGATTTAGCCGCTGCGTGCAGCGGTTTTGTGTATGGACTTTCCATTGTGCAGCAGTTTATAGAAAGCGGCCGAATCGAAAACGCCCTCGTAATAGGTGCTGAAACCTTGACTAAGATCACTGACTGGACGGACAGGAGAAGCTGTATCCTTTTCGGCGACGGTGCCGGAGCGGTGGTGCTTGAACGAGTTGATGACCAGCGCAAGGGTATTATGTACAGCACTATGTCTTCTGATGGGGACCGCTGGGAGGCATTGAATTGCCAGGCGTATGGTTCTCGTTATCCGGCGCACAAAGAGCTGGCCGACCCGAAGAAAATTTATATGCAAATCAAGGGTAGAGAAGTCTATCAGCAGGCTATTCGGCGAATCGTTGAAACTGTTACTGACTGCATGAATCATTGTGGATTAGGCCTTGATGATATCAAGATGATTATTTCACACCAAATGAACGCGAGGATTATTGAATCTGCGGCCAAGCGCTTAAACCTGCCGGACGAAAAGGTCTTTATAAATATCAGCGAGTACGGCAATACATCAGCGGCTTCGGTGCCGATTGCCTTTGATGAGTGCGTCAGTACCGGAAAAATCAAACGCGGCGATATTATTATTTTGGTGGCTTTCGGGGCAGGATTGACCTGGGGTGCAAATGTGATTGAGTTTTAACTCTTCACCCGTGACCCGCGACCCGAACTACCGGATACGAGTCACGGGCCACGAGCGACGAGACACGAAATATGAAGACTGCTTTTTTATTTCCGGGACAGGGTGCTCAAGTTATAGGAATGGGCGCCGAAATTGCCCAGGCATTTCCTGCGGCGGCAGAGATTTTTGAAAGGGCAAACAATATCCTCGGGTTTGATTTGAGCAGTATCTGTTTCGAAGGTCCTGCGGAAAAATTAAATAGCACGACGATTTCGCAGCCTGCGATTTTTGTAACTTCTGCGGCTATATTAGAGGCTCTCAAGACCGACCCCGCCACCAGCGGTATAAGTGTGGACGTAACAGCAGGTCTTAGTTTGGGCGAATATACGGCCCTTTATGCTGCAGGCGTGATTAGTTTCCAGGACGCTCTTGTCCTTGTACAGAAACGTGGGCAGGCGATGCAAGCCGCCGCTGACGCCACTGAAGGTGCGATGGTTAGTATTATTGGTCTTGACGAAGAAAAAGTCAGCCAGCTTTGTGCCGAGGCCGGCGAAAATGAACTCTTAGCACCTGTCAATTTCAACTGCCCCGGGCAAATTGTGGTAAGTGGCGCAAGAGCGGCCTGCGGGCGAGCAAAAGAATTGGCGGAAAAATACGGAGCTATAAAAGCTGTGCCCTTGGAGGTGGCCGGCGCTTTCCATACTCAAATGATGTCCAGCGCCGCGGAAGCTCTTAAGCTGGCTTTGTCGAATTGCCGGATTTCAGAACCGTCAGAAATCGAGATTATCGCCAATATTAATGCAGGTTATTACCAAAGCGCTAAAGAAATCGCAGAAGGCCTGATAAAGCAATTGACTCACTCTATTTTCTGGCAAAAATGTATGGAGAGACTTTTGGCTGACGGCGTGGAGAAGTTTTACGAAATCGGGCCGGGCAGAGTCTTGACAGGGCTGATGCGAAGAATCAACAGAAAAACAAAAGTTGTCAATGTAAGTACTTTGCAATCAATAAAGGAGTTGTGAAGCAAAAAGCATAAAGCCACAGCGTAATGTGAAAGATAAAATACGAAATTCGAAGCACGAAATACTAAACAAATTCAAATGACCGAAATACAAAATTCAAAACTCAAGGTTTAGGACATTTGAATTTTGGATTTTGAGATTGTTTCGGATTTCGAATTTCGATATTCGGATTTGCACAAGATTCGAAGTATGAAATGCGCAATATTGGGAGATTTTAAGGATGTCGGAAAAAAGACTGGCTGTTGTAACCGGCGCCGCCAGAGGGATAGGCCGGGCAATTGTTCTTGAATTGCTCAAGCAGGGCCGCCTCGTCGCCGGGCTGGATATAAACGCCGAGCAGCTTAGCGAGCTTGAAGATGTGATAAAGCAAGCCGGCTTTACGGTCGTAACCAAATGTGTGGATATAACCGATACAGCCAGGTTTACCGAGACACTTGAGTCCTTGTCTTCCGAATTCGGCGGGATAGGAATCTTAGTGAACAATGCCGGTATCACTCGCGATGGGCTGATTATGCGAATGAGCGATGAGGACTTCGACAAGGTTATTGACGTTAACCTTCGGGCCGCCTTTGTTGCGATGCGGACTGCCGCAAAGTTTATGGTTCGCAACAAGTTCGGCCGTATTATCAGTCTTAGCTCGGTTGCCGGCGTAATGGGTAATGCAGGCCAGAGTAATTATGCCGCCAGCAAGGCCGGACTCATTGGCTTGACCAAGACCATAGCCCGTGAGCTCGCAAAGAAGAACGTAACGGCCAATTGCATCGCACCGGGCTTTATTATTACCGAGATGACGGACAAATTACCCCAGCCGGTTAAAGACGCCACAAAGCAAATCATACCTCTGCGAAGATTTGGCACTGTTGATGACGTAGCCAAGGCCGTTGCCTTTCTCGCCAGCGACGAGGCCGGCTACATTACCGGCCAGGTCCTTTGTGTCGACGGGGGCATGGCTATGTAACCCCCTGTCGCTTCGCTTCATCATTCACTATTCCTTATTCGATATTGGATATTCCTCCGGCCTCCGTCTTCTATCTCCTTCTGCAATAATCAATTATAAAAGGGCTTATACCGAATCAATCGGTATAAGCCCCGAACTGATGCGAATCTGCCATAACAACCCCGCCCCTCGTAGAGGGGTCGGGGTCAACCATGCAATCTTAATTGCCACTCACGGTGCTTCTGGCTGTGGAGCCTGCCGATACAGCCGAATGCCGTCAACGTACAATGTACCAGTGGCACCATTGCCGTCAATCCCAATACTAAGCTTCGTAACATTCTGCACGCCCACGCCAAGCGATGCAAGGTCGATATTCCATTGCTTCCATTCTACTTTCGCTATGTCACCCGCATCACCGTCATAGGCCACTTTCGAGCCGTCGACCTTCACATACAACTGTCCGGTGTTGCCCTCAGCGCCGTGGAAGTACAGCACCAACGTCGCAGCGCCGGCTTGCGTCCAATTCTGCCCAACAGCAAAAGTGCGTTCGGCCTCTGAATATGCTGCACCACCGGTGTTGCTGTAGGACAACGGCATCGACTGATTACCACTGTGAACGATAGTTTGCTCGCAAAAAGGAGGACTCTCATAACCAACGACAGAGCCGTTTGTTGCGATGCCGTATCCGTCTATCCACACCGTAAATATCCTCTTGCTCGCAGGGTCTTCGGGGTTAAGGTCATTGTAGCTCTCGAAATCGTCCACAGCAAAATATTCTTGTGTCGTAAAGTCCCAGAGCTCGCCTTGCCACATGTTGGGGGTCTTGGCCTCATTGACCTCATCGACCCGCCAGTAGTAAGTCTTGCCTAAATCGAGCGATGGGGGACCATAGCTGGTCTCGGCCACGGTAGTAGCACCTGCAGTACCGTCTATCACAGCCTGCTCGTCAGAGCTGAAGTACACGTCGTGCTTAGCTGCCTCTCTTCCCGCATTCCAGCCCAGGACCACATCCACGTCCACACCTGTTGCCCCGGAATCCGGGTAGGGCTTTCTCGCATTCACAGGTATCTGCAGGAAGCGAACCTCACTGAGACCATATTGGGGCATGATGCCTCCCCAGTTGCTGTTAGCTGTGAGCCTGACGTACTTTACTCCCACGCCGGCAAAATCAATAGTTGTATTGTAAGCATAACCGGCCGTGCCAGGCGCCCGGGCAAACTCGGCAGTTGTACCCAATGTCGTATAGTCGGTGCCGTTGGTCGAATAGTCGATCGTAACATCCTTGAGCCCGAAACCAAGAAAAGACTCAACCGTTTGATTAGAGTTCCATACCCACATCTGGTGCAGTTTGTAAACCTTGTCGAACTGAAATTCGATCCAGGCCCCCAGCGGTTCGGTGCTGCTAAGCCACATATCCTTCTCTTTGTTCGAGTGCAGGTCATTATCATCCAGTCCTGAGCCGTTGATGGTATTTTCAGGACCCATTTCTGCTTTGCTTGCACTGGAAGCTGTGACGGTTATGTTCTCGATAGGATAACCAAATAGCTCGGTCGTGAAACTCCAGACTTTGCCTTCGTATACCGTATAGTCTGGCGGCCCATTGACCTCATCGACTCGCCAGTAGTAATTCGTGCCGAAATCAAGGCGTTGGGCGGGAGCATAGCTGGTGGCACTCTGGGTGACTCCGCCAATGCCATCGTTGACGTCGTTGAAGTTGTCACTAAGGTAAAATTTGTGCCCGTTCACCAGCGGCGCATATTCTCCCGGCGTCCAGCTAAAGGTCACATCTCGTGGCACATCTGTCGCCTCATCAGCAGGGCTTGGGTCAAAAGCCGCACCAGGCGGTATACCCATCATGACCTGCCGAACCTCTTCGGCGGTTAGTACCCCGTCATAGATCCGGGCGTCGTCTACAGTGCCGGGTAAATGGGCGCCCGGGCCGCCGCTATCCCACTCCTGGCCTATTGACCACAGGTCATCGGCGCTAAAAGTGAGGTCAACCCCGTGTGAATTCTCCTCAACTCCATCGACGTATACATGTCCGGTATACCCGTCAAAGACGAGCGTCAGGAAATGCCATTGGCCGTCATTGACCGCCGTGGTGGACGGCGCATATATGCCTTCTTCTGTTCTGAAAGCGGCCTTGTTACTCTGAATACAAATCTTAATCACGTCGTCGCGACTTGCAGTATTACAGGAAAACCATTCGCAGTTCCTATCGCTATCTGTTTTGAGCCATCCGCTAAGCGTAATACTTTTGCTCCTTATGTCATCTGCGACAGCATCTATTGCCACATAATCGCTAATCCCATCAAGGTCTATGGCTCCCGAGCCAACCTTACCGGGCACGAAAGTCGGATTGCCAACAGCGGTGCCGTCGTTACCCAAACCGGAATAGTCCCGCGTGTCGCCGTCAAACCTCCACCAGCCAATAAGACGAGGCCGAGCACCATCCGCTGCTCTTGTGAGGACCAGGCCCAGCACCAAAACAAAAGAAGTTAAAAGAATTAATTTTCTACACATAATAGTCCTCCTTCAAAAAAGTCAAGATAATCATGTTTTGGCCACAGTCCCGACGTACCGGAACCAGGTCACCCCGTTGCTTCGTTTTGCGCCTGCACTCGCGTTACCGCAAGCCCCAGCCCCCGTTTCTGCTTTCTGCGAAAGCAGAAACGGGGGCAAGACGGGGCTGCGGGCAGGTGCGAGGCAAGCAAACCCACGGGGCCATTATCCTCACCGTCTTCATCCATGTCAAAACGGCTTGTCAAAGGGCTGGGTCTTGCCGGCAAGCCAGGCAACCTCAGCCTCCGATAGAGGATAGTCATAGAAGCGGACATCGTCCGCCGCGCCGGTATAAAAGTCGCTCGGGGCAGCATCATCCCACTCCTGCCCTATCGACCACCGTGTTACCGAAGCTAAACTAAAGCTCGATGAATACGTGCCTCGCAGAACTCCGTCGGTGTATACGTATCCTGTGTTGCCGTCCCTGACGTACGTCAACATATGCCACAGGTCGTCA
>JAUXAL010000095.1 GCA_030619925.1 Phycisphaerae bacterium | reverse complement strand
TCCTGACACAAGCGTCTCGGCGTATTATTCCATGTGTCAGGATATCAACGGCGACGGGGTAACTAACATTGACGACTTGACAATTTTCGTGGCTGACTGGCTTGCCAGCTGTCCATAGTGTACTTTGTAAAATATATGATTTGCAAGAAACAGGGCTGTGAGTGATTTTCGCTCACAGCCTTTCTTTTTTTGCTTGTTTCCAGATGCCCTATGCCGGGCTAACCCCGATATTTCATGCTATTTTGCCGGTTTTTCTCTTTACCAAGACTGCGCAGATGTTATATTATAATACTTGCGTTTAACAACGCTCGTCGAGGAGAACTCCAAACGGAGTTCAATTAGGAGAATTTTCTCGAAATAAGGCTATGGCGGTAACCGTGCGCACAGTGTGCGGCATGAAAATATTAACAGTTCCCTACTTGCGCAGGGACAAGCTTTAAAAGGGTGACAAGATGAAAAAAACAACTTCACTCGTATTGTTTTTGGCATTGGGCCTTAGTACCGAGGTTGCGAAGGCAGATTTTACCTTTGGCACTCCCACTCACGTGCCAATCATCAAAAGTTCGGGTAGGGGCCAAAACCGCCAAGATGCCCTGGCCTCTGTCATGGATCAAATAGACGTGACGTGCGGAATCTGCGTCGTGCTTGGGGAGGGGAGCTGCGAACTCGCTTTGGATCTGGCCAAGAGCATGGAGGGTCTGACTATCTATGTCCAGCTACCTACCACCGAGGAGGTAGAGGTCGCATCGAAAAGTGCCGACCGCGAGGGCCTGTACGGAACGCGTATCTTTGTCGGAAAAGGCGGCCTGCATAGGATACACTTAGCAGAGAATGTGGCCGACGTGGTGATTGGATTGGGTCATGGGACCGATGTCCCAGAAGAAGAGGTGCTCCGGGTGTTACGACCTCAGGGAAAGGCAATATTAGGGGACACTATCCTGACCAAGCCATTCCCAAACGGCGCCGATGACTGGAGTCATCCCTATCACGGCCCGGACAACAACCCCCAGTCACAAGACCGCATCATCCTGGCACCCTATCTGACGCAGTTTCTTGCCGAGCCGCGGTATGCACCGCTGCCTCAGATAGCGGTAGCTTCAGCAGGCCGCGTGTTCAAGGCCTTCGGGCACGTGGCCTTCAAGACCCGAGAATGGCCCTTCCTCAATACGCTTGTGGCGTTCAACGGTTACAACGGCACGATACTCTGGAAGCGTGACCTGACCGAGGGCGTTATGATTCACCGCAATACTATGATAGCAACACCAGAGACCCTGTATGTTGGAGATGACAAATCCTGCAAACTCATCGACACGGCAACCGGCGAGCTTAAAGACGAGATAGTACCACCTGTGGAAATAGCTGGAGGAACATTCTGGAAATGGATGGCGCTGGAAGACGGCGTCCTCTACGCTCTCCTCGGAGAAGCGGAGCAGGCCGCCGCAACGAAGCGGGGGGGACGCCAGGCTCACGGCTGGCCGTGGGGCAATGTATCGAAAGGTTTCAATCAGCCCGACAATCCATGGGGATTCGGTCGCAATGTGTTGGCCATCGACCCAGTGACCAAGAACGTTCTTTGGTCTCACCGGGAGGAACAGCCGGTTGATGGGCGCGCCATCTGTATGAGGAATGGACGCATCTACATCTTCAGATTTGGAGAGTACCTGGCATGTCTCGATGCCCGGGATGGCCACGTTGTCTGGCGAAGGACCCCCGAGAACGCCCCTGCCCTGTTTCAATCCCTTGGAGGCTATTCGAATCGGCAGGGTTGGAAGACGAACTGGCGAACAACATGCTATCTGAAATGCAGTGACAGGGCCTTGTATTTTGCCGGTCCGCAGATTGGCAAGCTTCTTGCTGTCTCAGCCGAAGATGGCAGTATCCTCTGGGAGAATCCCTACAACAACTTTCAGTTGGTCCTGGGAGATGAAGGGCTATATGGGATAAGCGCTTCGTGGGGAAGCAAAAAGTTCGACCCCCTGACCGGAGAGGTCCTGGCTGAGCTTGGCAAGGGTCGCCAAGCGTGTACTCGCCCCACGGGCACTTCAGACAGTATCTTGTTCCGGGCGCGTGGGGGTTCTGTGCGTTTGGACCTTGCCGCCCATCGTCCCTGCTGGATCTCACCTATGCGTCCGTCGTGCCATGATGGTGTCACGATTGCAAATGGTTTGCTGTACTGGTGGCCCTCCGTATGTGATTGCCAGCTAACGCTCTATGGGGTCACCTGTCTGGGACCGGCCGGTGACCTCGATTTTGCAGCCCCTGCATCAGAGACCGACCGCCTGGAGACAGAGCAGAGCGATCCAACAGACATTGAACCTCTGGCAGAGTCATCGGCTGACTGGCCGACCTTTCGGGCCAATAACCAGTGCACCGCAACGACTGAGGCGCTCGTGCCGGGCGAGGTGAGTCTGCTTTGGCAGTACGATATCGGGACCGAAAGAGCTGCCGGCGCACCGCCGTTTACGGCTCCAGTTGCGGCTGGCGGATTGGTTTTCGTCAGTGGCCCGGATGGTATCATCCACGCCGTTGAGGCCGAGACCGGCACCCTCCGGTGGAAGGCCTATACCGCAGGAGCGGTTCGTATTCCCCCAACCATCTGGAACGGTCGTGCTCTGGTGGGCTCGGGTGATGGATGGGTCTACTGCTTCGAAGCAAAAACGGGTCGACGTCTGTGGCGTTTTCGTACGGCTCCGGCTGAGCGAAAGATCCCTGTGTACGGGGCGCTGCTGTCGACCTGGCCGGCCGCCAGTGGTGTTCTCGTCGAAGACGGCGTAGCCTATGTCGCCGCGGGCATCGTCAATTATGATGGAACGTATGTCTATGCACTCGATGCCGCAACCGGCAACATCATATGGCAGAACGTTACCGCAGGCCATTTGGACCCGAATGCGCAAACGGGCGTCAGCGTACAGGGCCACCTTCTGCTTCACGACGCAAAGCTGTACCTTGCCGGTGGGACGTCCATCTCGCCAGCGATCTTTGATATCGGTGACGGGGCATGTCTAAACAATCCAGAGCCACTCGCCGACTGTGCATCGATCAGCCCGCGCGGCTGGGAGCTCTCGCTGATTGCGGACCAGGTGGTGGCATGTGGAAAACCCTTCTATGCGCACCCGGAATATGAAGTGTACGACCCAAGCGTGTTCGATAGGGTCTTTCTGGCCTCCCCGGGCGATTATGACCTTGTCTGGGCAAATGGCCGGGGACGGTCATGGGTTACATGTTATGAGCCAATTGACAAGCATACGCTGAGGGAGAAAATATGTTATCCACCTCACCGATTCTGCGTAGATTGGACAGCGCTTGGCGGCAGAGGGTACAGTCGACTCTGGACCTACGGCTGTCCCAATAACAAGGGATGGGCAGTGTGCCCCAATGCCGTGGTGGTTGCCAATAAATCAGAAGTTATCGCCTTGAACCTTCAGGATGGCAGGATATTATGGTCTGAAGCTGTGCCATCGGCCCCGGTCCCTTGGGGCTTGGCCGTTGACTGCGATGGGCGGACAATAGTTACTCTTGAAGATGGAAAGGTTTTGTGCTTCGGTCGGGTTCCCATTTTGTGAAAGATGGCAAAACCAAGCCCGCCGAAGGCGGGCATATGATCATGGCCGGCGCTGCCGGCTGGCACCGTATAGGTCTTGTGCGGGCTCGTCGGCGACGCTGGCGTTGCGGACAATTTGGCTCAAAAACGAATGGAACCACCTATGGTCACAAAAGCCCTTGGCCGCCTAAAAATCCACCTACAATCATGACGTGCACCCGTAAAATAGGGTATTCTTTGATTTCACTTGAATTCTAATAATAAATGTGGTATAATACACAATTAACTATGGATGGTTCATAGTTCGTTGTTCATAGACATCAGACTTCAGATAACAGACATTAGACATTTGACATCAGGGGGTTCCTAATGGCCATCGTTTTACAAAACGCCGGAAAACAGGGCTTTTTTGTCATATCAGGCCGAAATAGCGGAGAAATCGACGAAAAGTTTGACTATTTTATGCAAAACAAACCCAATTTGCAAAAAGTCAAATGAACGCAAACTCTTGTGTAATAAAGGATTATGAAAATAAACGCGATTGGACACTTGGTGAAAACAAACCCAATTCAAAGCCAATCAAAGCCAATTTCCGAAAGGCCAAAATGAACGTAAACTCGCTTATAACAAAGGATTACAGAAAAAACGACGCTTTCGCAGTCCAAAAAAACAAACCCAATTCAAACCCAATTCAAAGCCAATCAAAGCCAATCAAAGCCAATTTTAGAAAGAATGAATGTAAACTTTTGTGCTACAGGGTATTATGAAAGTAAACCCGCCATTCGCGTGGCGGGTAAACCCACATTCGCAGTCCGGCAAGGCAGGCCAAAGAGATGTGGTGGGAATACTTCTCTCCAGAGGCGCCCTGCAAAGACCGCCTCATCATAGGAACTATGAAATATGTGGGTTAATGGAACTTGTGTTTGACAGGTTGTTTTTTGAGCTCGGCTGTGGTCGGCAAAAGTTGAAATGAATCGATTTTTTCAGCTTCGACAAACTCGTTTACCACACGCTGAATCTGATCCATGCTCCGGCCGTGCATCATACCAAACAAATTATATGGCCAATTTTCAAAAGTCTCACGCTCATAGCAATGGCTCACTATTCCGGAACAGGCCAGCCTCTTGCCGGCCCTGACAATTCGGTCCTGTGGGACTTCGGCGGTAAACATAACATTAGCCACAAATCCGAGTTTGCGATGGTCAACTACAGCGGCTATACGGCGGATCACGCCTTTATCAATCAGCTCTGTTATAATCCTCAAAACGTCCTCGGCCCCCAGCCCGCCATCACATAGAAAAGCAAAAGGCTCGGAAGTGACAGCAAGCTCATCCTGCAACTTTGAGAGTATCAGCTTATCGGAATCACCGCCTTGCCAAGGCCGATTCGTCGGCTTTGGGGTCGCGTCCAATTCGACGCCTTCCAACAATGTCTGATCTTCGCTTTCAGCGTCAAAGCGGACAGCGAGCTTGAAAGTACGCTTAACCGGCAGACTATGAAAACCAATACCGAAGCGCCCGGAAAGATTCGACAGTGTAAGGTCAATCTGTGCGGCTGTTCGTGCTTGCAAAGTAAACCATAAATTGTAGAAATGGTCCCTTAGATAATTGTGTGAGACACCGTTTAGAGAATTAACCACCTCGGCAACGGCCTGAAGGTTCTCTTGCGGAACATGCGCGGCAGCCAGGGTGCTTACCATACCGAGCGCGCGATAATTTATCAGCGCACGAATCCGCCGGATAACGCCTGCATTTTTCAACTCGCGTGTTTGCTGCAAAACCGTTTTCTCATCACAATTCAAATCGTTTGCAATCTCAGCAAACGGTCTTGAACAAACCGGCAAGCCCTTCTGAAGCTCATTGCACAACTTTTTTTGCAGTTCTGTCAATCGCAAACTTTGTCCCTCGTCCTTCCTGACTCGTGATTCGATTCGCGAGATACGTATCACTCGTCTCGGTGAAGGCCTCCGCCGGAGCAGGACGCTTCACGCTTCACGAATTTACAAACTGGATCCGCACCTAAATAATCACTGCTCATCGCATAAGCTCTCGCCCTACAACCTCCGCAAACACCAACATATTCGCAGGTTCCGCATTTACCTTTGTAGCCCGACACGTCGCGGACTTCTTTTAAGAACTCTGAGCCAAGCCAAATCTTTCTGAAGTTGAATCCGTTTTCAATCAGATTGCCTGCCGATATGTCAAGGAAACCGCAAGTCTGCACATCGCCCTGGTAGCTTATAAATCCAAACCCTCTGCCGCCCATACAGCCGCTGACACTGCCGATTAGTTTTTTAACCCTGGCTTGCTTGCATACTCTGGCAAACTGGGGCCCGCATGTGACCCTTAGTTCAATCGCCGATTCGAGCTTCAAACCAAGCAGCTCATTGAGCAAGACTTCGTACCGCAGCGGGTCAAGAATTTCATCAGCTATCTTTTCACCCCGGCCGGTCGGCACAAGAATAAACGCATCAAAGCAATAGGCCCCAAGTCTTTTTGCCAATTCGATTATTCCGGCCACTTCATCGATATTGATTTTGCAGATTGTGGTATTAATCTGAAAGCGCATACCCGCCCGGCGGGCAATTTCAGCAGCTCGAATCACCGCGTCGAAGGCGCCTTCGGCCTGTCTGAACCTGTCGTGGGTTTCTGCTGAGCAGCCGTCCAAAGAAAAGGATAAAGCCTGCACGCCGGCTTTTTTTAGCTTAGCGATGGACTCATCGTCAATCAGATACCCGCACGTGGCCATCACCATCCGCAGCCCCAAATCCCGCCCGTACCGGATAAGCTCGTAAATATCGCTGCGTTCCATTGGCTCACCGCCGGTCATGATTATTATGGGCTTGCCGGCTTTGGACTTTGTCTTCTTTTTGCCAGACGCCGTCCCGCTGAACTTCGCAATAGACGCAAGTATTCTTTTGCATTGCTTAGTGGTCAGTTCTTCCCGCTCTGTCATTCCTGCGCAAGCGGGAACGGCGTTGGCCCGGCAGTGCTTGCACTGGAACCGGCATCGGCGGGTAACTTCAAAAGCTATAATACGAGGTTTTTCTCGTTCACTGGCCATAATTGCACGTAACTGTAGCCCATTACACACCAACAGTCAACCTTTAGCTGCAAGGTTTCATTTAGCCACAGATTACACAGACGCCGTCCCGAGGATAGTCGAGGGATCTATTAAAATAAACCACGGATTGACACAGATTGGTGAATGGTGAATAGTAAATCGTGAGTAGGCAGCCAAAGGAGCCGCGACAGAACAGAGCCGCGACCGTAAGGGAGCGGACAAGAATCATCTTCGCAGAATAAATCCGCAGAAGTATCACGGCGAATTTGCAAGTTTGAGTTTTCATTGTAAAAAATAGGTGAGTGTTGCTAATTTCTTAAAAAACGATCAAATACTGGTAAAAAATTCAGCTTCTTTGATTAATTTGTCGAAAATAGAAATATACTTGTGTATTTTTAGCTTCTTGTGTTAGTGTTAACCTTATGGCGAAAGTATTATTCACAGTTGGATATGAGGGATTTGACATCGGTAGTTTCATAGCTCATTTAAAGAGCAATAATATCAATTGCCTACTGGATGTAAGGGAAATTCCACTTTCGAGAAAACAGGGGTTTTCGAAAACTGGACTCGCCCAACGCCTTAAACAGCAAAAGATTCGTTACGTCCACTTTAAGGACCTGGGCAGTCCCAAATCTATCAGAAAAAAACTCGAATTGACCCAAGATTACTCAACCTTCTTCGATAAGATAGAGAAGTACCTTGCCAGCAAAAAAGAAAGCATAGAAACGGCCTATGATTACGTTATCAATAATACCTCCTGTCTAATGTGTTTTGAGCGCCTTGCTGCAACATGCCATCGCAAAGTGGTTGCCATAAAAATCAAAGAACGTGATGGAAATGGGCTTCAAATAAAGAATATCTGATTCATCTTCAAGGGGGACATTTTGGCAATTGATAGAAAAAAAGTGCTAATCACTATCAAAGCCCCTCCGAACCCCTCTAAAAAACACCAGGAAACAAACTGCTGCGCAGGAATCGATTTAGACACCGGAAAATGGATAAGACTGTACCCGATACCATTTAGACTTCTCGACTACAATAAACAGTTTCCAAAATACAGCATAATTTCGGTCGACTGCCAGAGACCGACTAGAGATAAACGTATCGAGAGCTATAACGTCAATCAAGACACGATTAAAATCCTGAGCCATTTGGGCACTATGAATAAGTGGTCGGAAAGGAAAAAAATTGTTCTGCCTACTTTGTCTCCATCTTTTTGCAAAATATTAGAAGACGTAAGTATCCACAAATCACTGGGTATCTTCAAACCTACTGATATACAGTTCGAGACGAAAAAATCTGTCCCAAAAGACGAAAAGACACGGCAAGCAGCCTATAACCAGTACCATCTGTTTGACAAGAAATTGAAACCAATTGAGCAGATACCGTTCAGTTTCTATTATAAGTTCAAATGCCATAATTGTCCTGGTTGCTCCAGCCACAAACTAATGATACATGATTGGGAACTAACGGAAGCATACAGGCGTTGGCGCCACAAATACGAGGAACAGGCTGTTTTGCTATGTAAAATAAGAGAAAAGTGGCTCGACGACCTCTGTGGACCGAAGAAAGACACGTACTTCTACGTTGGCAATGTCTGGCAGCGCCCAAAACAGTTCATGGTTTTAGGCGTTTTCTACCCTCCAAAATCTGACCCAACTTTGTTCACACAGTGAACCTCAAATCAAAAACAACCCCGCAGGGCTCCACTAACGACATACTCAATACGATATACGCAATACGAAATAAAACCGCAATTCCTGTCAAACAATTTCGTATTTCGTATCCTGCGACTGCGCTCAGGACAGGTCTCGTGAAGCACATCTCGGATTGAGAAAACACAATAGCGTAAAAGAATGGAAAAGTAAATAAAAAATCGTATATCGTATTGCGTATGTCGTATTGCGTGTTGCGTATTGCGCATGGATTCCGCATCAAGTGCGGAATGACATCTTTTGAATAGATTCCTCGCGGAGTTTACCCTTGAGCGCAGCGAAGGGCTCGGAATGACTAAAGTTGTTTCGCTGCCTCTTTTGCAAAATACGTAATGATAATATCCGCTCCTGCTCGTTTAATCGCGGTGAGCATTTCGAGCATTGTGGCCTCTCTATCGAGAAGGCCGGCATCGGCGGCGGAATTCAGCATCATATATTCGCCGCTGACATTATAGGCGGCGAGCGGACAATCGAAACGCTGCCGAGCCCGGCATATAATGTCGAGGTAGGCAAGAGCAGGCTTTACCATTACGATGTCGGCGCCTTCTTCTATATCGAGCGCAATCTCGGCCATCGCCTGGTCGCAGTTTACAGGGTCCATTTGATAGGTCCTGCGGTCGCCGAATGATGGTGCCGATTCAGCGGCGTCTCTGAACGGGCCGTAAAAAGCAGAGGCGTATTTAGCTGCGTATGACATAATTGCCACATTCTCAAAGCCGTTCTCTTCCAGGGCTTCCCGAATGTACTTTACCCGGCCGTCCATCATATCCGAAGGAGCAACTACATCGGCGCCGGCTTGAGCGTGCGACAGGGCAACCTTGGCCAATAATTCGCAGGTCGCGTCGTTATCGATTTTGCCGTCTTTGATAACGCCGCAATGGCCGTGTTCGGTATATGCACAAAGGCAAATATCTGTAATGACCAGCAGTTCCGGCGAGGACTTTTTGATTTCTTTGATAGAGCGCTGCACGACGCCGTCTTCGGCCCAGGCTTGTGAGCCAATATCATCTTTTTTGCCCGGCAGACCAAAAAGCAACACCGCAGGTATCCCCAGCGAGGCCACTTCGGCAGCTTCGGCGGCAATCGTGTCCGGGGAAAAGTGATAACAGTCGGTCATTGACTTAATCGGCTCTTTGAGGCCTTTACCTTCCCGGACAAACAACGGATAAACCAGGTCATCGACGCTCAAACTGGTCTGGCACACTAATCTTCGCATTGCAGGGTTGCTGCGCAGCCTTCGCATTCTATTTTTCGGAAAAGCCATAACTTACTCCTTCGGAAAAATCCTAAGCACTAAATCCTAAACTCTAAACAATATCGAAATTAGAATTTCAAATGCTCAAAACGTTTTGGATTTTGGATTTAGGTCATTTGAATTTGTTTAGAATTTAGGACTTAGAATTTAGTATTTAAGCCGTCATATCCCTATTTCTTCGTCTGTCAGGTAGCAGGCCGGCTCGTTAAGCCAATATTCATCGTCGGCCTCGGTGCCCAAGAATCTAAAGTTGCCTTTGCACAAATCAAACCATTTGCAGCGCAGGCACCTTGCATCGGCAAATTCCGATTTATTGCGCAGCTTGCTCAGCACCGGCTCTGTCGAATCTTCCCAAATCTGCTTGAAGGTTTTTTCTTTGATATTGCCGAGCGAATAATTGCGCCAGAACTGGTCGGCATACACGCTGCCGTTCCAGCTTACACAGCCGATGTTCTCGCCGACCTTATTGCCGCCATGTACAAGCAAGAGTTCTCTGGCTTTTTGAAAAGCCTGATTCTTCTGGTTCTGCATCCTGACCAGAAGATAAGGCCCATCAGCATGATTGCCCACGGTGAGGACCTCGTCTATAAGACCTTTGCTGACAGAATCATCTGTTCTTTCAATAATCACATCAAGGACGTGGCGTGTTTGCTCCGGCCTTACAACCTGCTCGTCAAGGGCCTTTGCTCTGCCCATGCGAATCAAATGATAAAAACAAATTCGCCGCACACCTGTTGAAGCCGCAATATCGAATACAAAAGGCACCTGCTCTGCGTTTGCTTTGGTTATAGTAAAACGAAGTCCGGTTTTAATACCGGCCTTTTTACAATTTTCAATCCCTGCAACCGCCGCTTTGAAGCAGCCCTGTATTTGTCTGAACTTATCGTGGAATTTCTCCTCGCCATCGAGAGAAATGCCGACGTAATGTACGCCGAGCTCGGCGAGCTTCTCGGCAGTTGCCGAATCAATCAATGTCCCGTTGGTGGAAATGACCGTTCGCAGGCCCAATCGCTTCGCCTCAGCCAACAATTCAAACAAATCCTTGCGCAGCAAAGGCTCACCCCCACTAAACAACAGCACAGGACAATTGGCCTCGGCAAGCTGCGGCAGCAATCGCTTGGCCTGGGCCGTGGTCAACTGGTCACTGCCGCACGTATCGAGCTTGGGCTCACGCCCGGGCTGCGGCGGCGATACTTCGAGATGGGGGCCGCCAATATGTGCGGGAGAAGAACTATAGCAATGTAAACACCGCAAATTGCAACTCTCTGTGCAATTATAAACAACAACCGGGCCATGCGATTTCGACTGCTCATACCGCAAGTCGTCAGATTCACCTGCCAGGCCACACCATAGTTTCGAGACATTTATCATTGGAAACTAAAAGCTGAAAGTTAAAAATTCAAAACTTGTTGATTCCAAAGTTTTTCGCTTTAAGTTTTAGGCTTTTCACTTTCTTCTATGGCGGCAATCAAACCATCAATCGTGTGCTCTGTCGCCGTTATATCGACCCTGATACCAAGGTTCTTTAATTGCTCAGAAGTTACCGGCCCAATCGATGCCACTTTAACGTCACTTGAATTTACTACTTCGCCCGGGATTTGTTCAAAAAATACTCTAACCGAAGAAGGACTTGCAAACGTCAGCCAATCAACCCGGCCGTTGTCAATTTTTTCAGTCAGCCAAGCGCTGTCGCTTTTTTCCTCTACGGCCGTATAAACAGCCACGTCTTGAACTTCAGCTCCGGCCTCGGCCAACAGCTCGACAAGCTCCTTTGAAGCAAGCTGTGAACGCAAAAGCAAAACCTTCCTGCCGCTTAAGTTCGTATAAGTGATTAGCTTGTTGGCGAGCTCCTTGCCTGTAAAAACGCTCGGCACAAAATCCGCGTTTATCCCGAACCGGCTTAATTTAGCTGCGGTTTCACTGCCTATCGCAGCAATCTTTGCAGAGGCAAAAACTCTGGCGTCTTTGCTCAGACTCTGCAAAGCCTCAAAGAATACCGTTACGCCGTTGCTGCTGGTAAAGATTATCCAATCGTATTCAGCGATTTTGGCAAGCGTCCGTAAGAACTCATTCGTCCGGGTCAACGGCTTAATTTTTATCGTCGCAAATTCTATCGGATTAGCGCCGCGCTGAACAATCTTAGCTGCAAAATCGGCATTGCCGCGAGCGTCCCGCGTTACAACAATATTGGTGCCGAACAACGGCTTTTTCATAAACCAGTTCAGGGTCGTGTCACTGTCCGCGACAGCACCGACAACAATAATCGCCGGCGGTTCGATTTTCTCGACCTTACACTTTTCGCTTATCCGGCCAAGCGGGGCTTTTACAACTCTTTGAGTGGGCAAGGTGGCGTCAGCGATTACCGCCGCCGGTGTACCCTCTGCCATATCATTTTCTATCAGCCGCCCAGCAATGTAGCCCAGATTGCCAACGCCCATATAAAAAACTATGGTGCCGCTGAATTTAGCGAGCAGGGGCCAGTCGATATTACTTTTTTGCTTGCCCTCGGCCTCTTTAGCCGTAACAAAAACCACCTGCGAGCTGTGCTCCCTGTCGGTCAGGAAGATACCGGTATAAGCAGCAACAGCGATACCGGCGGTGACGCCCGGCACGATTTCAAAATCGATGCCCGCTTCGGCAAGGACGGCAGCTTCTTCGGCGCACCTGCCGAAAATACAAGGGTCGCCGCCCTTCAATCGTACGACCGTTCGTCCGCCGGACGCCTTTTCAACCAGCAGGTTATTGATTTCCTGCTGCGTAAATGAACGGCCGCCAATGCGTTTGGGCACGTGGACAATCTCAGCGTCGGCGCGGGCAAACTTAAGCAAAGCCGGGTTGGCCAGCTTATCGTAAATTATACAGTCAGCGGCCTTGAGGACGTCGGCCCCGCGAAGAGTAATCAAATCCGCCCTGCCCGGGCCGGCACCAACGAGATATACCTTGGCTTTTTTGTTTGCTCGTTCAACGTTCATACTTGATGCTCGATACCCACAGGCTCATCAAATCCTAAATTCGAATATCTAAATCCGAAACAAATTCAAATTATCAAATGACCCAAGACTCAAGTCAATCGCATTAAGATACCAAATATATCCGGATAATGCTATTGATTTTGTCTTTGCCCCAGCAGTCCAGCCGCAATGCGGGCCACGATGTACGAAATGGCCTTGCCGATTTGGCGGGGGTGTCACTGAATGAGTTGGAAAAACAAGCTATCGTGGACACGTTGGCCAAAACAAAAGGCAACCGTGAAAAGGCAGCAAAAATCCTCAGCATCGGCGAAAGAACGCTCTACAGAAAAATCAAAGAATATAACCTATAGGCCGCTGATTCTGCTTGTTTTATGGCCGAGATACTTCACGTCGGGGCGGTGATGGTGAGAAATCATAACTTTCTAACCCGAAAAAACATGCTTTTAAACACATCCTCCTGATTTTTCAAAATTTGTTAAAAAAATTAGAAATATTTTTCTTGCCCTTTTTCCACAAATCGAATAGTCTTAAGGAGTATTTGAGGAGTTTACTTTCTACCACCAAGCTTTTTTGACTCTCAGTCCCCAAAAGGCTGTGAGGGTGAATAATAAAGGCGGTTAATCAGTAAAACAATCTCAAACAGGCTTGGACAAACATTACTGCTACTTAAAAAGAGGAGTTTAAAATGTATCAAAATCAAAAAGCAAATATCTTGGTACTGAGTATTGTTGCTGTTCTGGCCATTTCATTAGCCACTCCCGTAGCCCAGGCAGACCTTGACATCGACTGGATCGTCATCACATCGATTAAGGAATATGTGGATGGCGCAGCTTGGGATGTACCTTGGGCTTTCGAGATGTGGGTGGATGTCGTAAGTCCTGGTAGTCTTGACCATATTGACGTAACGGGTTCAGCAACTTTCACCATTCCCAAATATGAAGGCTCGTGGGATTGGAGCTCTGGTTATTATGGATTTCTCACTGATCTACGAGCAGCTTACCCGTTAGGAGCATACACCCTAAACTTCCAGAACAGCAGTGATGTGTCTCTTAACACTGTAACGTTGGACCTCACCGGTCTTTCCGAAGAACCTTCGTTGAATCCTGTCAATTTTATCTACCCAGCCTCGGACGGTGCGACAGGCATTATCCTCAATCCGACGCTCACTTGGACCGTGAACGGCGGAGTAGATGGAAATGCCTTAATGATGTTTTTGGAAGACGTTGATGATGAGCAGTTTTACCGGGCTGATCCGGTCGCGATAACCGAAACCGAGTGGCCGGTGGGTCCTTTGATAGCTGGTCGCGAGTATGAACTTGAAGTCTCGGTCTGTGAAGTCAAGGATTTGGGGGCAGGGCCAAGTTGGCCCACTGATACACAAGGTGGTGATACTTTCAGCTACACCCTCATGAATGAGTACCTCAATGAGATAGAATTTACGACCGTTCCTGTTCCAGGTGCGGTTTTCCTTGGCGCCATCGGCATAAGCATGGTTGGGTGGCTGTGCAGACACAGAGCACAATAAACCATAGAGTATTAGATTGAAAAGGCCGTGCGTATTATGGGTGTCCGTCAAGTTTGTAGGTGGATCTTTCATGCTGCCAGTATTTTTATCGCGGATTACGCAGACGCCGTCCCGAGGATAGTCGAGGGATCTATTAAAATTGCCACAAAAGACGCAAAGAGATATTAGCCACGAATTAACACGAATTTAACCAATCACTAATTCTCTAATTAACCAATTCACTAATTCTCTAATCCACTAAAATTCTTTTGCCTTTTCCCTTCTTTTGTGTGCCTCGCCAACCCGCATGACAAAGCTTACTTGCTACAGCTTAGGGTGAGAGAGTTGCCGTTAAATCTTTGATCGGGCTTTTCTTTCTTCTTTTGTTTCATCGCAATTTACGGAATTTCTTGCACATAAACGAGCAAACGATTAAATTGCATGTGTGCTTATCATCAGCGTTCATTTCTACTACATCACAGTTATTTTCTTTACTTAAACACAACCCAGTTTTTTCACTAATACGTTTTAAATAGACTTCCCATCGACTATCATCTACAGGTACTGGAAATAGAACAAATGCAACAATACCGTATTGCGAGTTCAATTTTAATGCATCATCAACTATGGATTGAATATTCTTAGTAATAGGTCTGCCTGATGAGTTAACACCAGGAATCATCCAATTCGTTCATCGATTTCAACCAGCCTTCATCGAGTATATCGCCCCTTCGCCCGATAAACAAGCAGCCATTTCCATAATCGACTCAGCAATCCGTGTAAATCCGTGCTAATCTGCGGTTAATAAAAAAAAATAAAATCTCTGCGTTCTCTGTGTTCTCCGCGGTAAAACTTTTTTCGAGTATCAAGCATCCAGAATCCAGCATCGAGCTAATTTTTTTGTTGATTTTTGTTCGAAAATGTGTTAAAATGTATCTAAACTATGGATGGTTCATCGTTCGTTGTTCATAGAAAATAGCAAACCGCAAAGAGCAAATCGTAAATGGTTCATAGTTCATGGTTCATAGATAACAGACATCAGGAGGTTACCCAATGGCAGCCGAAGTTGTTCTTTTTTCAGAACCCCGTTTATGGGTGTCGAAACTTGTATCGAAGCTGGAAACTGGTAACTGGATACACGAAAAAACAAGCTTCAAGCTTCTACAG
>JAUXAL010000013.1 GCA_030619925.1 Phycisphaerae bacterium | reverse complement strand
ACAAATTGCTGCGCATCAGGTATTACCGGTTCAATATATTTCCTCAAGGCCATTTTGCCCGCTGGGTTTCTCAAGCTAACCTTTTCCTTTTTTATAAATTCATCAAGCTCGTCACATCGAATTCTACCCGGGAGCTGATACGGAACAAAATCCTCATCTGAAACCTCGGCGAGCAGTTTATCAAAAGTTTTGTCGGCTATTCTGTAATTACTGCTGTGCTCATAATGGAATAGGACTTCCGCCTTTAAAAACTGTGCCTGGCCGTGGCACCGGCGACAGACCTGAAAAAATTTCTGATAGTCTCTATTGACTCGCAAAAAACTTGCAAAGATAAGCAGTGTTAATTCTGTTGACAAATATGAACTTAGTTTCTTGGCAAAATATTGGTAAACTCCTTTATCTATCGTCGCATCATCATACAAACAATGCACATAGCCGGATGGATGGGCCACGATTGCAACGTTTTCATTTCGCAATGCCCGCTGGGCCTTATTGGAAATAGCGGTGCCGTTGAACCACATTGTTTTGGTAACGAGCCTTCTGTTGTTGGTCAGAACGCCGTCCTGTATGTCGATGAAATTCTGTGAGTGAAGCGGGGTGAGTATCATATAGATATCTTCCAGAGGTATTCCGCATACGATAAACGCCGCTGCCGCGTACAAAGCCGATAATGAGACGCACTCCCCCGCCCATTTTGTATAGCCTTCTCTGTACCGAAAGGCATTCATAGCCTCGATTGTTTCTGTCTTCCAATATGGGATCATGTCACTGTCGTACTTATCCAGCCCAAAGTGCTTTCTGATATCCACATCAAAATAATATTTGTCACCCTCGTAGCCAAATAGAGCATTGCTTTTGGCGACATCACCCGGCGAGATGAACTTCTCAAACCGTTTGAGCTCTTTAGCTTTGCCGGTCAGTCCCCAGGTTTCAAGGTCGAGATTAAACTCAAACTCATCAATTATGAATTGCTTGAGCCGCATCAATTTTTTATAGCTGCTTTTGCCCTGCAGCTTCTTGAAAGACTCCAGCTCTCGCCACTGCCAGATAATCGGACTCATAATATCAGCCAGAACCAGACTATACATCAGCTCCGGAAACACAAAGATTTCCATGTCCGAAAGCGTTATCGCAGAGGTGTATTTTTCCAATTGCTCTGAATTCATTAGCCCAACACTCAACTTATATTGTATCAGGTACCCCAATAAGTCATTTCTGCGTTAGTTTTTGTGAACCGCGAAAAATCTTCCCTTTTCCGCATGATGGCCAAGCCCATTAACCCATATCCTTATACTCTTTGGAACTTGTCTGACGACAGTCAAGATTTCTAACAGAATGTGCTTGGCCGGTTGTTTCCAAAACAGTCTGCCATAAATGGCCATTAGGGTCAACTTTTTTCCTCTTCAGGATAGTAAGCGATATGGGGATATGGACAAAGTATTGATTCCAGTAGCCTATTACCATATTTGTTCGGCCCGACATGCCGGCATGTACGGCATTTTGTCCAAGCATTACGCAAAACGCCGAATCGTTGGAATCGGCGGGTAAGCTGCGAATCATGTAACTGGGGTCTATATATTTCAGAGATAACGGCTTTCTCTTGGCTTGGAAATATTCCGTGATTCTTTTCTTCAGTAAAAGACCGATGTCCTCACGCACAATATTACCGGAAACGTCCTTCTTTTGAGTACCTTTTTTCTCGGTCAAGCCTCGGCCTACACCTTCGGCTACTACGATAAGTGCGTGATGTTTTTCATCCAATCGTTTTTCCAGGGAATGTAAGAACCCATGTTCCCCCTCCAGAACAAAGGGCACCTCCGGGATAAAACAGAAGTTCACATCGCTATTGGCTAAGGTGGCATAAGCAGCGATAAAACCTGAACCCCTGCCCATTAGTTTAACTAATCCCACACCATTCCAGGCACCTCTGGCTTCTTCGTGTGCGCCGCAAATTGCTAAACGCGCCGCCTCAACAGCCGTTGAGAAGCCAAAAGACTGCTCTATACCGGAGATGTCATTGTCAATTGTTTTCGGGATGCCAATTACCGAAATTCTTAACCCTCTTTTTTTTATCGCTTTGGTAAGCTCCAGTGCCCCTCGCAGTGTTCCGTCTCCACCGATGGTGAATAATAAGCCAATCCCCATCTTTTCCAGATTATCAACCATATCATCAACGTCTTGGGGCCCACGGGAAGACGATAAAATGTCCCCACCTTTAAGGTGGATATCATTCACCAATTCCGGCGTTAACGGAAGAGGTTTCTGTGGAGCGTCCGAGGATAACCCTGCGTATCCATATCGCAAGCCAAGAACTTTCTTAACGCCGTACTGCCAGATCAGACTGAGGGTGATGGTCCGTATCACATCATTGAGACCGGGACACAATCCTCCACAAGTAACTATGCCGCAGTTTAGTTTCTTGGGGTCAAAGAATATCTTTCGGCGGGCCCCCGCCCTCTCGAACATCGGAAGCTGCTTGTCCGAATTTTCGTACTCTTTCAGATTTTCAGAATGTGAATACAAGAGAATCTTCTCGTGATCATCAGTAAAATGACGCTTACCCTGTATCAGGGGAGAATCTATCGTCGGTGGGCCGAGTTTCTCGATGGTTAAATCAGTCAACTCATCCGGTCTCAAGCAATAAGCATCCATTTATCGTTTACTCCGGTGGGTATTTCCTATTTTCCAGGTGCACCGCTTACAATATCTATCCCAAACACGGGAAATTCCGAACTTTGGAATTATGCTCTATCAGGTGCTATCCTGTCAAAGAGTTTTTGCAGCTCCGTTCGGAATGAGTGCGGCCGGATTTTCCGGTGGGACTTTTGATGAGGGGACATTGCGAGTTTTCACACTCAGGCGTTCTAACCTGGGTCTGTGAATCCGTGTCTAATTTCGCGATGAAAACGAGCACCACCAAAAGGATGGGTAAAATTTCCCGCCCGTCTTGGCTCGCGCAAGCCGAGACAGGCAAGACGCTTGAGCAACCAAAAGACGCCCCCGCCGAAGGCGGGCCAGAGCGACCAGGCCGAAGGCCTGGACCGGATCAGACCCGACTTCGTCGGGCTGGACTGGATCGTACCGGCCTTCGGCCGGATCAAGGCCGGCGTTGCCCCCTGCTTTCGCAGGGGCAGGCTTAACTCACGGAAGCTCCCGCTCAAGCTTTTCCATAGTGGTTTCTAACTGTTCTCGGATGTTTTTCAGCTTTTCCTTTGGACGTTCTATTTCCTCTATTGTTTCAGGAGGTAGATTGCTGGGATCATCTATTACGTATGGTGTAATAAACACGAGCATTTCATTGTTGGCTGCCATAGTTTCGTTGTGGCGGAACAGGCCGCCAACCACAGGTACATCACCAAATAGCGGAACCTTTCGTTCGATAACCCTGTCTTCCTGGAAGAGGATGCCGCCGAGCATAACTGTTTGGCCGTCCTTTACTATCATATTGGTTTTTGTCTCCATCTCGGTCCTAACCGGTTGGTTGTTCACAAGTTCTATGGTAAGCTGCGACATCAAAATATTTATAATCATGTCCACGTTGTTTTCGGGAGTAATACTTGGCCTGACCGCGAGAGTCATACCTACTTTCTCAAATTCGAAATTCTGCGTGGCCCCAGCTACACCCGTCGCGGCTTGAACGCTTGTCATGAATGCAATTTTCTCACCCTTGAAGAAACTCGCTTCTTCGTTGTCTTCTGTCCACAGTGTCTGTTGATTGAGAATCCTTGCATTAGTTTTCTTAACTAAGAAATCAATCAGGCCATAGACATTCGTCCCTACATCAAGTATTGTCCCTGTTCCTGTAGTAACACCCTGATTAGATGTTATTGAGCCGTGGGTTGCAAGAAGGGCAAGCTGGCCGAGTGCAGTGATTGCATTTTCTTCCAGAGCACCAAACGCCTCCTGGTTCGTCGCCAATTGTACGCCAAGAGAGGTCATACTACTGTGAGTAACTTCTACAATTATCGCCTTTACCAACACCTGTTTGCCGGGTATGTCGAGTTGTTCAATCAGCTTTTCTATCTCCGGCATAAACTCCGGAGGGGCAAGAACAAGAATAGCTTTGATGCGGGGCTCTGGAACGAAGCGTATCCTGCCTATAACGTTGCTGATCGGCATCTCTTCACCGATGCCGGTGCGAGCGCCGGACCCTGACCACCATGGCGTATATTGGTTTTGGCTGGTAGTGCTGTCCCCGGAGCTTGTGTTCTCTGATTCTTCCATCGAGTACTCGCTCAGGCCCGTTTCGCTACGCACAATCACGGCCGACGTTCCCGCCTCGCAGAACATGGCATTTAGACGTTCGCTGAGGTCTTCCGGGTTTGCGTACTTGAGCGTTACGACCTTGGGCACTTCGCCCATCTCCTGCTTGTCAAGGTCACGTATCAACTCCTCAATAACATCGTATGCCTCGGGAATCTTGCTTATTACGATAATCTTCTTTGTCCCCGGCACATCTTCAAAGGTCAATTGGCCATAGAGCGGCCCGACAATTTTTGCCTTTTCCTCAGTACCTGTGCCGAACAAAATATCGAAGATCGACATGCCTCTACTGCTTTCTTCGCTGAAAAGCGTAGTCAGCAAATCAGCCATCTCAATCGGATCGGAATTACGCAATTCAATTATTCTCGGCTTTACTTTAGCCACATCGAGCGGAATGTCCCATTCGACTATCTGCTCAGCGATCTTGAGCATATTCTCAGGCGAGGCAATCACAGTTACCTGCTGCATCGTCGAAAATGATATTACTTTTACTGTTTCCTGAGATTCAACCGTGCGTGAGCTATATGATGACCTTGAAATACCGTAACTACGAAAACTACCGGCTTCTTGTTCGTAAAGACCTTCGAGGTTCTCCTTGATCTCATCAGGGTCAGCGTATTTCAATTTGAAAACCCTTGTTTCAAACATACCCGCAGGAATATCAACTTCTGCAATAAGCTTCTTGACCATTTCGCGCATATCCGCTCTGCCGAAGATCACAATCTGCCTTGCCTGGACCAATGGCTGAATAAGAACACTCGCCTGTAATTCGCTTCCCGGCATCTGCTGCAGCGCCTCGTTAAGACGGCCCGCCAGTTCGCTGACATCAGCATATCCTATTGAAATTGTTTCGTATTCTTGTTCGATCGGCTCTTTCTGGTCGAGCTTCTCTATCCACTCGGCAATCCGCTTCATATCTTCAGCCGATGCCCTTGCAATAATCCACTTGCGCTTCGGCTCCGGGATAAGCACAATCGGGAACTGGCTGGTCCCAACGACGACCGAAGACGACGACCCGGTCCTGGAACCATATCTCGACGGAGACCAGGACATGCCGCCTCGACCGTAACTACTTCGACTGGAACTGCTTCGACTGGAACTGCTTCGACCGTAACTGCTTCGACTGCTACTGCTTCGGCCGAGACCGCTTCCACCGGTACCGTCGGCACTTAGAAGCATCCTCAACAACTGAACAATCTCAGAAGGGTCACCATTATAAATCTCAAAAATATCCGTCACGGTTTGCTCAGCTTCGGGAACATCAAACTGTGCGATAATCATCTCGATGCGCATCAGATTCTCAACCGTGTCAATCACCAACAGAGTGCCGGTACTTTCCTCAGCACTTAAATAGCCGGACTCGCCGAGCAAAGGTCCAATGACCTGACCCATCTGCTGGGGACTGAAGTTCTCTAACTTAAAGAACTTCTGAACTACCTGATTCTTGTTTTCAATGCTCGCAAGCGGATAATCAACAAGTACTGTTGAAACCGGCTTGTCAAGCTTCTTAATCCACTCGCCAATTATCTTTATATCCTCAGGTGATGCTTTTGCAATAATCCAATTGTGCTTCGGTTCCGGGATAAGTACGATCGGCGCCTGGGTTGTCCCGACCGTGATCGAAGTTGCCGCACCCTTGGTACTGCTTTTTTTGGATGAAGTACTGCTCGTAGGACTAGGTCTTGACGAAGAACCGGGCCCACGGCCTCCGCCGGGACCCCTGAAGCCGGAACCCCTTGACCTGCTTAAACTGCCCTCACTTAATAGTGTCTCCAACAACTCAACAATCTCAGAAGGGTCACCATTATAGACTTGAAAAATCTCCGTCACGGTTTGCTCGGCTTTGACCGCATCAAACTGTTCGATAATCCGACCAATACGCATCAGATTCGTAACCGTATCAATCACCAACAAACTGCTGGTGCTTTCATCAGCGGTCACATAGCCGTACTCGCCGATCAACGGCACAATAATCTCGCCCATCTGCGAAGGACTGTAGTTCCTTAACTTAAAGAACTTTTGAACCACCTGGTCTTTATTTTCGATCTTCGCCAGAGGATAATCAGCAAGTATCGTGGGAACCTCGCCGAATTTTTGATCGGCAATAGGTTTGAGATAAATCGTGTCATCGGTATGTTCGGCAACGTAGCCCTTCATACGCAGCGCACTGTAAATCTGCGAAAGAGCCTTACTTCTCGGCAACTTACCCGGCGCGTATATGGTCACTCTTTGTTTCATAGACTCATCGGCGGGAATAATCACCTTACCGGTCCAATCTGCAAGCTTCTCAATAATGGTTTTCATCTCCACATTTTTGAGGTTCACAAATTCCATCGGCTCATTTGGCTCAACAGGCTTCTTCGGCTCCCTAACGGCAGCTAATCTTCCGGGCTCATTAACATCAGCTAATCTTCCGGGTTTATCAACGTCAAAGGCCACCATAGGCTCGTTTGCGTCACCTGGCTTTTGAACCTCACCAGGTTTACCGGGTTTGGTAGCTACTTCGGTTTCACCTGGCTTTTCTGCTTGTTCAGGCACTGGGGGGTAAAAGCCAACCCTCCAGATAATAAGAACCGCTGCGAGACCAACTACTATCGATATTTTTAATTTTGACCGTTCCATTTTATTCACCTCATTCTAAATCCAATTATTCTCTTACTGTCTTCCGCCTGGTCGGCGCTACGGGCCGGTGCGGTGTTCTATGAGCAGATCGAACACGCACCGAAGCACCGCATCAATAATCACGCACGATTACCACATCTTTGCCTACCATGTACTGGTCTGAGCTTTTAACCTTCAGATTGTAGACTTTGCCGGTATAAGGCACGGCTCTTTTTGTAACGCTTTTGATACCGACAGTGCCGGTCAGCGTTTTCAATCTTAGGCCGCTTGTCAAGTTCTGTGCCGCGATCCATCGTCCGGAATCGAGCATGAAGCAGTGTGCATCGACAACGCCGATGGTATTTCCGCTCTCGAGCGCTATGTCACGACACTCGAACGTTCCCTCGTGCTCCTGAACCTGCTCCAGAGACGATGACCCACAGAACTTCTTGCCGACTGTCTGGCCCGTGGTGACTTTAGAAATTTGTACGAGCTTGCCGTCTACCCACACAGGGGTCTCAGCAACAAAGCAGGCTCTGCCCTTCGGTGGAGGTGCGCCGCCACCGCTGTCACCTGGCCGGCGTCTGGCACCTGGTCGCCGTCTGCCACCTTCTCCGTCACCTTGCGGCCGTCGACCGCCAAATCTTTCGCGCATTTGAACTCTAAATTCTTCCCTTTCCTCCTCAGACATATTCTCCAATCTCTCTCTCATGCTCTCTCTTTCGGCCCTTTCTTCTTCAGAGAGATCGCCAAATCTATCACCGCCTTGTGGCCGTCGACCGCCAAATCTTCCACGCATTTGGGGCCTAAACTTTTGCCTTTCTTCCTCAGACATATTTTCAAATCGCTCCCTCATCCTTTCTCTTTGTTCTTCAGAAAGATCGCCGAACGGCCTTCTGCCTTCACCGCCAGGCATCGGTCTTCTCTCGGGCCGAAATTGAGCCATCTCGGCGGGTTCTCTTTCAGCCTCAACTGCCTCACCTGGCTTTTGTATCTCGGCGCTCATCTCGGGCTCGGAACCTGCTTTGGATTCGATGCCGGCGCTGCGGAACCTGACTTGCCTGATGCATAGACCAATCCCCCAAGATCCAAGAAGCACCGCAACACAGACTATTACAAATACTGTTGTTGTTCCTGACTGTTTCATTTTACTGACCTCACTTCAATCGGTTTATCACCGTCTGCCACCTGACGGCCGTCCGCCGCCAAATCTTTCGCGCATCTCGGCTCTAAATCGTTCTCTTTCCGCCTCAGACATATTCTGGAATCTCTCTCTTCTTTCGCGCATTTCGGCCACAAGTCTTTGCCTTTCTGCCTCAGACATATTCTGGAATCTTTCCCTCATCCCATCGAATCCCCCCCCGAATCCTGGCCCACCTCCCGGGCCGCCCCGCCCTCTGTCTCCACGGCCAAACATTGGCCTTACCTCGAGCTGAACCGAGACCGTCTCGGCACCGGCCTTGGCTACTTCCTTTGCTGGTACTGCACGCTTCGGCCCACTGGGCGCCGAAGCAACCACCGCATCAATAGGGGCAAAGACTTTTTCCTTTCCGTCCCACTCGATCTTGACCGAAGTAGGTCCGATTGCCACAATTTTCGCGTCTCCTACCGTGTCACCGACTTTGTACCATTTGTTTTTTATCAGCACCTCATCACCGAAGATACCCCATACTTCTTTAATAGGATGTTGCTTCGGTGGAGGCGGCGCAAACAAATTTTCCCTCTTTAACTCGCTGGCAATCGCTTTGGATTTGGCAAGATGCTTTTCCATATCTTTGGCATCCGTGTTATTTTGCGCAATAGCCATCTTAACTAAGCGCTCTGCCCTGGCCGAGGCCGCAAAGAAGCTCCCTACCTTAATCAAAATTAAAACTGCCAAAAATGCTGAAACCCCAAGCAGCACAACTGATACAACCTCTTTCTTTTCTTTCAGATAATTAAGATAATCAAGTTTCATAATCTGCATTTCTCACCTCACAAATGTTGACACCGTCAGATCCAAGTCTACTTCCTGCGGCTTTTTTGAATCGCACTTTATACGCATTTCCTCGATGCCGACCAGATAAGGATTCTCTTTCAGGCTGGCAAGCAAATCGAGCACCTGCCCGAACCTGCATTTGGCGCTGCATTTCAAACGCAATAGCTTATACCCGGCCTGCGGAGATTTTACGGTCGACACAACCTGCAGAGGCTTGCTACTTATTCCCGCCTTCTTTAGTTGTTCGTTAAGCTTATCTCTGAACAGAAACTTTTGCGTCTCTTCCTTCTGGGGCATCTCGAACGCAGGCACAATTGACATCAAGCCTGCTTGCTTAGCCTTGCCCACATCGAGAAGCTCTAATTTGTCCTGCAGCTCAGCAAGCGATTTTCTCGCCTGTGTCCAGTGGTCAAGCCACTTTGATGCAAACACAAACACCAGGATAGCTGCTACACACACAGCACCAATCTTCAACATCCGTATATCTTTTTGGCTTAATTTTTCTATCATAGCTTCTCTAATTCTCTATTTGGTAAAATTCCTGTAATGAAAAGTTATAGTGAAGCGGAGCCCCCTACCTCTGGTGTCTCTGGTCGAGCTTCTGGTGTCTCTGGTCGAGGTCATCTTCACGTCTTTTATACTGGTTCTGTCCTGTAGACTTTTCTCAAATTTGTATAGCTGCTCATTGCCGGGTGCCTGGCCGTTTATGGTCACCAGCTGGCCCTTCTTAAAATACAAACTCTCCAGCTTTATCCCTCTATCACCGCTTTCGACCACTTGATTTAAAAGGTCAAGCAAATCGGGCCTTTGCAATGCAATCGTTTTGATTAGTTTTTGCCGCTGCATTAGCATATTCATATCTGTATCCGAAAGGGACGCCTCCAAACGCTTTTCGATTGCACCCGGACTGGCCACATCCACTGCATAAGAGACGACAACCAGCAGGACCAGCATCACCGATGCAATCGCGCATGTCACCTTTGGTGAATACAACCAATGCCTCTTCTCCTCCTTCTTGGCCGGTTGGTACAGACGCTCAAAAATATTAAGCTCGTTCGTGCGCCCCTCAAGTGCCATAAGCGCAAGACCTATCGGCACACGGTATTCGTAGGCCTCTTCAACCTGAAGTTCCGTCTGCGCCCTTAATTTCTTAATGTCCGGCAAGGCTGCTCTGGCATTCAATCCTGCCGACCTAAGAGAAGAAACTATACCTACGTACGCAGCACTGCCGTCCGACAGCACAAAAACCGGCAATTTCGCTGGCTCGGCATAACCAAACAAGTCCAACACACTCCTCATATCCTGGACAAATCTTTCGATAGTCTCCGTTTGTTCCGCCAAATCCTCTGTCCCCATATCCAGGACCACAGCATTGCTCAATCGCCCGTCCTCAGCCAGACAAACCTGCGTATTTCGCGCTGCCATACTGACAACCACAGTGTCTTTTTCCTCTGCGGAAAAGAGCGCTCTCCATGCTTCTATTATCCCCTCGCAGTCTAATAGTATTTTTGTCGGCTCAAAATCACACACATTTTCTACAAATCCTTGCAGCTGTTCTCTTCTTGCCGCTGCCATGGTGACGGCCACTTGCCCGTTCCGCATCTGGCCGACCCGCCAGGCCAGCTCCATTTGCTCGGCCGGCAAGGGTAGCTGGGTCTCAGCCTGTAATTTGACTATCGCTGCGGTCTCTTCTTCTCCCACCGCAGGCACACCAATGCGATAAAAAGCCACCGCTGCCGAATTAAAGCCAACCACAACTATCCTGTTACCATCGACATCTACATGCGCTGCTGGCTCAACGGACAAGCCACACTCGGCTGCAAAAAGCCGCCAGTCCGCATCGGTGCCTTTGCTGCTCTTTGTCCAGAGCACTTCAAAGGCCCCGCCCTTTCTTCGAAGCTCTACAGCTTTGAACCGGCTTTCCTCTTGTGCCATTGCTATCACGGACAGCGGGGTCTTCATATTTATCTTGTCATTATTCATTTCGTTCAACTTTCACTACATAGGCCACAGACAGCCCAGAGAATAATCAATGATCAATTACTTGTCCCCTGATACCAGTAGAGTATCTTACAAGGTGTCGAACTCCTATCCACCACCGCTTCTGTCTCCAATGTTGCTCCAGCAAAGCCGTTTCTGTCGGCCGTCGCAACACAACGAATTGTAAAAACATCAGACCGCGTAGTTATAGAACCCGCAATGTTCTTGAAAGCATCGATGTTCATCGACCCCACTTGCATCAGCTCTCCAATGCTTTCGATCCCATACATCAAACTCTCTCTATAGGTGATTATATTCTCGGCAATTTGGTAAGCCGTGTCGTCACCACCCAGCAAAGCGGCCAGAACAACCTCCGGAGCCGTATTGACGTTTACTTTTCCCGGCAATTTTTCCTCACTACTTATCGTTATTCTGTCCGCTATCTGAGAAAACGTTGGCAAACCCAGAGGACTTATCAAATCGCCAATGCTTTTGTATCCATCCCCACGATTCTTCACAATCAACTCGGCCTTATCGTTCCTTATGCCCAGAGACTTTTCCAGCTGCTTCGCACTACCCTCATTGATATTAACCCTCTGATTCCCGCTGGCATCTTTGTTGTTGTCATAGGAGTAGCACGTCAGGTACGCAATCCATCCCAGATCCAGCTCACTATCTCCGTCATCGGCGGGTGGGCTTTTGTCGCCGTCTCTCTCATTGTAGTCTAATTGGCCGTTGAAGTTCGTGTCTTCTCCATAGAAAAACTCTTCCATAACATCCTTGACCAACAGCAGCTCGCGTATTGTCCTGAAAGGACCGTTCCGGGCCATATATCCAAACGGCATCTCCTCATAATATCCGCTTTCGACACCTCCCTCGCTCGGCGTATCATTTTCGTCCCGCCAGTCGATTATCGCATCTGCAATTTCTTCGAGCATCTCCGGCAACTCCAAAAGTTGCCCTTTGGTAGCAGCATTCACATTTAATTTACTCGCCTCATCAATGACCCGGGTCGTAAACGAGCACCTCTCTAACAGAATATCATTAAAATCTTCGTCGTTATCACTCCACAGGTCCGTCAGGCAGTCACTTTCCCTTGTGTCCTCGTTGAGCACCCCAATCGCTGTCTCTATCCCTGCGCGACAAGCCCACTTGCACCTAAGCCCCTCTATCCTGGCGAAGCAAACCTTTGTATCGAGCCGACTTTTGCGCCCCAGGACCGCAACAATGATCGTAAGCACCACTACTACCCACAACACTGCTACAAGAACAAGCCCCTTTTTGTCACCATCAGTACCCATTCTTTCAGCTAAACTTTCGCTCCCCGATTCTTTCACTTTGTTTCTTATCCGGTCATACCGGTATTAGTACCGGCACTTCTCTATTGGTCATCGCTCTCCGAAGTAACGGCCGAACCGACTGCAGATCTGATGAAATTCACAATAAAGGATTCCATAGCCGGTTCTCCTCGGCTCGGCACTTTTGCCACTATGTTTACCTCAATCAACTGAGGCAAAATCTCCATCTCCTCCGGCCATTCACTGGACCATTCTTCCCCGTCAAAGAATCTGACCTCGAAAATATCAATATCTTCGGCGATGGCCGTCAGTATTCCGCCCGGTTCATCTTCTTCATTGGGATTTGGCCACAATCGCCTCATTAACACTGACTCTTCTTCATCCTTTAGCAGACAATATTCCACTTCATATACATCGCCTTCCGGCTGGCCAATTCTGGCCTTTGCTCTGCTGACAGTGTAAAAGACCAGATAACTAATACTGCCCTGCTCTGATTCTTCAACCATCCCGATCAATTTAGTATTTTTTCTATTCTCGTCACGGTACAGATTCACAAGGTCCCTTGCGATCATATTCGATGCAAACCTCACCTCAGCAGCAGCGCTAATGCTATACTCCACCATCTCAGAACTCGCCGTAATAGCCCTCAATGTTCCCACCGCCACCAACGCAACGAACGTTCCTATAGTCGATGCCACCAACACTTCTACCAACGTAAATCCTGTTTTTCTCGAATTCATCTTCTTAATCACTCTTGCCCGGCTTCAATTTCAACCTCGATAAACACACTTATCCCGTCGAGCATGGTATCGGCCGAAATACTATAAGGACGATTGTGCTCAACCCAGCCAACCGTTATAGTCACCAGATAGAGACTATCAATATCCTGGTATTCAGTAACAACTTCCCAGCGATACTCTAGCTCAGACTCTTCGAAGACCCCTTCCATTTGTCCTAATTCGATGAATTCATCGATGCCGACATAGTCAATCAAACTAAGCTGCTTATCAATCAATGCTGTTGCCATTTCATATCGCCTGTTAAGTCTTGTTCCGCTAAGGGACCTTGTGCTGATTGCTCCCACTGTCAAAACGGCTCCGCAAAGGATAGCACTCGCAGTGACCGTCTCAACCAGAGTAAAACCTCTGTTGTTTCTTTTTGCCCACACCATCATTCTGCGTCCAGATCAATGGCACCAATTCTCACACCGGTACCAGTTTTCACGTCTTCAACCGCGCCGAAATACATTTTTGCCTTGCCGGTGGCAGTGCTGATACTTATCGTATAATGGGTTTTGCCGTCACCGACCTGAATTACCGCTGACTGTGCGGTGCCGTTCGGCAAAAAAACTATTGCCTGCTGCTCGTCGTCCTCGGTCGTTGTCTCCAAACCAGTCGGCGTGATTTGAACGTCCTCGAACTTAACATCACCCTCGAATTCCACCGGCTTGCAATAAGAGTCCTTCACAACTATCTGCTCTGTTTGCTCGGTATCTTCATCCCATTGCGTGGTAGCTAAGTAAAATGCGTTATTGGCTACGTCCAATTGTATCTCGTACCGTCTCTGTTTCTCAATCGCCATTATCCTTGCATATTTGGCTGTAAGCACAAAGTGGCGTGCCGCTTTTTCGACCAGCATTTTCTTATATGTCCCCACATAAATGCCGCCACCAAGGCCTGCGAGAAGCGATATGATAATTACCACCGCCAGCATTTCCGCAAGGGTAAAGCCGCATCGCTTCGCTTTGACCTTTAGTTTCAACTTTTGCCTTTGCACTTCCACAATAAGGACCCACTTGAGCTCATAGTTGATAATTCATAGACTACGAACTACGAACAGATTTAATCGTTGTATATATCTGTGTAGTCACCTTCGCCGCCTTCTACGCCGTCGGCTCCGAAGCTTATTAAATCGTAACTGCCCGGATTGATTTCACCTTCTGCAACATAGATATACGGATTGTCCCATGGATCGACCAACTGACTTGGCTTTAGATATCGTCCGTTCCACTTTTCCTCAAGGTCCGCAGGCGGAACAAGCAGCGCATCAAGTCCCTCCGAGTCATCCGGATATCGCCCGCAATCAAGACAAAATCTCTCGATCGCATCTTCGATAATTGCCATCTTGGGTTTTGCCAGGTCCCACTTGGCCTTGCTGACATGCTTAAACATTTTCGGCGCAACAAATCCTGCAAGCAGCCCTAAAATAATAATCACTACAAGCAATTCTATCAGCGTGAATGCCTTCCTTTTCTCCTTCTTCCGCTTCATTTGACCACCTTTCATACAAGCTGTTTTATAAATCGCATTTCGCGAATCATGGTTCGAGCCGCGAATGGCGAACCGTTAATTACCGTCAAAGCACCCCTCCGCCGACAGTCATTACAACGATTGGCAGCAGAGTTGCCACTATTATGAACCCTATTACTAAAGCCAATAGCAATATCAAGAGCGCCGGGAAAATCGCCATAAATCTGTTTATCGCCGAGTCCGCCTCAGTATCGAAAGTATCAGCGGCATTGAGCAGCAATTCATCGAGCTTGCCTGTCTGTTCTCCTATCGAGACAATTTGCACAAGCAGGGGCGGAAAATATCCCGACTCACTTAACGGCTCGGCCAACGATTCACCACGCTTGACCTTTTCAGCCACGGCATCGATTTCCCTGCCCAATAATTCATTACCGAGCGTATCACGAACAACACTAAGGGCCTCCAAAATTATAACGCCTCCTTTGGTCAGCGCTCCAAGTGTCCTTGCAAATCTGCCCACCGCTATCGTCCGCAAAACCGAACCTAACACAGGTATTCTCAGCTTAAAAGTATCCCACTTGATTTTGCCCTCAGTTCTCGTCCACCTTATCAGGTAATACAGCCCCGCCCCAATCAGAACGAGAATAATCCATCCGTACACCTTCGTAAGTAAAGCTTTCGTAAATTCGCTCATTCCTAATAGCATTCTTGTCGGCCAGGGCAGTAACACACCGCTCTCGCCTATCGTTCCTATTATAGTCGGCAATATCCATGTTATTATGATAACCACCGACGCAAGGCCGACGCACAAAACGAAGATAGGATACGCCGAGGCATTTTTCATATTTGTTTTTATCTTCTCATCCCTACTCAATATTCCTGCCAGCTGAGCCGATGTCTCATCGAGGATTCCCCCTGTCTCACCGACTCTTATCATTGACAGATACAACGGGCTGAAAACCTTCTCGTGCTCAGCCATAGCCTCCGAAAGTGACTGCCCGGAACTGACCGCATTCACAAGTTGACCCATCATTTCTTTCATCGCCACCTTGTGCTGCTGTTCACGAATAAGCTCAAGCCCGTTGAGCAGTGGAAGTCCCGCTCGCAAAGCCGTGCTCAACTGCGTGGTCATGGCCAGAACGTCTTTGCTGCTAACTCTTCGCGAACCAAACCTCACAAACCTGGACAGGTCCAGCGCCGCCTTCTCGCCACCGTTGACGCCCGGCGTCTGAGCCGCTTCGGCCAAATCTGTTACGAACTGACCCTTATTAGCCAGGGCAACAACAGCACTTCTGCGGTCAGAGGCCTCTATAGTTCCCCTAACGTGTCCGCCACCTCTGTCAACTGCTTTGTAAGAAAACTGGCCCAAAATTAAGCCTCACATAATTCGTATATCGCAGGACGATTCATTCTTCCTCACCAATACTCTTTGCGACCCTAATAACCTCCTCAGGAGTTGTGATACCTTCTAATACTTTGGCAATACCATCGTGCTCCATAGTTATATGATCCGCCGGGGCCGCCTTTACGATCTGGTCGGTCGTCGGTTTTGCCGCTATCAATTCCCGCACTTTGCTGGTTATCCTAAGCAGCTCAAATATGCCCGTCCTCCCGCTCATGCCCGTCTGGCCGCACTCATTACAACCAGCACCATGATAAAACTTCGTACCAGATTCAATCTTTAGTGAGCCATTTAAGCTCCTGATTAGATTTTCGTCCGGCTTGTACGGCTCTTTGCAGTTTGGACAAATCTTACGAATCAGCCTTTCAGCTAACACCGCTTCAAGTGAACTGGCCAAGAGGAACGGCTCAACGCCCATATCAATCAGTCTTGTAATTGCCCCAGATGCATCGTTAGTGTGAAGTGTCGAGAAAACGAGGTGTCCGGTCAACGCCGCGCGAATTGCTATATTAGCGGTTTCTCGGTCTCGGATCTCCCCCACCATCACAATGTCCGGGTCGTGACGGAGTATATGCCGCAGGCCCGTGGCAAAGGTAAGCCCCCTTTTCGGATTGACCGGCATCTGGTTAATACCTTCAAGCTGATATTCGACAGGGTCCTCTATCGTTATCATTTTCACAGACGGCGAGTATATCCTATTTAACGCCGCATAAAGCGTTGTTGTCTTTCCGCAGCCGGTCGGGCCGGTAACAAGTACAATCCCGTGATTCTTATGCAGACATTGATCGAAACCTTTGAGACACTGAGCGTTCATTCCCAAATCTTCGAGCCCTATCAATGATGTCGTCCTGTCCAGAAGCCTCAACTGAACAGCTTCGCCGTGTACCGTGGGGACGGTCGAGACACGAATATCAACCCTGCCGTTTTTACCGGCAAATTCGATATGCCCATCCTGCGGCACAAATCGTTCGGCAATGTTCATGTCCGCCATAATCTTAATTCGCGAAATGATCGCCGCCTGAAGTCGCTTCGACGAAGGCGTCTTCTCCACAAGCATACCGTCAAGTCTGTACTTTATCTTTACCTGATGCTCAAACGGCTCGATGTGAATATCACTCGCACGAACCTCAATCGCTTCCAGTATTATCAGATTCACAAGATTAACTAAAGACGGCTCTCTCGCCAGCTCATGCAGCTTGGCAGGCGAGTAGTCTCCGTTGTCTAACTCATCAGTTTCTGTCCGCTGTTCAGCCGGAACAAGGTTATCCAGCATTCTTGCGACATTGCTGCCGTAAAATCTCATTATCGCATTTTCCATCTCTATCGGGTCAGCGTAATACCGCCGCACCGAGCAGCCGGTTACCAGCCGCAAATCCTCAATGACCCGCGGCTGAAACGGATCCGTCATCGCCACGGCCAATCGGCTGTCTTCCTGCCGTAACGGCAAAATACTGTATTTGCTGACCAGTTCTGCCGGCACAAGGGCAACGATTTCACCGCTTACTGAAACATCGGTCAAATCTATCCTCTCTATCCCCACCTGAATCGCAAGTGCTTCATTTAACTGAGCTTGCGTTACATAGCCAAGCTCTAACAAAATCTGGCCCAAACGCCGATGCTCAATCTTTTGTTCCGCAAGCGCGAATTCAAGGTTAGACTCATCCAAATACCTTTTTTCACAAAGTAACTGCCCTAACTTCTTCTTATTCATCCGCGAGTTCACTCCTGTCCGGCTGCCTCAAGAACAATATTCCCTTAAAATCACAAGTCCCCATAAACAAAGAGCTTATGTCTACTCCGCACCAAATACGCTCAGGCACACGATTATTTTCGTGTGCAGCGAGACCCATAACTACCATATCAGACGCTTGAGAATGCCGTTTTGTTACAAAAAAATGGTTTTTATCAGCAAAAACCCACAATCGGTTCCCGCAAGGCGGGGTCCCTCCACGCACGCTGGCCCGCCGAAGGCGGGCATGATCAGGGCCGGCGCTGCCGGCCCTGGCGACATTGACTTGGCACGAAAAAAAGCCAAACTTGTCTGACGACAGTCAAGATTCTCAAACCAAATCTGAATCTTCCAGTGGTATTTTTCACAAGTACTAACTTATCATTTGACACATAACAGGGTATTAGTTTAAACAATTAAGACAGTGAAAGTATCCAAGTTTGCCAAGAAGATTGCGATGGCCTCCGGCATCGGCCAACTGATGGACGATTTGAGCACTGCTCTTACGAAGAATCAGGACATGCTGATGCTCGGCGGAGGCAACCCTGCTCACATTCCCAAGGTTCAGCAGTATTTTCGAGAGAGCATATCGAGGCTTCTTGAGGATGATGGCGCGTTTGAGCGGGTCATTGGAAATTATGACCCGCCTCAGGGCAACAAGGAATTTATCGAGGCAATTTGCACACTACTGAACAGCGAATTCGGCTGGGCCATAAAACACAAAAATGTTGCCCTGACCAATGGCAGCCAGTCGGCGTTTTTCATTCTTTTCAACATCTTTGCTGGTGCCTTTGAAGGCCGAGCGAACAAAAAAATCCTATTGCCGCTTGCGCCTGAATATATCGGCTATTGCGATGTCGGCCTATCAGATGATTTGTTCGTAGCCGGCAAACCTCATATCAAGCATATCGATGAGCACATCTTCAAATACTACGTTGACTTTGACCAGATTAGCGTTACTGATGAAATCGGTGCTATTTGTGTATCTCGGCCTACCAATCCCACGGGCAATGTTCTAACGGACTCCGAAATTGAAAAAATCAGTGCTCTTGCCCGCGCAAATAACATTCCACTGATTATCGATAATGCCTATGGTACACCGTTTCCAAATATCATCTTCACAAAGGTCAAACCAGTATGGAACGAACACACAATTGTATGTATGAGCCTTTCCAAACTTGGCCTGCCGGCTGCACGTACGGGAATTGTCATCGCCAACGAAGAAGTTATCGCTATGGTTTCACATGTCAACGCCGTCATGAGCCTTGCTCCAGGTAGCATAGGTGCAGCCCTGACGACCAGCCTGGTTCGCACCGGTGACATCCTTCGTTTGAGCCGAGACGTTATTAAACCCTTCTACCGGAAAAAGGCTGCCGAGGCCGTGAAGCTTCTCATCGAGGAGCTGAACGGAATTGATTTTCACATACACAAGCCCGAAGGTGCGATCTTCTTATGGCTGTGGTTTAGGGGATTGCCTATTACGAACGCTGAACTTTATGAACGACTCAAAAAAAGAGGGGTTCTGATTGTCCCCGGCCACTATTTCTTCCCAGGACTTAAAGAGCAATGGCAGCACAAAAACGAGTGTATCCGTGTAAACTACTCCCAGGACGAAGAAACGGTTACAAGGGGGATAAAGATTATCGCTGACGAAGTCAAACGAGCCTACGACGCCGTTTAACCGCGATCTTACTCTGCGAGGGACATACTCTCAGCAGCTTTTGCTCGTCAGAGAACCAGAGTCGATTTGCCCTTGGGCAGGTCGAAGCAAACCGTTACGTCCTGACCGTCCGCGTGCCATGTCCCGCTCTCTAATTGCAGGAGTTTTTTCACACGTTGCAACTGAGCAGGCCGGCAGCGCCGGCCCTGATCATGCCCGCCTTCGGCGGGGCTGTTCACAGTCAGTGTAGGTACGTTTTGCGAAGTCGTTTTAATCTGAAGTGTAAATCGCGTTGTGGCAAACGGAGCACTGAACGTTACGCGGGAGCCTTGTTTCTCAATCCGCGTCAGCTCCTTGGCGGCCCAATAACGCGAGAGCTCGCTAAGTTTCATCCAGAGCAGGTTGTCGTAACGAGCATGAATCCTCCGGACAACCTCTTTGAAAATCTTAAAGCCCACTTCCTCGCCGTTGTAATAGATGCCAGGCCAATGGCAGACAAGCACCGCCGGCTCGCCCTTGTCGATGACCTCCGGCAGCCGCCCGCCCTTGAGGTCTTCGGTAATGAACCGGTCGACCGAACCGGGTCTCAATCCATCCCAGCCGCCGAACCAGTCTCCCGTACACCCGATGATGGAGACTACACACTTGGGATTTGAGCCTGTCAGGCCGGAGGCATATTCGACGCGCGGAGCGACACTGCGGTCGTCTGTAAACAGATGGCGGAAATAATGGGGGATTTCGGCTTTGAATACGTCGCGGCAGGATTCGAGGGTGGCTTTGGCAAGGTTGTCCCGATTCTGGTTGCCAAAACCGCCGGGGGTGGTGATGCCCTCGCAGTCGAGCCCGACGTTCTTGAGGATTCGCAGGGCGTATGCCATATAGTCTGCCAGCTCGTCGGTGGACTTATCTTGGCTCCAGCCGGCGTTCTCTATATAGTAGCCGGTCCTTTGCGGGTATGGGCGGCCGGTCTTGGTGTTGATGACCCAGGTGTGGGTGATCATTTCGGGATGGATGTCCCAATCCGGCATCATGAACTCGCGGACGAGCTTGAGACTATCGTCAAGCTCCTTCTTCGACCAGCCGGGTAGATCACGGTCCATCCAGCCGACGCAGGCGGGATACGGGACGATGGTATATTTGCCCTTGACCTTGTGTTCGCGGCACCATTCGCCGAACTTGCGGACGAAGGAATCCGGTATCTCGCGAGGCAGGCTGCGCCAATCCTGCTTGTATCTGTCAGGCCAGGCCTCGGCGAAATGCGGTATGCCGAAGTGTGCCATATTCACCAGGCAGGTCGAATCATCGATGATAAAGCTCATCGGGACACGATTCTGCGGGTTAAGCACCGTAACGCTGCCAGCTTGCGTTGGTCGCTCTCCCTTTTCCTGAGCCATCGCAGGTGTGCTGCGGAAAACGGGCTTGGCACCTGCCGTTGCCAGCGCCGTTATCTTCAAAAAATCGCGTCGAGTTAGTCGGTTCCCGCCGAGGAGGGTCCCTTTTTTGGCTATGCATATTTTGCTTTTAGATCTCATTTTTGAACCTTTCTACTAAAGTCCTGCAACCAACGCCATAAGTAAATAACGTACTTGTTCAAAGTTACTTTTCCGTATTTGCAATTATCGCTGGGAACCCCTGATCAGAAAGAGGCCTTCCTTGGGGCCGAGATTTAGCTTGCCTCCGACGACTGAGCCGTCGTTGGCAACAACATCCTGCGTGCCAGAGCCCTGCAGGCGTTGAAAGGCTTGTCCCGGGAAGAGCTTATCTAACTCGAATACATAGGAACGCGGCGACGGATTGGCAACCACCAGCCCATGCTCAAACTCCCGATACATTACATCCGGGTGAGAGTAGGCCTGAATCCGGCTAATCCAGATGGGCTCGGAACCTTCTACAACGAATTCAAGGTCGACCTGGTTTGACTCAATATCAGAGAAATAAAAGCCCGAATCGAAATCCTTATCATTGACCCAGGTCATAAACCGTTCGTCTCTTTCGGCCGGCCGGCCTTTTGTGCTGAGGCCAACGTGCATCATTCGGGCAATTTCCGGCGGATAGCCCTGCATCGGTTCGCCTCGTGCGGTTACCAGAACGAATAAATCAGGCCCATTCGTCGGTACATCAATCAATCGAAAACTCATCTTTGAGACTTTTGTTTCGGTAGTAACTAACATCCCAGACTTCACACGTTGAAATTGCATACCGTCGCCCTGAAAAAGCTTTCCCAGATTTTGGTCAATGGGACATCCTTTCCCTTCTAATAAATCCGGCTGGCGAGTGGCCATTCGCACCGCCGGGCCGAGCGGCCTGCCGAGCCAGCCGAGACGATTGGCCGTGCCCATACGGAACTCATCCCATACGCCGAACAGACCGTCTGGGTCGTTCCTGGGAGCGTAACTGTAGCATATTGCTGAGTTGGTGAAGGCGGCAACGGCAAAGACAAGACGGTGAATGCTGAATGGGACTTGCGCCTGCTTTCTTACCCCCGGCTTGTCCGTGGGCATATTGAATTTGTGGTTGACATAGTTAAAGACAGGCTGCCGGCCATTCTTGTCCCAGAAGAAGTGACGGTTGAGACCGCCGGACCAATCGTGAATCTGATGGTCGCTCAAGTGCGGCCAACCCTCGCTTTCGATACCGTTCAGAATACCGAACGCACGCTGGTTGTTAACGCTTGCCCCGTCGGCCAGGATGATACGGTGCTCTCCGAGCCGTTCTCTCAACTGCCGGCAGAACTCAACCACGCCGGCGCCGTAGGCACTGATTCCATCATGGAAGCCAGCGTCTATTACGCCATCGGCATCGCAATCCGCGCCGCGTCCTCTCAGAGCTCCGCCGCAGCGGAACTTCAAAACATCGAACTCCAACCCGTCGAAAGCCGCCAGTGCACCGTCCGGCCCAAATAGTTTGGCCAAATGCTCAACCAGTATATCGGCACACGTGAGGCCGTTCTTATCACGCGGGCAGTACGTCGAGTAATTGTGGTACCAGAGCAGATGGCTTTGCCTGCCCCACGGGCCTTCGGTCATGTGAGCCGCGGCATAGCTGCGTCCCGCGTCGAAAGCCCGCGGCTCCGTGCCGTAGCAGCCCCGCCGAACGCGGATGGTCTTCTTCCTGGAATCGATAGAGATCAGTTGGACCTGTTCGCTCTCATGCCAGTTCGGCTTGCCATCAACATCGAGCATACACAGGCCAACATCCTCGTTACGATCGCGATAGCGGCCCATGTTTAACCTGAAAAGGTTCGGCTTATCGACATGGATGTCTGTCTCGCCATGTTCAGCGGGCACGTCGGAGAGAATCTTCGCTCCATTAGAATATATCCAATGCCCCGCGAAGAACCTGTCCGACTCATAGCGAGGGTCGCGAGCGTTGCCATTGAAGTGGAGCAGGACGAGCTGATTCGGGTGGCGCTTCTTGAAACGCGTGAAGAAATCGATGTTGCGGATTGACCGCCCCAGCACCTCTTCATCCAGCACTTTTCCTTCGATACCCATCAGTCGTTCGAAGGTTTTCTCCCACTGCTCATAGGACAGACTTTTCTGGGCAGCCAGGCTCTCGGCTTTTCGGAAGAAAAACACGCGAGGATATTGCCCATTGAATATCCTTAACTTCCCGAGGCCTTGGCCATTTGCCAGCCCGCCATCTGCAGTAGCTCTGGTATGGAGGGTGGATATCGCCAGTGATGCCGAACCTAAGCCGACCACCTTCAAAAAACTACGTCGATTTATAAAATCTCTTTCCACAAAAACGCTTTCTTATAATTATAAACGTCTCACGTATACATAATACGCCCCCCATGAGGCGTCTCCATCACTCGTGAGCCATGTCTGCAGGTGCTTCTTGCCGGCTTTGAGCCCCACGCCAAACGTCACGGCGTGAGCCCCCTTTGGAATCGCTTTGGTTACATCCAGGTCCGCAATCTTCAGCCTGGCGCTGGTCGCGCTGATGGCCTTGCCGCCGGGAACCGCTGCGTTGATAGGCGCATCCAATTCCTTCGGCCAGCGCCGCAGGGCAAACTCATACACGCCGTCGCGGGCCACTTCCACCGCCCAGAAGCCGCTAACCTGCACACCCTGGCCGACAGCACCCTGGCTTGACTGGGCCTGCCGAATCCCCCCCACACTGTGCCAGTCATGACAGGTCAGCCGGGACGGATTTTCCTTAGCCGAGCCGATAATGATTTCGCAATCCTCATCGAAACGCTCTGAAACATCGGCCCACCAGTCCTCGTAAGCTTCGCGCAGCCCTTCAACGACGCTGGGATTTCCGTCGGCGATGTTGTTCTTCTGGCCCGGGTCTGCCTTTATGTCGTAAAGCTCCGTGCCATTCACCAGCCGCCAGCGGTCGGTCATAACCGCGCTTTTGCGCCACTTCTCCGGGTGTTCGATTCGTTGAGAGTCCGTAATCAGCGTACGGTCAGGCCAGCCCGCCGTCCGTCTGGCAGGCCAGCTCTCATCCCGGCCCATCAACAACGGTACAAGACTGTCACCGTCGAACTTCACGCCGCGCGGTCTCTTTAACCCGCACAGCTCGATAAGTGTCGGCAACAGGTCAACGTGGGCTGTGAGCCGGTCAATGTCACCGGGGCCTGTCAGACCGCCGCGGGGCCAGCGGATAAAGCACGGCACACGGTGACCACCATCGTATTCTGAGCCTTTTTTGCCGCGCATCCCCGCACTGTAGCCGCCGCCCGAGGTCCCGTTGTCGGTCATAAAGATCAGAATGGTATTTTCCTCCAGACCCAGTTTCTCCAGTCGATGCATCAAGCGGGCCATATTATCGTCTATATTGGTTATCATACCGTAGAACCTGGCCTGTCTCTCCGGCAAACCTTTGTCAAGGTACGGCTTAATGTATTCGTCGGCAACATTATATGGGCTGTGTGGCGCGTTGGTTGGTATGTAACAGAAAAAGGGCTTGTTTTTATTGGCTTCGATAAATTTCATCGCCCTATCAAACCACACATCGGTACAGTAGCCCTCAAATTTTTTCCTGCTACCGTTGTGAAGATATGTGTCGTCGAAGTAGTCGTTACCCCAGTAGTCGGGCGTCTGGCCGACACCGCCACCACCATGGATTAACACTTCGCCAAACCCGCGGTCCTGTGGCCTAAACGGGTAGTTGTCACCCAGGTGCCACTTGCCAAAGATGCCCGTGCGATAGCCGGCGCCCGAGAAGACATCGCCCATTGTCACCTCGTCTTTGCGCAGCAGCGATCGACCCATGACGGTATGCCACACGCCTGTGCGGTTACAGTAGCGTCCCGTCATCAGCGCCGCACGCGTGGGCGAACATGTCGGGCCAACGTGGAAGTCCGTCAAACGCACGCTCTGCATATATAGCTTGTTCAGGTTGGGCGTTTGAATATCCGGGTTGCCGTGGCAGGCCAGATCACCATAGCCCTGGTCGTCGGTCATCACCAGGACGACGTTTGACTGTTTCCCACCCTTGGGCGTAAGCTGCCGCGCAGCGGCCATACATCCCGGCATCAACAACGAACCCGCTCCTAAACCTATGGCTTTTAGAAAACCGCGACGTGTTTTCATATCTATTTCTCCCAGTACTCATCGATTATCTTCCGGATGTGGGGATACTTCTGGTCCGTTTCTCCAAATTTCTCTCTCAGTCGCTTCAATTCGGCCTTGAGTTCTCTTACAACCATCGCATACTTCGGGTCATCGTAGAGATTACTCATTTCATGCGGATCTTTCTTCAAGTTGTATAGTTCCCATCCCGGGCGGGTTGGCTTCGGCCCGCCGGGTTTGTAGTTCCGCCCATAGAAAAAGATCAACTTGTAATCTTTGGTCCGGACGCCGAAGTGTGCCGGATTGTCGTGATGCGCCATGTGCATCCAGTAGCGATAATAGGTTGCTTTAGGCCAGTCCGCTGGTGTCTTGCCGCGCAGAATTGGGACAAAACTGCGGCCCTGCATGTAGCCGGGGGTCGCTGCGCCTGCCAGCTCTAAAATTGTAGGGGCAAAATCGACATTATTAATAATCTCATCCGACCGGCTGCCGGCTTTGATCATTTTCGGGTAACGAACCAAGAACGGCATACGCAGCGACTCCTCGTACATCCAACGTTTGTCGATGTAATCGTGTTCGCCGAGCATCATTCCCTGATCGGAGGTGTACATGATGACCGTATCATCGAGAATGCCTTCCTTTTCGAGGTAGTCGAGAAGACGTCCAATATTTTCGTCGACGCCCTTGACGCAGCGCAGGTATTTCTTGAGATACCTCTGATAAGCCTGATGGGTATATTCCTTGTAAGGCAGGTTTTGGTCCACGTTCATATGCATGCCCATATTGCGTCTCTTGTTCCGCGGGGATACGGATGTTCCCATACCCTTGGTCGCCTGCGAGCCATAGTTTGGCAGTTTCCACAAGCTCTCCGGCTCCGGTATATCCATATTCTCAAAGAGCCAGTCATGACGCTCGGCATTTTCAAAGTTATCGTGCGGTGCCTTGAAATGGTGCATCAGAAAGAACGGCCTGGATTTGTCACGCTTCTGCAACCATCGCAGCGAGATATCCGTTATTACATCGGATGAATGTTTAGAATCATATGCTGCGAATCGTTTTTCGTTGTTGGGCCAGGGCTTGCCCGCCCAACCCACGGCGGGCTTGCCCTTTTCTCTGAGAATCGGGTTAAAATAAGAGCCCTGGCCGGGCAGCACATTATAATAGTCAAAAGTAGCTGGTTCTCTCTTGAGATGCCACTTTCCAATCATCGCAGTTGTATATCCCGCCTGATTGATGAGTCTGGGCAGATGTTGATTTTCCGGCTCAAGATGTCCGCCCAAATCGAGCACACCATTTTTCTGACTATACTGGCCGGTCAGAATAGTCGCTCTGCTGGGGGTACAAACCGAATTAGTGCAAAAGACGTTTTCCAGCAGTATTCCCTCTGTCGCCAGACGGTCAATATTTGGTGTGGGGGCCACTTTGGCCAGACGCGAACCGTAGGCACCGATAGCATGTGCTGCGTGGTCGTCGGACATTATGTACAAAATGTTGGGGCGCTTCGGGTTGGCAGCGCTGACGTTAGCCATACGTACCGGGCAAGCCAGCGACGCTGCGCCAAAGCCCATAACCATAAGAGCGTTACGTCGACTCAGATTTTCGCTCATTGAAAAAACCTCCTATTTGCCATTTTTGCCAGGTTCCCATCCCGCCGCGCTGGAATGGAGGCCCGGCAGTATGTCATTTGGCCTTATAAATCCAGTCGTCACATAGTTTGCGCAGTGAGACGAGGATATCAGAACATTGCGGTTTTTCGACGAGGTTAAACGCTTCTATGGGGTCGTTTTGGATATCGAATAGTTCTTCGATCACGGTGTGTCGGCTGACACTATCGTAACCTTCACGTTCTGCATCGTCTATTCAAGCGCTATCGTTAAGCAGGCACTCTGCGCCATACAGGCACAGCGGGCTGCTATACGTACTCCCAGTTCTTCAGCCACTGGTAATTGGCCGGCAGCTTGGCCCACGCCTCATCCATTGCCTTTTCGAGCTCCTCGGCCTCGGCTACGTCGAGCTGGCGTCGCTCTTTGACGGCCTTTACGACGTTGTCCACCTGGTGGGTGTTAATCATACCGGGGATGGGCGCCGTTAGGGCCGAGTTGCAGAGGATATAGCGGATGGCCATACGCGCCAGCCGGTCGTCTTGCTCCGCGTGGGGGCTGTTAGGCGAACTATCACCCTTAAAGAGGGAGTTGTTGGCGAACGGCTTAATGCCGAAGACACCCACATCGTGCTTTTTGACCGCGTCGAAGACGCTGTCCGTGGGCAGCACCTTACTCCTGGCGGTGTAGGGCGTGCAGACGACCTGAACCACACTCGGGTAAGTCTCGATCATCCATTTGATGTGCTTGCGGTCGTGTGAGGACAGACCCGTGAAACGAACCTTGCCCTGCTTCCTGGCCTCCTCAAGGGCACGCATCATCTCGTCAACTTCGCCTTCGGTGTGTCTGCCGCTCTGCGAAAGCATTGTGATGCGCCAGACGTCCACGTAATCGAGCTTTGCTTCGCGCATTCCCTTATCGAGGGTCCCCAACAATGTCTTGGTTGTGCGGAAATTTTGCTTCCGCATCTCTTCCTGATACCATGAGAAGCCGAGGTACATCTTATCGCGCCTGCCTGTAAGCGCTCTGCTGTAGGTTACCACCTCCTGCCATGTGCAGGCGTCGACATAGTTAATGCCCGATTCGATGCATCTGGTAACTACATCCCAACGGTTCTTCTTGAAGCCGTCGCTATCGAGCTTTGCGCTCAGCCATTTCTTGCTCGCAAAAACGCCCGGCACCATCTTATCGACGCGTTTCCAGTGTCCGCCTAAGCACACGGCTGAGACCCAGAGGTTGGTTTTCCCGAGCCGCCGATACTCCATGTCCGGATTGTAGCTGGGGGTCTTCCTGATGACCTCATCGGCACTGGCGCTTTGGCCGGCCGCGGCGCCGAGACCCACAGCCAGACCTGCTGCGGCTATCGCACTATCGTGCATAAACCGGCGCCGGGTCAGGTTATTGGCTTTGCCTGCTCGGCTTTGTTTTTGATTCATAGCTCTCTCCTAATGAATACATACTTCTGATTCAGAGTCAACTCAGCCCCGCATTTAACAGTTCATGGTTATGAGTTCATGGTTCATCGACTATGAACTACGAACAACGAACAATGAACAATTCAAGCCAGCCAGGGCCGGTCGCTGAACTTGCATTTCAATAGGATAACAAATCTGCCTTAAAAACACAATCACCTCTTTTCCGAAAAGAATTTTCGTCAATCTGTCTTCCAAGGTGGCTGCTACGCCCCAACAGTCCGGCGTTTCTATTGACATTCCTGCAAGAAACGGCCATAATCCTATTGTCTATGAGAAGCACTGCCTTAATAGTTGGATGTTTGATGAGCTTGTGTCTCGTGCTTCGTAGCGAAGCGCTACTTCGCAGAGTAGCATCGGCAGCTTTGGCAAGAGAATACTATGTCTCAACTCGTGGAAGCGACAAAAATCCGGGTACCAGAGAAGAACCATTCCGCACAATCCAGAAGGCAGCAGATGAAATGGTTGCCGGAGATACTTGCTACGTGCGAGGTGGCGTCTATCGCGAGGTCGTCCGGCCGAAACGCTCCGGCAGCAAAGAAAGGCCTATCCGCTTCGAAGCCTGGCCGGGTGAGGTGGTAACCTTGTCCGGGACCGAGCCGATTCGCAGCCGGTGGTCCGTTCACAAGGGTAATATTTACAGGACCCGCGTGCCTGAAGCTTTTGACCAACTATTCGTTGATGGGCGGATGATGATAGAGGCCCGTTGGCCGAACATGCGATTCGACCAGCGTTTCGACAAGAGCGTATGGGCTACCGCAGGAAAAGGCAGCGCATATGGCACTATGGTGGACCCTGCTCTGGCCGAAACGGGCATCGACTGGACCGGTGCGACCGCCACGCTGAACGTTGGGTCGTGGCAAACATGGCGGCGGACCGTCCGCAATCACCAGGCAGGCAGCGACCGGTTCGCCTACGACCGGAACCTGTCCAGTCGTCTGGAATCGAAACGGAAGTGGGAGGGCTTCGACCGCTATTTCCTCTCCGGCAAGCTCGAGGCGCTGGACATCCCTACCGAATGGTACTTAGACCGTAACAGCCGCACGCTTTACCTATGGGCGCCGGACGGCGACCCCGGCAACGCCGGGCCTGATCAAACCCGCCTTCGGCGGGCCGCTGGGCACAACGTCGAGGCCAAAGTCCGCGACTACGTCTTTGAGGCATACAAGCGGGAATTCATTGAGCTGCGAGGGTTCCATTTTTTCGGTGCGACGTTTCGATTCATCGAGTGCAATCACTGTATAATCGACGGCTGCCACCTGCGTTTCCCCACCTGGGCGCATGGTCTCGACGCGGCGCCGCTGACGCTGGCCGATGGCAGCGACAACATCATGCGCAGCTGCAGCGTGGTCTATAGTGACGGGCCCGCCGTAACGATGAGTGGAGCGAGCAACACGCTCGAAAACTGCCTGTTCCACGATATTGACTGGCACGGACTGATTAGGGGGCTTGGCGTCAACATGGGAGCGTCCGCCACATCAGTTATTCGCCGATGCACCATGTTCAACATCGGCTCGTCGGAGGGACTCGTACTGCCCTCGAAGGGCCCATCGGTCGTTGAATATAACTACATCCACCACGCCGGGCTCGTGCAGAGCGACGGTGCGCTGATCCAGTCTCACGGTATCCAGCTGACCGGCACCGTCATCCGCTACAACTGGGTCCACGACCACAACGCGTTCAACTGGGGCGGCAACGGCATTCGCGGCGACGACCTGACCCGCAACCTCCTCGTCCACCACAACGTCGCGTGGAACTGTCGGGAGAAGGGCATCATTGTCAAGGGCGACCACAACCGTGTTTTCAATAACACCTGCCTGCGTAACCAGAAGATAGACATCATCGCCCCCAGCCGTGCCGAGCCATTCAAACCCTGGGCCCCCAAACAACACCCGTATCTGCTTGAAAAACAGAACGCCAACACGTACATCGCCAACAACTGTGCGCCGGTGATCACGGGAACGTTCTCCTGGCAGAAAACAGAAGCCCCACCGTTGGGGCGTATGGAGAACAACTACCGCGGCAAAGACCCGATGCTCGTTGACCCACCGGAGGTGGGTATGATCAAGCCCGGCGTTGCCGGGCCGGCCGGACTGGACTTTCGTCCGCAGGCCGGCTCGCCTTTGATCGACGCCGGCAAGCCGATTCCGGGAATTACCGATGGATACCAGGGCAAGGCACCCGACATCGGCGCCTACGAATTCGGTGGCCAACGCTGGCTCCCCGGCTGCCGCAACGGCCTATGGATTTCCGCCCCGCAAAAGCAGAGCGACGGAACACTTGCCATGCGGATTGCACTGCGGATGCCTCCCACAGAGCCGGTCTTTCTGACGGTTACCCCAGGCAATCCGAATGTGAGCCTGAAGACAGGTGAGACCTTGACGTTTACGCCGGCCAATTGGATGCATGTTCAAACCGTCATATTGCACGGATACGGAAGTTCTTCCGCTGCACGAGGGCCAAAGACACCTTCCTTACAATTCTCCGACAAACATCTGGGAAGCGCCGAGATATCCGACGTGTGGGCCATCGACCCGCGGCTTGGCCGGGTTGTTACTTTCGACCGCCCTATGTTGCCTACCAAACCCTTATAGCAATCCATCGATACAGCTTTGACAGAGCGCTGGATTACGGCTCATCGGAGCTTGTGGTCTGACAGTTTCAGGCCTTTTTTGTGGCCGCCCATACCAATCTGATTGGGATTATACCGGCCAACAAAATCGACCTTGCTCTTGGCTGGAATCTTCTCTTCCATGCCCATTGCCCAATAGCAGGCGTTCACAAGAAGACGGCGAAAACCTTCGCTCTTGAAGTCGAACGAATGCCCCATCGTGGTAGTGAAAACGCGAGCAGTTTTGCCTTTTTCGCCTGTGTAAGTCTTGGTCCAGGCTACGGGCACCGGTTCCTTATCCGGATTAGGTTCATCTTTCGGGTCCATACCCGAGAGCACCTGTCCCATGATCAGCGGCTTGCTGTCACCGGTCAGCGTGGTAATACCGTAAACATCGGACGGCCCCCAGATATCTCCAAGGCCTTTGACTATGGGATGGTTTTCCATACCTTTAGCGACCAGGCCTCGTGTGCTTTCCTTTTTGTGACGTCCATAGTGACCGGCCCAGGTTTCGCCCAGAACCTGACGCCCATATCCGCCTTCGAATTCCTTGTCTCGAAAACTGTATTTGGCATAGGGACTGTCCAGGCGTTTTTGATATCTAAAGGCATGGGTTGCGGTTCTCAATCCCACAATCGGCTTACCTGAGCTGGTGTAATCGATGATATATTTCATCTGCTCATCAGGAAGTTCACGGAAACGAGTGAAAATCACCATCAAATCCGCTGTTTTGAGAGCTTCAAGGCCGGGGATGTTGTCAAGTGTCTTCGGGTCAATCTCGCCGCTCTCTTTATCGATGGCAAAGAGCGCCGTGCACTTGAAGCCGTGATGCACAGCTAATATCTTGGCGAGCATAGGCATCGAATCCTCCGAGCGGTATTCGTCATCGCCGATGACAAAAACTATGTGCTTGCCCTTGCCCGGCCCCCTGCCGCCTTTGAAGACAACTCCAGGTTCGGCGTTCACCCGTCTGCCCGGCAGCAGGCAGGTCAGCCCCACAAATACCAACATCCAAAGCTTAATGGCATGTTTTATCTTGTTCATGTTCACATCCTTTCATCTTTCTTTGTTCATAGTTATGAGTTCGTAGTTCATAGACTACAAACAACGAACAATGAACTACAAACTATGAACTCTCATATCATTGTATTCGATGCGCGAGCACATGTATTAATGTAACAGACCCTGCCTTATTTCTCAACGTTGGCGTTGTAGGTTCAGTATAAACTTGCAATATTGTGGAAAAGCGGTTATTTCCGGATATAATGCTTTTTCGGCCCCGCACCAATTGCACCAGAGCGGTCGGTTGCAAACCTATGGCAGGAATGGATGTATCACGGGGGGACAATTGGTGCGGGGTCGCTAAGTGTTTTAAGTGGGAACTACTAATAGAAAAGATGAAAGGACCAAAGTGGTTGGCGATGCCGACCCGCCGGAGGCGGGTCTGTTCTGGCCCGGCGTTGCCGGGCGGCCGAATGCTGAAAGGCCTTGTGGTAGCATATGGCATTTTGTTGGCGTCGGTGGCGCAGGGGCAGCTCGTCTCGGTGCTCGTCGGGGCGAAGCCCGCCGTAGCCCGGAAGGCCGAAGCCGTAGCGGGGCAATGGTCACGGTTCCGGGGTCCCAACGGACAGGGCATCAGTCACGCCAAAACAATCCCCGTCAAATGGACGGAAAAAGACTACAACTGGAAGGTCACGCTGCCGGGAGGCGGTCATTCCTCCCCCGTGGTCTGGGCAGACAAGGTCTTCGTGACCAGCGGGGACCAAAAGACCGCTCGCGGCACCATTCTGGCTCTGCGCGCCTCGGATGGCAAGGAGTTATGGCAAAAGAAATACGTGCTTACCCCGTATCGTATGAACCAGCGTAACAGCTATGCGACCGCCACGCCGGCCGTCGATGCCGACCACGTCTATACGCTCTGGCCTACCCCTGAAGAGACTATCCTGGTGGCACTGGACCACGATGGCGGAGAAATTTGGAAGCGCACTTTCGGCGGTGTGCATTGCCAGCATGGGCCGGGCGGTTCGCCCATCGTTTTCAACGACATTGTGGTTTTTACCCATGAGCACGAGGATAGCAGCAAGGGCCCGGCAGCACCGGATAAGATCAGAGCCGCCTTCGGCGGGCGGAGTGCCTGGATTGCGGTGGACCGTAAGACCGGCCGGACACGCTGGGAACTGGAGCGGCAAACCAGCCCCAAAACCTCCTACTCGACACCGTGTGTTTACTCACCGCCAACAGATGCGCCACAGTTGATTTTTACCAGCCGCGCTCATGGCATAACCAGCGTCAACCCCCGCATGGGGACGGTAGTATGGGAAGCCGAATTAGTATTCCCCAGTCGCGTGGTCAGCTCACCTGTCATTGCAGGCCAACTGTTAATCGGCTCCTGCGGTGATGGCTCCAGCGGCAAGTGCTTGGTCGCCGTTAATCCTGGCAAAACTGATAAATCTACCCAACCTTCAGAGGTATACACAATCGGCAGTAGTACTGCGCCGTACGTTCCGACCTCCTTAGCCAGCGGAGGTTTGCTGTTTACGTTTCATGATAAGGGGTATGTCTCTTGCCTGCGCAGCAACACAGGTGAGCAGCTCTGGCGTGAAAAGCCCGGCGGGAGGTTCTACGGCTCACCGGTATGGGTAAACGGCAAACTGTACTGTATCACAATTGAGGGCCAGGTTGTCGTGATCAAGGCTGCCCCCGTGTACGAGCTGCTGGCGGTCAACCCTTTGGGCGAGAAAAGCCACGCCACCCCCGCCGTCGCGGGCGGGAGGATGTATCTCCGGACCTATTCGAACCTTATTTGCATCGGGGGAAAGAGGGACCCCGCTTTGCGGGAACTCAAAGAATAAACCACGAGATATGCTTCCTTAGCCTGCCCTGCCTGCCCTCCGTAGCTTTAGCGAAGGGGGGAGCGCAGCCGAAGGGAGATACGAAATACGAATTAAAGCCACAGATTTCACTGATTAACACGTTTTTTTTCTTTGAATTTTACGGTCTATTACGCTATTTTATCTAACTAAATACGGAAACACCAAGGAGCGGAATCTTTCATTGAATCGCTTGTTTGTCATTCCTGAGCGAAGCCGAATGTGTCAAGGTATTTCCAAATTTAATGTTTACTTAAATAGTTGATTATCAAAGATAAGTGGCTAACTAAATTGTCAATCAGAGATGTATCCTTGTCTTCAAATATTCTATCATTGAAATCGCGTACTCTATCTCGCCCCGCTCATGCTTTAGGGTATCGTGCAATTCCACTTTGCTTCCAGCTCCTTCCCTCCATTTATCTACCTCGTCAAGCACATGCTGCTCGCTGCCGGGAGAGAGCTTTGATAGGAAATAATTCCATCGTTTCATACTTTCTTGATCGAGGAACTCTGACAAATAGCCTTCGTCATAAAACCTCTTCGCAAAATGGACACCCATAAATTCATAATCGAGGTCTAAGTATACTTTGCGTTTCTCTGCTGATACACTCTCCATGCATTCGGTTATCTTTTTTTTATAATCTTTGAAAAGACTTAAGTTATACTCAAATTCGTATAATAAGTTCTTTATTGCTTTTTGCTTCTTTTGTTTGCTTTCAACGGACTCTTTAATCCAGAAGAGAGTTAATCCCGAAGCGAAGCCCAGAAAGGCTCCAATTGCAGTAGTTAATATTTGTAGCAACCAGCACATAATATTTTTCTCTCTAACATACAACATTTATCCGCCGCTCATTCGGAGGACTTTTTTACAAATCAATGGTGAAAACTTCCGCACCTGCTGATTCTATTATGGAGGGGATTGTTGGCTAAGGCAAGAAAAAATAATTCAATAATTCAATACGTTGTTTTTGAGGATTTTCTGCGTTTTGGACGTTTAATATTTAGTTAAATTGTGTTCAGTTCAAAAATACCGTTTTTACTTGTCTCTATTTATTGTGTTAATTTTTCAATTTGCTTATCTATTTTGCTAAGATAATTTCCTAAAATGAGCGATACTCTTCGATATAGTTTTTGTTTTCCTTTGTCGTCGCTAAGGTCTGATTCTTTCCATGCTTTTTTGATAAGGTTTGTTACTTCGTCAGGGAGGCGTATGAGCATTTTCATTATAAATTCAAAAGGAAATAAATCCTCCTTTAGACCTTTATCCAAAAGTTCTCTTATTTTATCATACTGTTCTTCTCGTCGTATGCGTTCTGTTATTAAATATTGTAGCTTAAACTCTTTTCTCCAGCGACAATGCTCAACAACGAGAATGGTTATAGCAACAACATTTCCAATTACACAACCAATTACGACGCCGATTAATGTTTCCATATTTGACTCCTGCATTTTCTCGATTCCTGGTTTAATAAGCTGACCATGATTCTATCATTTATTCAGGGCTAACTCAAGCAGGTTAGCTGTTGCCTATAAACGTTTATACATTGCATCAGTGAGCTGCGAGGAGTTATCTGCGTTTTATAGCCTCTCTGTCTTGCAGTCAACATTCTTTTCAAAATCACCTCTTGACAATCTCTGGTCGGCTGTCCTATAATTTTATTTAAGCGGGGATTGGACCCGTAGAAAGGGAGTTAATAATGGAAGCCTTAATCCGATTTCTTCAGAATAATCCAATAATTATATTAGTAATGTTTATAATCACATTATTTGGTGGACTCATGAGTATCATCTTTGGGTATAAGAGATTCTATGATGATTTCTTATCTAAGAGCATAACATTACCTGTCTACGCGTATATAATCATTCTTTTCGTTGTTGCTTTGGCTATCATATTTTGGCCAGCGATTAAAAACCGGCCCAAGGGGCTTCAAACCATAAAAGGTGAGTCATTTGGTGTGCAGCGGATTTTCGTAGACGGAAAGCATTTCGTGAATTGTAACTTCAGGAATACGGAATTGGCTTATAGGGGAGAGGGTAGTTGTCGTATAAATAATTGCAGTTTTGAAAATATCAGATTTGCGTTCGATGGACCCGCAGCAGCCACTATGAATACCTTAAAGGGTTTGTACGCAGCACCCGAGTTTCGTCCACTTATTGAGAACACATTTCAAGCCATTAGGGAAGGAAATCTTCCAATAGCAGCCCCTCAATCAGGTGCAGCAGATAACTAACATGCGGATGCGAGGGATTTTCTGCGTTTTTAGACGTGGGGGACAGTTTAATTAACTATTAAACCTTGTTTATCTCAAAATTCAAAAACACAAAACGAGATTCTTCACTTCGCTTTGCTCCGTTCAGAATGACAGAGAGTGAGATTGCCGCGTCGGCCTTCGGCCTCCTCGCAATGACATTTTTAATAGATTCCTCGCGGAGTTTACCCACCAGACGTACGGCGGGTTTACCCTTGAGCGCAGCGAAGGGCTCGGAATGACAGTGAGGTGAACAAATCTGTGCTTTTTGCGCCTTTTAGTGGCCCAAAAAGTGCGTAGGGTGGGGCTTTCGTCCTTCGCAGTAGCTCTGCTACGGAGAATGGATGCCCCACCTTCAAGAATGTCACGGGCTTTGATCGGTGGGCTAAAGCCCACCCTACATGATTATTGATTAATTACTCTGCGTTCTCTGTGCTCTCTGTGGCTTATTTTAATAGATCCCTCGACTATCCTCGGGACGGCGTTCGTGTAATCCGTGGTTTAAATTTACTTGAAATCTAACCTGAAATTTGGTATAATATGCATCTAAATACTGGATACTGGATACTGGATACTAAATACTGGATAGCAAATCGTCAATCGTCAATCCGGGGGTCCTCCCAATGACTATCGTTTTACAAAACACCGTCAAATCCGGCTTTTTTGTCATATCAGGCCGCTCGTCTCGGCGGAGCGAGCCGGAGCCGGGAAATAGCGGAGAAAACGACGAAAAGTTTGACTATTTTATGCAAAACAAAGCCAATTTCCGAAAAAGTCAAATGAACGTAAGTATCTATTTACAGACGGCTTATGAAAATAAATCCAATTGGACACTTGGTGAAAACAAACCCAATTCAAACCCAATCAAACCCAATTTCCAAAAAGCCCAAATGAGCACAAACGTCTTTATAACAAAGGATTACAGAAGAAACGACGCTTTCGCAGTCCAAAAAAACAAACCCAATTCAACCCCAATTTCTGTAAAGCCCAAAATGAACGCAAACGCTTTTTCACAAAAGGATTATGAAAATGAAACCGCCTTCAGGCCCCAAAAAAACAAACCCAATCAAACCCAATTTCAAATGCCCACAAACCCATCAAAGGAGCGGGAAGAAAAAAGGGTGTCAGGAACTTTTTCTGGGTCTCAGCTGCCAGAAAGGATATACTATTGTTGTTTATGGGAAATCCCAGTTTAGATTGAAATTTGGCGAGAGTTCATTTAAGTGTTTATTATTTTGGAGCTTAATGCGATGAAAGAAAAACAAAATGCAATCGACAGAAGAAACTTTCTCAAAACGGTAGGAGCGGCTGGACTGGGCTCTGCTTTGGCAGGGACGACTGTTGCTCTCACAGGATGCAAGGACAAGGAAGAAGAACAGCCGGATACTGCTGAACCTGTCGCTGAAATTGAGCCGGAACAACCTGAATTCCCACATGTTCCCCAACGAATATTGGGCAAAACAGGCATCAAAATTCCGTGTCTGTCTTTCGGGACATTCCAGGTTGACGTTGACAACCAAATCCTTCTGCGAAAGACTCTTCAGTACGGCGTTAATCTTTGGGATACCGCATACAACTACGGAGGTGGAAACAGCGAGCTTGGTATCGGCAAATTCATTACTAAAAATCCAAAGGTCCGAAAGAACCTGTTCCTCGTTACCAAGGCATCCGGTGCAAAAACCCCGGAAGAAATCGAAAAACGGCTCAAGACTTCTCTGGAAAGGATGAACACCGACTACATTGACTTGTACTACGGCCTTCATCAATGCCCCAATCCTGCCTGGTTGACGGACGAGGTGAGGAAGTGGGCCGAAAGCGCAAAAAAGCGAAAGCTGATACGGTTTTTCGGCATCACAAGCCACGAGAACTCGGCGATAGTCCTTGCCGCCGCGGCCAGCTTGCCCTGGATTGAGGCGATAATGACACCGTACAACTTCCACTTGATGCAGGACCCCAAACTGCAGGCCGCCATTGATGCCTGCCATAAAGCCGGTATAGGCCTTATCGCTATGAAGACGCAGGGTATGGGCCAGAAGGTTGAAACCGAGGCGGACAAAAAACTTGTCAGACATTTCCTCCAGCGAGGTTTTACCAAAGAGCAGGCAAAGATAAAACTTGTACTGGAGGATAAAAGGTTTAGTTCAGCCTGCGTAGGAATGAAGAATGTCAGCGTTTTAAATTCGGACGTTGCGGCGGTACTCGATAAAACCAAACTTACCCGCGCGGATATAGAGGTTTTCAAGGAATACGCCAAAGCGACGTGCAGCGGTTATTGTGCCGGCTGTGCATACATCTGTGACTCGGCCTTAGCCGATGCGCCTTATGTCAGTAATATTATGCGGTACTTAATGTACTATAACAGCTATGGTGAGCAGGCCGAAGCAAAAAGTCTTTTCGCTCAGATTCCCGCCGGCGTACGAAACAAACTGCTCGATATGGATTATACTCTCGCCGAAGCTCGCTGTCCGCAGCATATGCCGATAAGCGAGCTGGTCGCCGAAGCAGTAAGTAAGTTAGCGTGATTCGTAAAATATTGATTGCTTTTGGAGTTTAAGGCTATGAAAGGGAAACAGAATAACATCGATAGAAGGAATTTCTTGAAGACAATGGGAGCGGCAGGTTTGGGTTCTGTTCTTGCCGGATGTAAGGGCAAGGAAGAAGAACAGCCGGATACTGCTGAACCTGTCGCTGAAATTGAGCCGGAACAAACTGAATTCCCACATGTTCCCCAACGAATATTGGGCAAAACAGGCATCAAAATTCCGTGCCTGGCTCTTGGAACAATGTTCAATCTCATTGACAACCAGATTATTTTAAGAAGCACTCTCAAGTACGGCGTTAACTACTGGGATACATCCAACAACTATGCAGGTGGAAACAGTGAGCTTGGGATAGGAAAATACCTGGAGAGGAGCCCCGAAGTCCGGAAGGAATTGTTCCTTGTCAGTAAGGCCTCGCGTGCAAGAACCGTCGCGGAGGTGGAGGAGCGTCTTCAGCTCTCTCTGGAAAGAATGAAGACCGATTACATTGATTTGTACTATGCTCCGCACGGAGCATCTGACCCTGCCCAATTTACAGACGAATTAAAGCAGTGGGCCGAAAGTGCGAAGAAGCGAAAGCTGATTCGGTTTTTTGGTTTCAGCACCCACTCGAATATGGCCCAATGCCTTACTGCTGCGGCCAAGCTCGGCTGGATTGATGCGCTGATGACGAGCTACAACTTCCGGTTGATGCAGGACCCCCAAATGCAGGCCGCCATTGATGCGTGCCATGAAGCGAATATCGGCATTATCGCAATGAAGACTACCGGTAAGACAACTATTAGCAGGTTCCGCCTGGCGTTAGAAACAGCAGCCGATAAAAAGCTGATAGAGCACCTTCTGCAGCGAGGCTTTGCCCAGGAGCAGGCAACGATAAAACTTGTATTGGGAGATGAAAGGATAAGCTGCGCTTGCGTTGGGATGGAAAGCGTTGCCGTCTTGACCGCAAACGTCGCTGCCGTGCTGGATAAGACCGAACTGACCCAAACGGATAGAGAGATTTTCAAGCAGTACGCCGAGGCTACCTGCAGCGGCTACTGTGCCGGCTGCGCGGAAATCTGTAACGCAGCTTTAGCCGATTTGCCTTATGTCAGTGATATTATGCGGTATTTGATGTACTACAACAGCTACGGTGATAAGGATAGAGCGAGAGAGCTTTTCGCTCAAATCCCGGCCAGGGTAAGAAACAAACTGCTCAGCACCGATTACAGCACTGCGGAAGCTCGCTGTCCGCAGCATCTGCCGATAGGCGAGCTGGTCGCCGAGGCAGTCGGCAAGTTGGCCTGAATCAATTGGTTATTTATCGATATCGAAGATCCGCCTGTGGCGGAATCAATTCTATAGGTGTGTAAAAAATTTGCCCATTTTCTATAACATAAGTGCTTCGTCAACAAGCACTTACATCTAAAAAATCACGTTTTTTCTTGCTTTTAATACCCATTTCGGTTATGATAGTTGCATTGTAAGAGAATGATATTTGACGGTTCCGGGGGGGATTGACGATGAAGAAATTTTATTACGAAACCTGGCTTCCATTTGTATTTAACAAAAGGCGGATTTTGATTCTGGCCATTGCAAGCTATATCGCCTTGTGTTAAGCGGGTATGGATTCTTTAGTTTTTATAGCCGTTCAGTTTTGAACGGCTTTTTTATGCGCGCAGAGAGCTTAAAAAATTTGACAAGGACCCCATTTTGCGATAGATTTCAAAATGGGAACCGTACATTCAGATCGGCAGATTAAGCTTGTGAAAACTAACCTGCCAATTATGGGACTTGCAAAATGATAGTAGTTACCGGCGGAGCCGGTTTTATCGGCTCAGCACTAATTGCCGCACTAAATAAGAGACAAATCACCGACATCCTTGTCGTCGACCAGCTTGGCACAGACCGGAAGTGGAAGAATCTGCGGAATCTGTCCTTTGTAGATTATGTCGAGAAAGACGATTTCTTGGAAATGGTCGTTGAGAACAGGCTCGATTCGGCTACCGAGGCGGTCTTCCATCTCGGTGCCTGCTCCGACACAACAGAAACAAATGCCTCCTACCTCATAAAAAACAACTACGAATACAGCAAACTTTTAGCTCAATGGGCGACCGCCGATAATATCCGCTTTATCTATGCTTCGAGTGCAGCTACTTATGGTGATGGCTCGGCCGGCTTTAGCGACGACGTTGAAAAAATGGATGAACTCAGGCCCCTGAATATGTACGGCTATTCCAAGCACCTGTTTGACCTGTGGGCACGCAGGGCCGGGCTGTCAAAAAAAATTGTGGGCCTGAAATACTTCAATGTCTTCGGGCCGAACGAATATCACAAGGGCGATATGCAAAGTTTTGTCGTCAAGGCCTTTGAGCAGATAAACGCCACCGGTAAAGTCCGCCTGTTCAAATCTTACAGACCCGAATTCAAAGATGGCGGGCAGATGCGGGATTTTATTTACGTCAAAGATGCGGTCGATATGACTTTGTTTTTCTACGACAATTCGCAGCTAAGCGGGCTGTTTAATATCGGCAGCGGAAAGGCATGCACCTGGAACGACCTGGTAAAAGCGGTTTTTGCGGCGATGGGCAGGAAGCCCAAAATTGAGTACATCGAAATGCCCGATTCGATCCGCAACCAATACCAGTACTTTACGCAAGCCGATATAACCAAACTCCGCAAAGCCGGCTACAAGCAAGAAACTACCTCGCTTGAAGAAGCGATCCAGGATTATGTCCAAAACTATTTGCAGAAATGCGAGCACTTGGGCGGACCCTAATTCTGAAGCGTTTTTGAAGGCATTGCCGATAAGAAAAAAGTTGCTCTTTTAGGGAAAGTCAATGAGCGAAGATTTTTTTGAAGAGCCGCTCGAACACTCAAAGGTCAAGAGTCAGATTGTCGCTAAATATTTTGACGTTTGGGCCAATATAATTGCCGGTCATGCAGAACAGATTGCGTACGTTGATCTTTTTGCTGGGCAGGGTTATTATGATGATGGTACGGAATCTACTCCACTTATAATCCTTAAGAAGGCTATTGAAAACCCCAAGATAGCTCAGAAATTGATAATCGAGTTCAATGATCAAAAAGTCCAATACGTTGAATCTTTACGCAGAGCTGTCAACCAATTGGATGGAATTGCAAATTTGCCAAAACCTCCGAAGTTCTCGTGCATAAAAATCTCAAGAGAGATAGCCAAACAGTACGGCGAGACAAGCCTTCCACCTACATTGTTCTTCTTGGATCCTTGGGGTTATAAGGGTCTGTCTTTAGATTTGATTAGGGTGGCTGTAAAAAACTGGGCGTCTGAATGTTTGTTGTTCTTTAACTATAAACGAATAAACATGGACCTGCACAAGTCTTCTGTGGACCAAAATATTAATGAGCTACTTGGTAGACAGCGAGCTGATAAACTGCGGGTAGAAACAAAGGCAATGTCCCCGTATAAGCGCGAGGAGACAATACTAAGGGAGCTTTGTCAGGCATTGGAGGAAATGGGAGGTAAATATACCCTGCCATTTTGTTTTCGAGATAGAAGAAGAGATCGAACCAGCCATTATTTAATCTACGCGACGAAGCATCATTTGGGTTACGGTCTTATGAAAGAGATCATGAACGAATACAGTATACGAGATAAGGATGGAGTGCCAACTTTCAGTTTTGATCCAAAACAACAGCTGACGCTTAACTTTGGCCAGCCACTGAGGGATCTTGTAGAGCAACTTATACAAAAGTTCAAGGGGCAGAAACTAAAGGTTCGTGATATATACGAGAAACATCAGAGAGGAACGCGTTTTGTGAAAAGGAACTATAAAGATGCGTTGCGTGCACTGGAAAGGGAAGATAAGATAGAGATTGACCTGCCTTTCGAAGAAAGGCGGGTTATAAAAGGAAAAGTAACTCTTGGTGATGATAGGATAGTTAAGTTTCACTAATCTTTAGCTTATGGCGACACAATCAACAATAGAATGGACAGAATCAACTTGGAATCCTGTTACGGGTTGCACTAAGATCAGTGCAGGGTGCCTGCACTGCTATGCCGAGAGGATGGCAAAGCGACTGCGGGCTATGGGGCAACAGCGATACAGAAACGGCTTTAAAGTTACTTTGCAAACAGAAGCGTTAGAAGAACCATACAAGTGGAAAAAACCACGGATTGTATTCGTCAATTCAATGAGCGATTTGTTTCATGAAGAAATACCACTCGAATTTATACAAGATGTTTTTGGGGTGATGAGTAAAAACAGACGGCATACCTTCCAAGTTCTTACAAAGAGGTCTGAGCGACTGCGAGAGCTGGCACCACTACTGGAGTGGTCGGAAAATATATGGATGGGGGTTACGATTGAAAACAACGATTATGTCGATCGAGCCGATGATCTGAGAGCAATCAATGCAGCCATAAAATTCCTCTCTCTCGAGCCTTTACTTGGGCCTGCGTCAGATTTAGAATTCGACGGCATAGATTGGGTTATTGTAGGTGGAGAATCCGGCCCAGGTGCCAGACCTATGAAGGAAAAATGGGTCCTTGACATTAAGAAAAAATGTGAGAACGAGCATAATATACCTTTTTTCTTTAAACAATGGGGTGGTGTAAATAGGAAAAAAACAGGAAGGACCCTACAAGGTAGAACCTGGGACAACTACCCAAAAGTAGTCAGGGAGAAATTGCTACTCGTGTAGATTCAGATGCCGTTTACGCCATATCATTTTGGGCCCAGTGGCTTTATCGGGCTTACTTTTAGAAAGTGGATTGACATCCCTGTCTTTGTCCTGGCCAACGTGATTGTTGACATTGAGGTCCTGGTTATAATGCTCTTCAATCTCGGATGGCCAAGACATCGCTATTGTCATACGCTCCTGGTAGGGGCGGCAGTAGGTGCCCTCTGGGGTGTCGCGGCTTATCGGTTGCGGCATCTCTTCAAAAAGATAATGCAATTATTTCGTATACCTTACAAAGGCGATTTACGGAAAATGGTCGTCTCAGGTGTCCTGGGCGTGTGGCTGCACGTTTTGATTGACGCGACCTATCACTCTGACGTAAAAATATTTTGGCCAAACAAAACAATATCTTTATGGCGGGTGTATCACCGGCATGTTAGTGCCGAACAAATAGAAACTATCTGTGTTGCTTTCTTTATTGCGGCTGTTATTCCGTATGTGATTGCCGCCGCATCGTACATAAAACAAAACAAGGTTAAAAAGTAAACCCTGTGTAAAACCCAGGGCTAAATATGGCTGTTGTTCTGATTCTTGCTTATTTTATACTGTTCTTTTATAATCGCTGTCTTGAAGTACCTTAATTTGCAGAAAGAAGTATATGGCTGAAAGAATTGCAGAGCAAATCCAATTACTAAAACGTGGCACGGTCGAAATCTTTACCGAGGCCGAGCTGGGCCAGAAGCTCACCGAGGCGGCTAAAACGCCCCGACAGTTGCGAATCAAGCTCGGCCTGGACCCGACCAGTGCCGACATACACCTCGGCCATACGGTCGTATTGCGAAAGATGCGGCAGTTCCAGGACCTCGGCCACAAGGCGGTTCTTATAATAGGTGACTACACCGCACGAATCGGCGACCCCACGGGACAAAATGCAACTCGGCCGATTCTGTCGCCCGTGCAAATACAGGAAAATGCCAAAACATATTTCCAGCAGGCCGGCAAAATCCTCGATACATCTGAGGATAAACTCGAAATCAGGTACAACAGCGAATGGCTTGAGAAGCTGACGTTAATGGAGCTTATCCAGATAGCCGCCAAAAAGACCGTCGCCCAGATGCTACAGCGTGATACTTTCAAAAAGCGTCTGCAAGCGGATGTGGATGTCTATACGCACGAGTTTCTGTATCCGTTGATGCAGGGTTATGATTCGGTTATGGTAGAAAGTGACGTCGAGTTAGGCGGCACAGACCAGACCTTTAACAATCTTATCGGCCGCGATATCCAAAAGGCCTACGGCCAGCCGCCGCAGGTCGTAATTACTACGCCGATACTAATTGGCCTGGACGGCAAAGAAAAAATGAGTAAATCCAAAGGCAATTACATCGGCGTAACCGATGAGCCGAATGATATGTTCGGCAAGGTTATGAGTATCTCCGATGATATGATGGAGAACTACTTCACGCTTCTCACCGATTTTACAGATGAAGAAATTGACCGGTTTGTAAGCCCGGAGTGGCATCCGAAAAAAGCGAAAATAGTCTTGGCCGATGCGACTGTATCTACCTTCTATGGCAAGGAAATTGCTCAGGCCGCCGCCGCTGAATTCGACAAGGTATTTGCCCAGGGCCAACTGCCCGATGAGATACCAGAAGTTGATATAGCCGCTGTGCCAATCGCAGCCGGCAAACTGCTTTTAGCCTGCAAACTCGTCTCGAGCGGCGGTGAAGCGAAACGGATGATAAAGCAGGCAGCTGTGACTATTGATGCTGAGAAAATCGATGACCCTAACAAGCAAATAGCACCGGCCGATGGTATGGTAGTGCAAGTCGGCAAACGAAAATTTGCAAGACTGAAAGTAAAACAGAATTAGTCATTGCGAGCCCTTCGCTTCGCTCAAGGATAAACTCCGCGAAGCAATCTCATATTTAGCCGGAGGTTTCACCGCCGGTCAGTATTCAAAAAATCCGTGCAATCTCTGCAATCTGTGGTTATAATAATGCTGCTATGAAACTACCTGAATTACAAAAACCTGAGAGATATGTCGGCCTGTACATCTTCGACTTCGGCGACCACGTGGGCGTGGGCTTCACCGCTGAAGAAGTGGCTGAGCTTCTGGAAAGCGAAAAATACAAGCAAGGCAAGGTCTACAAAATACACAGGGCTTACCCTGATGGTAAGCTCGAACTAAAAGGTGTGCCATCGCAAGTCTTCCAGCTCGAGGCCGGGATGCTCTTTTATTCAAGCGAGCTTGAAACCGCCGGGAGGGATTTCAAGCAGCTCGTTAATTTAGCTGTCGAGAATGCTCCGCCCTGCCGTGCCAAGGTGCATCTGGCCAAGTACAGCGACAATAAGTTTGTGGTGGCACTTATTTATCCCGCTGAGTACGATGACGAGGTAAGCTCATGGCTTTTGGATGGCGAATACAAAACCGGTGGGGCTGCTGAAGGCGGTATCGAGGCGGTGCAGAGATACTATGATTACAAGCCGGAGATTCTCGACAGACATCAATTATTCGGCAAATCCGAACAGATAAGCAGGAGCGGCCAAGAGTTATTAACTTCCTTGAAATTAGCCGTGCAGAGATAATTTAACAATAGGGAATCGTAAATAGTGAATCGTGACCCGAACGAGCCACGATACACGAACTACGAATCACGAGTATGCGCATTCGCACTAAAATAAATTCATTTCTTGGCTTGCTTGCGGCCGGATTGTTGTCCGTGTTCGGCAAATCCCCGGCCAAGCCCACCACGGACGATTTGAACCAAATGGAGTTCAAAACCAGCACGCAGCGTTTGGGGATCCGATTTAGTGAAAGGATTCGCGATGTCTTTCGGTTTAGATGGCTCAGAAAAAGCTAAAAAGTAAAAACTAAAAACTCAAAAGCATAGTCCAAAACTCAAAATTAAGTAAGTTTTGAATTAAATAATGATTTTGCATTTTTCCCTTTACGTTTTTCGTTTTTAGGCTTGGAGTTCTTTATGGCTGAATTCCATATACATCCACCACCCGGAGACGTTCCCGTACTTAGCGAAAATGCTTTGAAGGTCTTGCAAAGCAGATATCTAATCAAAGACCACGAGGGAAAGTGCATCGAGACGCCGGCACAGCTTTTCAGCAGGGTAGCGTCACTGATAGCCGGGGCTGAAGCCAAGTACGGAGCCGATAGCGGCCAAATCAAAGGCTGGCACAAAAGATATTACGATTTGCTGGCGTCGCTAAAGTTTTTGCCCAACTCTCCCGCCCTTATGAACGCGCAACGGGGCGGAATGCTCAGTGCCTGCTTTGTGCTGCCGATCGAAGATAGTATAGAGGGCATATTCGAGGCGGTCAAGCAGACGGCTCTGATTCAAAAGGCCGGCGGCGGCACAGGATTTTCCTTCGACAAGTTAAGGCCGACCGGCGACCGTGTCGCCTCGAGCGGCGGGACAACATCGGGGCCGATAAGTTTCTGGCGGGTTTTTTCCGAGACGACCGACGCAATTCAGCAGGGTGCTTTTCGTCGCGGTGCAAATATGGGTATGATGGGTGTCGAGCACCCGGACATACTGAAATTTCTACACGCCAAGCAAAACTTAAAGGCCTTCACCAACTTCAATATCTCCGTCAAAGTTACTGATGATTGGATGAAAACACTGACTGAGGCGGGCCGGTCTGTTCACATCGTAAAAAATCCCCGCACTCAACAGAGGTATTTATTGCCGCGGCGAATTGATATTGGCAGCTACACAATAAACGATTTGTATAAGCTGACGGCTAAAGGCAAGCCCACCTCTAAGCAAGCAGGCCGATTTTACACCGTCAGCGACATCTGGAAAGTGATCGTTAAGTGTGCACATAGAACCGGCGAGCCCGGTGTGGTTTTTATTGACCGAATCAACCGTGACAATCCGACTCCTTTGCTGGGCCGAATAGAGGCGACCAATCCCTGTGGCGAACAACCGTTGTTACCTTATGAAGCCTGCACGTTAGGCAGTATTAATCTTGTCAAATTCGTGTCCTTCGTCGAGGGCAAAGCAGAAATAGACTGGCCGGCGCTGGCTGAGACTATTAAATTGGCTGTGCGGTTTCTCGACAATATTGTTGATGTGTGCGATTATCCGGTCAGGAATACGGTCCGGCTGGCGCAAGGAAATCGCAAAATCGGCTTAGGCGTTATGGGCTTTGCTGATTGCTTGTTTCTGCTTGGGATACCTTACGACTCACGAAAGGGCATCGAATTCGGCTCGGAGCTTATGAAGTTTATCAGCAGTAACGCACGCAAGGCCAGCAGTGAGCTCGCCAATTTGCGCGGGCCGTTTCCGAATTGGAGTCACAGTATCTGGCGAGCCAAAAGAAAAAAAAGGGTCCGCAATGCTGCTATTACGTGCATAGCTCCAACCGGCACGATAAGTATCATTGCGGACTGTTCTTCCGGTATTGAGCCGGCCTATTCGCTGGTGTTTGTTCGCCAGATATTGAACGGCTCAAAAATGCTGCAGATAAATCCGATTTTCAAACAAATGGCCGAAAAGGGCGGTTTTTACAACAAGAAGCTGGAAAAACAGATTATCAAAACCGGCAGTATTCAAGAAATCGCTCAGATTCCGCCCAAAATGCGCAGAGTCTTTAGATGTGCTTATGATGTCAAGCCACAATGGCATATTCGAATGCAGGCGGCTTTTCAAGAGCATTGCGACGCAGCGGTCAGTAAGACCATAAATTTCAACGAAAAAGCTACGGTGGCCGCTGTCGATAAGGCCTATAAATTAACCTATCAGCTTGGTTGCAAAGGTATCACGATTTATCGCCGAGGCAGCCGCGACCGTGAGCCGATGAGTCTATATTAGCGCATAGCGGATAGTCAAAAGCTGTCAGTGTTCAATCATCGGTCCCGGTGTGCTGAGGGGAATATCCGGGTTTTAACTGTCATGCAATTGGACGTTCTGCTTCAAGACACCCAGCTTTTCTCGGATTTCCTCAGACATCCTGCTGTTTGGAAAATCCTTGATGATCTGTCGACCGGTGCCCAGCGCATTGGCCCACCGCCTTTCAGTGACAGCGATGCCGAATTGGACGCCGAGGTTGTGCAGCTTTGTTCTGAAAACATCCCTTGCTGCCTCCTGTAAGGCCAATGCTTCATTGGGAGTCAGATACAGGTCAAGCTCTTTTAGAATCTCCAGGCTGCGGTCGGTTTCCTGGCGTTTTACGGCATCGTCCCAGGCGGCGAGCAGTATTCCTTTGTGCTGCTGCTTCTTATCGAATAGTTTGTGTCGCATTGCCTTTGCCTGCTTGGAATCCGGATAAGCCTTGATCAGTCCTTCAATCTGGGCACTTGCTTTGGCCCACTGACAGTGTTCGAATAGCTTCTCGATATGCGCTATGACTTGATTTAGCCGTTCTTGGTCGGTCGCGGTATGGTATTTTTCCGCCTGAGTTCTTAGTTGCTTAGCCAGTTCCTCGTATTCGGGACGCTTGGCAATTTCATCGATTATTTCTTGGGCCGCATCAAAATCCTGCTGCTGGAGCTTATCAAAAACGGCCTCTCGCAGAGACTGTTTGTCTGCATCGCGGAATGCAATGGCCTTGGCCGCTTCGCTGACACGGGTGCTGCGATCGATTTGCGCCAGTCCTGCGTGTATCTTTTCCATGGCTCCGGTGACTTCCTTAAGCTTTGCGCTAAAGTCCTGAAGTGCATCAACTATCTTAAATACTCTTGAGAGCATTGTCAGAAGTGCGCTCAAAATGATCAATACGCCTAACATTATTACAAGCAGACGCAATCGATTGGCTTCATCCGTCTGGAAGATGTCGGTAAAGACCGAGAGCAGAACCACGATTACTAATGCGGCACAAATAATCACAGTGTGCCACTTGAATCGCTGTAAGAAACCGTCTTTTCCCGAGTCCATAACCTTCCTCTTGAAAACATGTTTTTTTCGCAGCTTTTCTCCAATACATTATAATATATTAAAGCCGTGTCTTTGTCAAGAACTGAAAAACAATAGCCAAAAATATTGCTTTGCCAAACATGGGGTAATTGGCTGTTTTTGGGTGATATTTTTGGCTCTGCTCTGCCATTTTTTCCGGCTGATTGTCAACAAATCGGCTGTAATCAGCGCATTAATCTGTGTGGGATGAGGGTATGAGGCGATATTATTGAGGCTTGCTCCGTTAGAGACTTTGTCCTTCGGGTCTCTAACGGCCTTTGCGCTATTAATGGAACCCGGCGTGGCACCGGCTTGTGCTTCGCAGAGTAGTACAGACTCGTCTGGGGGCATTCTCAACCAAGGCCTATGTTGACGTCAAGGAGGAAGGCACTGAGGCGGCGGCAGCACCTGTGAGGCTAACGGTGATTGGGCCGGGCCAGATACCGGTTTCTCGGGCCAACCATCTATTTTCATTCTCGATTCGTAATAACCATTCGGGGAGCATTTTGTTTATTGGCCGGATGATGAACCTGAGCGCATAATGCCAAGGCAAATCCGGGTGTGCTGGGAGAACCGAGCAAAGTCTAACATATCGGAGGCGAGTTCAAAACAGCGTGTTAGCGGCTTTTCCTATTTCTACTGGTTTTCCTGCCACCAGTTCCGCCACTTTTCTTTGGAGACGCCGAAATTTTCACCTGTAATTCTCTCAAGTGCTTCGCCAACCACTTCGCGCATTGGCGAGAAGTCACTGTTGTCCAGCTTCTCAATCAAAGGCAGAGTCGCACGTCGGTCTCCGATAGCCCCTAAAGCCTTTGGTATCTGCCAATTGTTGCTGGTTTTCATTTCTTTGATGAGCGTGGGAACTGCGGCACTTCCCAATTTTATAATTCTATTTAGCGCTTCGAAACGCGGAGCGTTAGGGTTTGACAGTTCAGCGATCAAACGCGGCAAGTCGGTCAGTTCAACTGGTGGTCGCCGACTTCCTGCTCTTTCCAGGTCTGCTTTGACTTGCTCATTGTTCGGCTCGACCTTAAGCCACTTTTCGTAGACTTCTACCGCCTTGTCATACTGCTGCATTTCCATATAGGTCGTGGCCAAGCCGCTCAAGGCTGCGGTAGCATTTGGCGCTGCCTCGATGGCCTTTTGCCAATAACCGATAGCTTCATCGGTCTTACCCTGTCCTTTAGCGATCCAGCCAAGACCGTTAAGGGCTGCAGGGTGTTCGGGGTTCATTTCCAGGCATTTCTCAAAGGAGGCTTTGGCATTTAGAGGTTTTCCCTGATTGAATTGTGACCAGCCCAGGCCATTCCAGGCGTCGGCATGCGTTAGGTCTTCCTGGACAGCTTTTTTGAATATCTCTTCCGCCTGACCGAATTTACGCTCACGCCATAGCCTCCATCCATTGCTCGCAAGCTCTTCCGAGGCCATTTTATCGGCTTCACTAACCTTAGCAGATAAAAGTATCGTCGTTGGCAGCAGAATCATCGCTGTAACGACTATGACAATGATGGCAGCCAGTCCCACCCATAACAGATATTTTCCCCGAACATTTCCCCTTGGTGGGGCAGCATCTGGTTCAAGGAGTTCGGCATAATCAGAGGCGGGACCCATTTCAGTGATAATAGCTTGGAAGTTTTCCCAGGTCTTCTGCTTGGGTTCAAGCTCAGCAAAGCGTCTGTCCAGGTGAGAGCGTACGTCCTCAAGAACTTCTTTGCTGCGAGGATGCTTGACCGACGACAAAGCTTTGGCCACCTGGCGGAGATATTCAGCTTTGAGACTATCCCATTCCTTATTTTCTGAGGTCATTTATGATCTCCTTTCCTGATATGTTGGATACTTTCAATTATCTGATCCCAATGCGCATTCATATCGGCAAGGGTCTTTTGGCCCAGTTCGGTGAGCTTGAAATACCTTCTCGGCGGACCGTCCCGTGAGGACTCGGAGTTACTTGTTACCAAACCATCGGTTTGTAGGCGGGCGAGAATCGGGTAGATATTGCCTTCACGAATATTCAGCCCTGCACTTTGCTTGAGGGCCTGGACCATCTCATAGCCGTGACACTGGCCGTGCTGCAGCAGGTTCAGAACGACAATGTCCAGCAATCCCTTGCGGAGTTGAGTTTGCCAATTGTTCAGATTCAAGATGCACCTCTCTTTTCTCTTTCGAAGAGTATACAACACTAAGCTTGTTTTCAGTATACTATATAACAGTATACTGCAAAAGTCAACGCAGAATTTTAGATTTTTTAAAAATTTTCTTGGTGCTTTAGGTTAGTTGAATAAACTATCCGCCCTTTTGCGGAACAAGCAGATAAGGCAAATTATTTGCACATCGCAGTTCGCCGTAACTTCTTGTTACCAAAGGCCTAACGATGACTGTTCAATCATCATAAGATACCAGGCAGATTTTTGATTTCTTGTCTCCGGTAGGCATTTTCCGAGCTAAGTGTTGCCCTATTCGGTATCTTTGGAGAATGGCTTACGGAAAATCTCATTTTCCGCCATTTTCAGGGGATTCCCACCATTTTAAGTCATAGACTGCATTTTAGTGGCTGGTTGAGCCCAATTGACGCTACAAATCAACAGTGATGTTTACAATAGTCAACATTAATCTAACTATTTTTTAATACAGTCGTTACACGCAGGGAGAAAATGCAGGCAAAGCCAGAATGTTGATTTTTTACAACGCATAGTTTTAACCCATATAAGGGTTGCCTTTCGGAAAGTAGAAACAAAACTTAAGAGCAACACACATAGTTCCTCTGGTCGGCTGTTTTTAGGGGCAAGGGGTGAAGTTGGGCAAAAAGCCGGTTTTTAGGGGTTTCGGTATGGGTTTTGCTCTGTTTACAATCATTGGGCGTGGGGGACTCCCTATGTATAGGGTGGGGGATTTGAAAAGAAAGTGCATTTGATGAGGAGAGCAATGTGATGGACGAGACAAGCCTTGAAGACAAACTTAACGAACTGGTCAAGGAATTCGGACAGGCAGCCAACCCCCACCAGAGAAAGCTGGCCAAGCTTGCCGAACAAGCACGGGCAAACCGTAAAAAGCTTGAAAAAAGTATCAATAGTCTGCAGGAATCGCTGGATTACCTGCGGGTATGCATCAAGTACCAGGTTTTCGATCTTGAAGCGACACGCCGCGAAAACGAATATCTCAAAAAGTTGCTTGAGGAAGACAACAAGTAAGACGAAACGCACTAAGATACAGAAGGCAACAAGAACACATACCAAAAAATCAAGATATTCCGGGCAAATTCTGCCTTGAGACATATCGGGTAAATGGGCATTTAGTTTCCGAAACTCTGTGGGGGAATTTTAAAGAAAATTGGGCTTTTTTCAGTTTTTTCAGGTTCATTTCCGGGTGGATGTTTGTTTTTGGGCCAAAAACGGAAGTTTCCGTGTCAACTTGCGGAGCATGGGCAAGATGGGTAAGATAAAAACGTCAAAAAATGACTAAAAATGAAGCAAAAATGAACAAAAATTCATAAAAACGCGCGCTTTTTAGACAAAAATGAGTAAAAACCAGCACTTTTTGTAAATTAACATTTTGTTAGTTTGGGAGGAATAGGTGATTTTAGTGCCTTCTAAGATATTATCGGACGTTGCGGCGGGTGGGGAGTGGTTGGTAAGTGTGGGGGCGGAGGGAAAATTAAAGATTAAAATGTAAAATGCAAAATTGTGGAGGCCTTTCGGCTGCGCTCAGGACTTTTGGGGTTTCTTTGGCGGATTTTATAGCCGTTTGCTTCGGCGGGGATTTCGTCGGCAGAAAAAATATCAATATTTTTATAAAAAATAGCGGAAATATGTTGACAAAATAGTTTAGGCAGGCGATAATAACAACAGAATTGTTGGTGGCATACTTGTTGGCAACAGAAATGTTGGTGATTATCAGGCGAGGGATTCAAAAATGAATAGACTAAAGATGGGTCAGGGAAAGGTTGTTACTGGAGAATGGTTTTGGGATAGGGAAAAAGAAAAAGAGCTTTTCGCCCAGAAAATCGATGACGGGGCACATGTATTATTGGTTGCGCAGCGTCGGATGGGAAAGACGAGCCTTATGGCCGAGGTGGCTGAGTTGTTAGCTGATCGGTATATATGTCTTTTTGTTGACCTTCAGAAGTGTCAGAGTGCCTCTGATGCCATAGTGGAGTTAAGTCTTAAAATTCATCCGCACAAAAGCCTTTGGGAGAAAGGGAAAGGTGTCTTCAGCAATGTCTTGACCAAAATGGCAGATTCGGTGGAGTCGGTCCAAATAAGCGAGTTAGGTGTGACGTTACGTTCGGGTTTGACTCTTGGTAATTGGGCAGATAAAGGTGACCAACTTTTCGATATTCTCGCTGGAGCTGAGAGACCTGTGGTTCTTTTATTGGACGAGGTAGCGCTAATGGTTAATAACATACTAAAAGACGAGGATCACGATATTACTGTAGAAGGAAAGGCACAGACAAACGAGTTTATGTCATGGCTGCGTAAAAACAGTATTAAGCACCAAGGAAAGATAAGAATTGTAATTTCAGGGAGCATAGGTTTGGAGCCAATTCTACATCAGGCCAGGTTGAGTGCAACAGTTAATAACTTTGTGCCGTTCGAACTTGACCCATGGGACGAGGAAACCGCAAGCAATTGCATAAAGGCGCTGGGAAACGAATATGGAATTGAGTTCAATGAAGGTGCACCTGAAGAAATGGTCAAGATGTTGGGGTGTTGTATTCCTCATCACGTGCAGATGTTCTTCACTAATGTCTATGACAGGTGTGTAAAAAGAGGGGATATGCATTGTTCGATGCAGGACGTTGCGGAGGTTTACAAGAGTGGTATGCTCGGCGTTAGAGGACACGTTGAACTTACACACTATGAAGAGCGATTGGAGAAAGTTTTACCGAAGGAGTTGTGTGCATTGGCACTTGACATGCTAACCGAGGCTGCTGTTACAGGGCTCCTTAGCGATGAGGCAATCGCAGCCTTTCAAAAAGAGTATCCGCTTGAAGGGCGGGATGTTGGCGAGATTCAAAAGGAGATAATTTGGGTTTTGGAACACGATGGTTATCTTAAGAGCGGAGAGAAAGGATATGTTTTTGTGTCGAAACTTCTGCGGGAATGGTGGAGAAACAGATATAGGCGTTTCTTTACGCCAGTCCTGAAGAGAGGAGTCTGAGTTATGAGCAAGCGCATAGTAAAATACAATCCTGCCTTTCTTTCAAATGAAGAACTCGTGCGGTCTTTCGTGGTTCGCCATGCAGAGCTTGAGCTAATAGTACAAGTCCTTCGAGAGAACGTGACAAAATCAAATCAACATGTTCTTGTGATTGGGCCGCGGGGTACCGGCAAGACAATGCTTGTCTTGAGAGCAGTTGAGGAGGTTCGGACAGATAAGGATTTGAGTAAATGTTGGTATCCGTTGGTGTTCTCGGAAGAGAGCTACCAGGTTACAACCCCCGGCGAATTCTGGCTTGAGGCTTTATTTCACTTAGGACAAAAGACGGGTGAGGGCCGCTGGAGGCAGACATATAGAGAATTGAGCAGCGAACAGGATGAAAGCCGACTACGGGAACGCGCGCTTGGGCAACTAATGGACTTTGCCGATAATCAGGGCAAACGCATCCTGCTTGTCGTGGAGAACTTCAATATGTTGCTCGGTGAGCAAATAGGCGATAACGATGGTTGGGCACTTAGGCACACGTTGCTAAATGAGCCAAGAGTTATGCTACTGGCAACAGCGACGCAATATTTTCGGTGGGAAAAAAGGGGTGCGTTGGAACCGGAGATTAAGAATTCAGGAAAAGCGATGTTTGAGCAATTTAGGACGCTTGAACTTGAACCTCTTGGTGAGGAGGATTGTCGAACACTATGGACTTCTGTCACCGGGAAGAAACAACACCACGAGCGTGTTCGGCCACTTCAGATTTTAACCGGTGGGAACCCGCGATTACTCACTATCGTTTCGACCTTCGCAGTTCAAATGTCGCTCAAAGAACTTATGAACGACCTTATGCAGCTTGTAGATGAGCACACCGAATACTTCAAAAGCCACTTAGATAATCTTCCTGCTATAGAGCGTAAGGTTTATTTAGGTCTAGCAGAATTGTGGAAGCCAGCGACAGCACGAGAAGTTGCCAATTTGGCCCGGCTCAATGTCAATAAAACAAGCTCATTGCTGCGCCGGCTGATGGAACGAGGAGCCGTGGTTTTGGCCAACGGACATAAACGCACAAAGTCGTACCAGGTCGCTGAGCGTATGTACAACATTTATTATCTGATGCGCCGGCGCGGGGCACCATCGAGACGTGTCAAGGCATTAGTGAGGTTTATGGTGTCTTTCTACGGACCGAAAGAATTGGTGAGTTTGAGCCGCCGAATTGCACAAGAAGCGTGCGAACTCGAACCCGTGCTGCGTAGGGAACATTATCTGGCGTATGAGGGAATTCTAGAGAGCATGGGAAGTCACTCACTCCGGCAGCAGCTTATTGAAGCAGTGCCGCACCATTTCTTTGAGATGGCGGATGCTCCTCATGCGATAAAATGTCTCGTGGAAAGCGAAAGGTTGCAGGGGGTGGAGAGCGCCAAGGCTGATGTTCGTGAGGCTCTCAAGGAAGGCAGAGCTTTGGAAGACTCAGGCGAATTTGAACAAGCTGAACGCGTTTATCGACGGGTTACTGAGGTAGATCCCGGGAGCGCTGCAGGGTGGGAACGGCTTGGGTATGTTCTACATAAAAAGTTGGGGTGCTACACAGAGGCTGAGGAGGCCTATCGCAAGGCCATTGAACTGGGACCGGATCGGTACTGTACTTGGGTGCGATTTGGTCAGTTGCTTCACATCCATCTTCGACGGTATGAGGAGGCTGAGAGGGCCTACAGTAAGGGCGTGGAGCTACAACCTAATTGTCCTTTAGGATGGAGGTGTCTTGGTGACCTGCTGCAAGAGCGGCTCGGTCGCTATGAGGAGGCTGAGAATGCGTACCGGAGGGTCATCGAGATAAACGAGAAAGATGGCGGAGTCTGGGCTGCGCTTGGCCTGCTCCTCCATGAGAAACTTCGCCGCTACGAGGAGGCGGAGCGGGCATATCACAAGGCGGTAGAATTATCGCCTGACAATCACTGGGTTTGGGAGAAATTTGGTCGGTTCCTGCACCAGCATGAGAAAAGCTACGCGGAAGCTGAGGATGCATACAGAAGAGCGATTGAACTTGGCTCCGATTGTAGTTTAGTCTGGAGCTATCTTGGTGAACTGCTAGGGGAGTGTCCGGAGCGTTACGAGGAGGCCGAGAAGGCTTTCCGAAAGACTGTTGAAATAGACGAGAAAAATGCGAGGGCTTGGGCACATTTTGGTCAATTTCTATACGATAAGCTTGGAAAATACGAGGAAGCTGAAAAGGCTTACGGTAAGACTACTGAGTTGGAGCCGGAGGTCGCTTGGGGGTATGCGAAGCTTGGTCAGCTTCTACACGAGAAACTTGAACACTATGAGGAGGCCGAGATGGCGTACCGCAAGGTAATCGAGTTAGAGCCGGAGGAGGCCTGGGGACATGCGAAACTCGGTCAGCTTCTACACGAGAAACTTGAACGGCCGGAGGAAGCCGAAAGGGCGTTCCGTAAGGCCATCGAAATAGATCCGGGACATGCCTGGGCCCTAAATGCACTCACAGTCCTTCTGCTTACAAAGCTGGGTAGACCGAGGGAGGCGGCCGAGTTAGCGCAAGAGAAACTTGCGCAAGAGCAAGAGAATGCCACACTCCTAAATAACATTGCCTGGGCGTTTTATAAGTATGCACCATCAGATTTGCTACCGGAAGCTGAAGAATGGGCAAGAGAGGCGGTGAGATTAGAACCGGAGAATGGAAATTGCCACGGTACGCTTGCTTCGATTGTGTGTAAGTTAGGAAAGGGACGTGAGGCACTACAACATGCAAGAAAATATGCGGAAGATGCGGAGTTGGTGGAAAAGACGGTCGAAGATGCGATTGATCTATTCATTGAGCTGTCTGTGAGTGGTGTCGGGAAAGAAGCACTGAAGATCTTGTGCGAATCTCCCAGTTCGAAGATATTAGAGCCGCTTGTGGCGGGGCTGCGACTATTTGTCGGAGAGGATGTGAAAGCGCCGGCTGAGGTTATGGAGATAGCTAAGGATGTGGTCAAACGAATAGAAGAACGGCGCAACAAAATGCAGGCTGAGCGCGTCACTGAAGAGGAAATTTCAGAGAAATAGAGGGCGTTTCGTTTGATTATTTCAGATTATTGATAATTGATTATTTGGGAAGGGATTGACTCGTTTTTCAGTAGTGTTTAGTCTTTGAATTTTGTCATCCATTGTGGCCGATGTGGGCGGTTTTCGCCGTAACGAGCTGCATTCAGTTCAGGAAATAGGCCTTCTTCCTTTACAGTCATTATCTGCCATTCACTAACTATTGAAAAACACAGAATAAGGGTTAATCCCCCAAAATACTACCAACTTAGTCCAGTAATGTCAATAAATCGATGGCAAAGAGGCTTTTTAGCGTCCAGGGTGCGGTTTTTATTCGGACGCCGTTAAGAGACCCATTAGAAGCAATATGGCTGAGGTGAACACTCTGATTTCTGACAGGGCGAAAGAAAAACTCTATAACGAGGCAAGCAACTGGAAAGTCAGCGATTGTTTTTGTCGATAAAATTTTAGACTGAAGAAAAGAGAAGGACATTAGTCCGAAAAAAAAACGAACATCGTCTCAATTTGAGGCATATAACAAAGTAGGCACTTCCAGCCCCAAAAAACAGGATTCGGCAGGTTTTGTTTGTTTGACAGATGGGCTGAGCATGATATAATATAGTTTGTGGCTCGATACTTGTCGCTCGTATTGCCTTAGCGCTTAAGCGCCAATGAGACGAGGAAATTTTAATTCTTTCTGGAAATGATTTTGGGGTGAAAGATGTTTGAGCGTTTTACAGACCGTGCACGCAAGGTTATGGCGCTGGCTAACCAGGAGGCGCAGCGATTTAACCACGAATACATAGGGACCGAACATATCCTGCTGGGCCTGGTTAAAGAAGGCAGCGGGGTGGGTGCTACGGTTCTGAAGAATCTGGATGTGGATATAAAGAAGCTGCGGCTTGAAGTAGAAAAGCTGGTCAAGAGCGGCCCGGATATGGTTACGATGGGCAAACTCCCACAGACGCCACGAGCCAAGAAGGTTATTGAGTACGCGATCGAAGAGGCCCGGTCACTCAACCACAATTATGTAGGGACCGAACATATCCTGCTGGGTCTGTTACGGGAGAGTGAAGGGATAGCGGCTCAGGTTCTTATGAATCTGGGCCTGAAGCTTGAGGATGTGCGTCAGGAGGTGTTGAATCTGTTGGGAGCGGGAGTGGATGACGGACCAGCCGCCCTTGGAATGAAGATGAGTCCAACGATAGGTCGGAGGCCAAAAAGCAAGACCCCGGCACTGGACAGCTTCG
>JAUXAL010000009.1 GCA_030619925.1 Phycisphaerae bacterium | reverse complement strand
AGGGCCAAGAACGTTGTTTTGTTCATTGACGAGCTACATACGCTTGTGGGAGCCGGCGGAGCCGAGGGCGCTATCGATGCATCGAATGTGCTTAAGCCGGCCCTTGCCAGGGGAGAAGTTCAATGTATTGGTGCTACTACTTTGGACGAGTTCAGAAAGCATATCGAGAAAGACGGTGCCCTTGAGAGGCGGTTCCAGACGATAATTGTCGAGCCGCCCACAAAGGACGAGACCCTGGATATACTTAGAGGACTTCAGGACCGCTACGAGGCGCACCACAGGGTCAAATTTACCGATGAGGCCCTTTTCCAGGCGGTGGAGCTCTCGACCAGATACATCACGGGCAGGTGCCTGCCTGACAAGGCAATAGATGTGGTCGATGAAGCAGGGGCGCGAGTCCGACTCAAGAATATGACTCCTCCGCCGGATTTGACGGAAGTAGAAGAAAAAATAGAAAAACTGCAAAGAGAAAAAGATGAAGCGGTTAAAAACACTGACTATGAGCGGGCGGCGACATTGAGAGACGAGGCCCAACAGCTTCTGGATAAGAAGACACAACTGCATAAAAAATGGTACGAGGAAAACAAAGAGGCGACCGGCGTAGTGAATATCGAGATTATTGCCGAGGTAGTCAGCAATATGACAGGTGTGCCGTTGACGAAACTGGAGAAAAAGGAAACCCAGAGACTTTTGGAGCTCGAAGCTGAGCTGCATAAAACGGTTGTTTCGCAGGATGAGGCAATCAATGCCGTGGCCAAAGCGGTAAGACGCAGCAGAAGCGGTATGAAAGACCCGAATCGTCCGATGGGCTGCTTTATATTGCTGGGGCCGAGCGGCGTGGGCAAGACACTGCTTGCACAAGCTCTGGCCGAGTTTCTGTTCAGCGATAAGAATTCTCTTATCCGGTTGGATATGAGCGAATTTATGGAGAAACACAATGTCAGTCGGTTGGTGGGCGCTCCGCCGGGGTATGTGGGCTATGAAGAAGGGGGACAATTGACCGAAAGAATTCGACGGCGGCCCTACGCTGTGCTGCTCCTGGATGAAATAGAAAAGGCCCATCCGGACGTTTACAATATGCTGCTGCAAATTATGGACGAGGGCAGGCTCACCGACAGCTTCGGACGAAGGATCGACTTTAAGAACGTCATTCTTATTATGACCAGCAACATCGGTGCCGAGTTAATCAAGAATCAATCCGGCTTTGGCTTCAGCAAAAGGTCCGCTGGGTCGGACTATGAGAAGATGAAAGAAGTCCTTCAGAAAGAAGTGGAGCATCATTTTAGGCCGGAGTTCTTAAACCGGGTTGATGACACGATAGTCTTCAAGGCATTAACAAGAAAAGATTTGCAAACTATAGTTGATTACGAACTTGCCAAAGTATTCAAGCGGCTGACCGAACACGGCTTGAAACTGGAACTGACCGAGCAGGCCAAGGAATTTCTCATCGATAAAGGTTACAATCCTGAGTTTGGAGCAAGGCCCCTGCGAAGAGCGATCGAGCACTATATAGAAGACCCTCTTTCGGAATATGTTCTGGCAGGCAAATTCAAAGACAAAAACCTTATAAAGGTTGGCGTGCAGGACGAAGAACATTTGAAATTTGAGGGTTTTGTGCTAGCCGAGCCGAAGCGGCGCAAATCCCGACAGGTCGAGACCGCAAAATCAGAGTAGCTGACCTCGTACTTCGTATCCGCCTGCCAAGAGCGGGCTTATCGGTCCGGCATGACGCTTTTATTTGCGCAGCAGCTCAATTTCGAATTCGCTTTGCTGCTGAGCTAATAGCTTCTCAAACTTCTGCTTGCCCATCCACTCTACACGTTCATCAAGCCGTAGCACCATGTATCCATCGCTTGTATCGTTCCGCCCTTTTTGTATTACCCCGTTTTTCATTGAGTGTGGGTTCCCGCCCGGCGGGGTCCCTCTAACGGGGTTCATGTCTCGTGGCTTGGTGTTTGTGGGCCGAGGTGGGATTACGGTTTTATTTTTACTTTGTCGTTTTGAACAGGCAGTTTGTTCTCGGCGAACAGTTTTATGGCCTGCGGATATGCGGTACATTCCTGCTCAAATACTCTGGCGGCAAGGGTTTCAGGGCTGTCTGTGTCTTTGACCTCGCAGGCTCGCTGGACAATTATTGGCCCTTTATCATACTGGTTTGTACAAAGATGCACTGTGCAGCCGCTTACTTTGCATCCTGCTTTTAATACCGCCTCGTGGACGTGATGGCCCCACATACCTTTTCCGCCGAAGCTCGGCAGCAAAGCGGGGTGTATATTCATCACGCGGTTTTCGTATCTGGCGGGTATTTTCCAGAGGCAGAGCCAGCCGCACTGGACGACGAGGTCAACGTTTGCAGCAACGAGCTCTTCTTCGATGCGTTTGCTGAATTCATCGATGTCGCCGTGGTCTTTTTTGCGGATTATTTTTACGTCCAGGCCCGCGTTTTTCGCCTTTTCGACGCCGGCGACCGTGGAGCGTGAACTTATTACGACAGCGATTTCGGCATTTAACCGACCCTCATTTATATATTCGAGAATGTTCATCAATGTTGTGCCGCCGCCGCTGATTAGAACGCCGAGTCGAATCGGCTTTTCGTTTCGCGTGGCGAGCTGCCGTTCGTTTTCGACGTCCCGTTCGAGATTTAAGGCCTGGTTTACGAGCTCATCGGCTTCTTTATTTTTCTCCCTTGTGATGTGCCGGACCTTCCAGTTTTCGAATTCACCGAGCAGATCGACCGCTTGCCGGAAAAGGGGCCTGATTTGCTCGCTTTTTACCTTGTACCGGCCATTAATCTGTCTGACAAGCAGCTCGCTGTCACTGAAAACCGTCAGCTGTTCAGCACCAATACGTTTTGCGGCTTCGAGGGCTTTGACGAGAGCGGTATATTCGGCTACGTTGTTCGTAGCCCGGCCTATAAAAAAGGCTTTGGCCTGTGATTGACTTCCGACAGGGTCTGTTAGAATAAAACCGGCAGCGGCTGGGCCCGGGTTGCCTCTGCTGGCGCCGTCTATGTGAGCGATTATTTTATCAGGCAAGGTATCAGCTCCTCAATTTCCTGCCGGCATAGTTAAATTCTAAACCCTAAATACTAAATCCTAAACAAACTCTAATGACCCAATATTCCAAATCCCAAACAACGGCGTTTTGAACATTAGGATTTTGAGATTAGAGATTGTTTAGATTTTAGAGATTAGAATTTAGGATTTATCCTTGATTGCCGAGCACAAGTATCCTTGTGCAGTTGGGACAGCGGATTATATCATCCTTAGTCATAAGCAAATTAACGGACTCAGCGGTGATACCCATAAAGCAGCCGCCACAGCTAAAGGTCCCCTTTTTGTCGTCCTGCTGATCAATTACTGTGACAGCCTGACCATCGTACGTTTCGGTGACGCGTTTGAATACCTCCAACGGTTTCTCCGGTATGGTCTGTGCAACCTGGTTCCATTCAACCTGGATTTCATTGATTTCGGCCTGGTATTTATCTGCGAGTGCCCCGGCTTCGGGTCGGTTGCGCTCGAGCTGTTGTTTTTGCTCGTCTATTTGTTTCTGGATATCTTTGCACTCTGCTTCGTCGGCCTCAATATCTCTTAACAATTCCAGAATTTGGGTCTCGATTTTGGAATTGTCGGCTTTGGTTGTATTGAGCTGAGTGAGGACTGCGGCATATTCTTTGTTTGTTTTTGCGCTGTTGAGTGATGCTCTTAACCTGGCTATCGTTTCATCTCTGCTCTTGAGCTCCAATTCCAGGCGGTCGGATTGGACCTTGGTTAGCTGAACCTCTTCCTTTTTGGCTTCGAGGGCGTTTTGAAGGCTTCTGATCTGATTTTCCTGAATAACTACGTTTCTTCTACATCTTGTAAGTTTTGCTTTTCCAGCTCGCAGGCGATTTTCAACACTTTGAAGTTGTATCAACCCATTCAATACAGGTCCCATTTATGCTCCTTCGCGCCGACTCTAAATTTTTCAAACCTTGTAGTATATTCATCGATTTCCTAATCTGCAACAAAAATTTTTCTGTTTTTTCTTTTGGGGCGCTTGCTTGTATAATTGCCTTACCGTGAAAGAGTTGTTGAAAAAACTCGTTCAGGCTGAATCTACGCCCGACAAGGGCGAATTGGCCGCAGCAGAGGTAATTTCAGCCGAGCTTGGCCGCTCAGGCATAGATTCCCGAATAGACAGCTGGGACCGGACCAGGGCAAATATTATCGCACAGGTAAAGTCCGCCGGGCACAAGGCTGCGCTGCTGTTTGCCTGTCATCTCGATGTTGTCGGCCCCGGCGAAGCGGCCTGGGAAAAACCTGCTTTCGGAGGTGTTGAAAGCGACGGCAAAATCTACGGCAGGGGTTCAGCGGATATGAAGGGCGGCATCGCTGCAATCGTTACCGCTGTCCGCCGGATTGTCGATTCCGGCACAAAGCTGCAGGGCGATATTATATTGTGTGCTGCTGCGGGTGAAGAGACCGATAGCTGCGGGGCCAAAAGATTTATTAGCGAGAGCGGCTGGCTGCCTGAATTTGTCGGCGTGGTTATCCCTGAGCCGACGGATTTTGAGATTGTAACCGCCCATCGCGGAATGCTGTGGCTCGAAGTTACAACCAGAGGCAAGGCCGCTCACAGCTCGACGCCGCACCTGGGCGTAAATGCGATAACTTCAATGCGGTCGGTTTTGGATGAGCTGGAAAATTACGAAATCCCCGCCGAGCCTCATAAGCTGTTAGGCCGGTGCTCTATGAGTATCAATACCATTACCGGCGGTGAAGCGCTCAACGTTGTGCCGGATAAGTGCAGTATCGGGGTAGATATTCGCACTTTGCCGGAGCAGAATCATCAGGATGTTATTACCGATTTAGAAAAAATCTTTGCGAAGTTAAGAGCCGAGAACCCCCAATTCGACGCAGAGGTTTCTATGCTGCGAGAGGTACAGGCGTTAGAGACTGATTGCGGCTGTGATTTTGTCAAAGACTTTTGCTCCTGCTTAGGGACCAGTGAAACCAAAGCTGTGGGTTTTACAACGGACGGCCCTTATTTTGCTTCGTTAGGCGCACCGGTGGTGATTTTTGGGCCGGGCAAGCCGGAGCTTTGTCATAAGCCGGACGAATATATTGAGAGCAGCGACGTCGAAAAGGCGGTGGAGTATTACAAAGACATCATTTTGAAATTCCTGAGCTGATTGGGGTGCCGGATTAGCCGAAAAGCCTTACTGTTAAAGAAATTAGCTAAATATCCCTCAAAAATTGATGAAATTACGACAATATTTCCGATAAATTGATTGACTTTTGGGGTTTAATCTGGTAAATTAGGCAAAATTTGTAGCGGGGAGTGTATGGTTTCTGTCGGGGAGGATATGGTGTGAAAACAAAATACACGATGACTTATCAAATTTAGAGCAGAATTCCGATAATATAATTATGCTTAAATTTTGAATTTGTGATGTAATCAAATTGAACTAAACTGAAAGACTCGAAATAGTAAGGAGCTAAATTATGACAAGACGAATTTTTTGTAAGGTACTATTAGTAGTTGTCGCCATCTTCGCACTTCTGGCTCTTTCGGGCATCTTGCTGGCCCAGGGACGCAGCGAAGAGGCCTTTGAACACGTCAAATATGTCCAGGAAAGAAACACCAACCGGCTTATGGCAATGGATGGTGTCGAGGGCACGGCCATTGGGTACAATCAGAACGACCAATTGGCAGTCAAGGTCTTCACAGCCGGGCCGGGAGTTCGCGGTATTCCTCAAGAGCTCGAAGACGTCCCTGTCCAGGTGGTAGTTACTGGCAAAATTTACGCTCTCGTCGATCCTACGGCCAGGTTCCCTCGACCGGTGCCAATCGGAGTTTCGACCGGCCACCCGGATATTACTGCCGGGACAATTGGGTGCAGGGTGAAAGATGGGGAAGGTAATGTGTACGCCCTCAGCAACAACCACGTGTATGCTAATCAAAACAAAGCTTCCATCGGCGACAATGTCTTGCAGCCAGGTACGGTTGATGGCGGCGTAGATCCGGGTGATGCTATTGGCACGCTCTATGACTTTGAGGAGATCCAGTTCGCTAAGGGATGGAGGGTCCCAGAGAACACAATCGATGCAGCGATTGCCCTCAGTTCGACGGCTAATCTCGGTAATGCCACACCTGGCGGTTATGGAACACCCAACTCGACTGACGTCGGAGCCTTCCTTGGTCAGCAGGTGCAAAAATTCGGGCGAACAACTGGGCTGACCACAGGGGAAGTTACTGGTGTCAATGCCACCGTCAATGTCGGTTACGGCCCTGGCAAGACGGCGAAATTTGTGAAACAGATCATAATCGAACCAGGTGATTTTAGCGCGGGAGGCGACTCTGGGTCACTCATTGTGACCAACAATGAGTCTTGTAATCCCGTCGGCTTGTTGTTTGCCGGCAGCTCGACTATGACAGTCGCCAATCGGATTGACCTGGTGCTCGATCGGTTTAAAGTAACCATCGACAGTGACGACACTCCGTCGCCCCCACCTAATGAACCTCCTACTGTTTTTATTACAAGCCCTGCGGATGGTTCTACGTTTGACTCTGGGACCACTATCGACTTTGCGGGAACGGCCAGCGACACCGAGGACGGTGACCTCACCGCAAGTCTGGTCTGGACATCTAACATCGATGGCAACATTGGCACTGGAGGCAGCATCTCCGCTATCCTGAGCGACGGGACGCATACGATCACCGCCTCGGTGACCGACTCCGGCGGCAAGAGTGCAAGCGACTCAATCAGTATCACCGTGGGCACCCCGCCGACAGAGCCAACCACTGTGAGCGTTGATTCTATTACTTACGATACCACAGGCGGAAAAGGTGGTACAAAGCACCTCCTCATTAAAGTTGCTCTCGTGGATGACCTCGGCAACCCTGTAGCGGGCGCATCTGTATCGACCAAGCTTGATAACACTACGACTGGTCAGTCATGGACAGGCAGTAGCACAACGGGGACAGATGGCACGGCAACGTTTAAAGTAGCGAACGCACCATCCGGCACGTACACGACGATAGTCACTGATGTTACGGCCGAAGGATTAACCTGGGATGGCATAACTCCAGAGAACAGTTTTACTAAGTAACAAGGCAGGCGTAATCTACGGAAAGCGGGCGTAGCAGCTTGCTTCCCTTAAGGGCCGAGAGAACAGAAAACTATCAATGTGCAGGCGAATTGCAATTGTTCTGCTGAACATTTGTGTTATGAGCGCAGCCGGTAGTGTTACCGGCTGTTCTTATACCGGTCCGGGCGGCCTTGAGAAAGGACAGTATATGCCCGACAAGACTATTGAACAAGTCCTTAAAGACAGAACGGATGAATGGATGGCCATTCCCGGGGTCGAGGGCACTGCAATCGGGCTTTACGAGGGTAAGCGTTGTATCAAGATTTTTACATCCTCAAAACCACAGCAGCTACGTGACAAGATACCGCCAATGGTCGAAGGCCATCCTGTAATTATTGAAGAAACGGGGGCGTTTCGTGCGCTGGAGCAGCAGTAGTATAGAAGCAAAGCTGGAAATATAACGTTTATTTATTGTGGAGGATGCGGTGTAAAAATAAAACACAGAATGACTTGCTGAATTGTTTCGTTTAATTATAGCAAAATATAATAATCTTTATGGAGCGAAAGGAGAAACGTTATGAAAACTAAAATTTTGATAGGGATTTTGGTCAGCTTCCTTGTAATTTCAGTTGTATCAGTAGGGCTGGTTGGGGCAAAACCAGATAATCCCGGACAAGGGAGAAAACCGGATAAGCAAAGACCGGTACCTGCAACCGATGTCGAGCTGGTAAAGAAGATAACCGTAAGCAGGCCAGGCCCACCGATCGTGCCACCTGGTCAGACAAAGCCAGGAAAAGGAAAGAAGAGAGCAGCAGCGACTGGTATCCTAGGCGAACCTGTTTCCGGCAGTCAGTATGCCATTGTTGTTGGCATCTCGAACTACCCAGGCGAGGACAATGACCTTAACTATTCTGACGACGATGCGATTGAGATGGCTGAGGCCCTTACCGATGTTTACGGCTTTAGCAATGTCACCCTACTCATGGATGATGATGCCACCCGCTACGCAATCCTGACTGCTATTGATAACATACCGATGGATGCTGGCGAAGTGGTCTTCTTCTTCAGCGGGCATGGTGCGAACGGTATTGCCGAGGACGGAGATAAAGAACGGCTCGATGAAGCTATCGTCGTGCACAATGGTGTGGAACTCGTTCCCATTTGGGACGGCGAGCTGCAAGGCGCGTTCTCTGAATTTGCCACCTCCAGGATAATCTTTATCTTCGATACCTGCTTGGCTGGTGGTATGGAAAGGGACCTTGGTGAATCCGGAAGGGTTATCGCCATGGCAACTACTGAGAGGGGTTACGCTTATGAAAGCGACGCTTGGGAAAACGGCGAGTTCAGTTATTACTTTGTGGATTGGGGTACGCTCCAGGGCTATGCGAATGTACATGATTATGACGCCGATGAAATATTAGAAGAGCCTGAGCAGGTAACGGTTGAAGAGGCCTTTGACTACGCCAAGGCTAATTGCTCATACGATAAGCCAACGATTGGTGATGACTTCGACGACGACCTCCTGCCGTAAAGGTAAGCCAAGCGTCGAGATTGGTTCCAACCCGAAAATTGGAGACTACGCAATTACAAACATTCAGGAACTATACGGCGAATAATTGTTTGGGCTGACAAAATTGAACAAGAGTAAGAGCAAAATCCCCCGCTTTGGGGGATTTTGTTTTAAATAAACGCTGAAAAGTGGGAAAGTTACGCTTGTAATCAGGCCTATTTAGCCAAGATTATAAAGAGCACCAAACATAGAATGAAGATATGACGACGCATGAAAATCATATCAGTAAGAGAGAAACCGCTCTTGGCCGGTGGTTGCCATTCTGCTTCTATTCGGTAAACTTTGTCCTCTGGATTATCACAGGCTTCATAGCAGGAGCGTGGGTTCTGCTCTGGCTGGCGGTCTTGCCGCTGCCGGCATTGGGTCTCTATCTGTTGCGCACCCGAAAGGAATCTGAATGCCCCCCAATTTCACCGTAATGCTTATTATCGGTATTCTTTTTGCCTTGCCGGTGCTTGGTTTTATCTGGTGGCGTTTCGGCGGGCCGGACACATTGGCCTTTATTATTGTTTCCGGCGGCTTTACGGCGATTATGGATTTTATCTCCTCTTTTGTTGTCAAGAACTACGAGTATCCCGGTCAGTCTCAACTCTGGGTTTTCACTTTTATTTTTTTCGGCTGGATAGGTATGTGTGGGAGCTGTCTGTTCCTGACCGAGGGCATCCTGGCCCGAACGGGCCACGACATGCTCACCCAGCGGCGGCTGTGGTGGCAGGTGCCTCTGATGACAGGTCTCATCGCCGTAGTGCTGGATCTCTTCATAGACCCTGTTGCTGTCGCGGCCGGCTACTGGGTATGGTTTGTACAAGGCACGGTCTATTACGGTATTCCCCTGCTCAATTACGTGGGTTGGTTTGTGCTCATGTTCCTGGCGCCTCTGGCCTGGATTCTAATCGCCCGGCACCGCCATTGGAGCTATTGCCGGAAGGTGGGCGCGGCTCTCGGAGCACTGGTACCATTGGTCATCGCTTCTGTTGTACTGTCGCTGATACTGAATGGGCTGATTGCCACTTTGGGGTTGCAGTGAGCTAACAACCCAGTCACCATGCTTCCAGTGCTTAAAATATCGCTGCAGTTGAGGTTCAATTCGTTGGCGACTCTGCGGGCAGGTAAGGTCTGTTGCAAGAAATAGGGAAAGTATGAAAGAAAATCCGTGGCCGAGGTTGAGGCCTGCAAACAATAAAGACTGCGAGAAAATAGCGAATTTTGTCTATAGCGTTCTAAAAGAATATAACCTCAAGCCGGACCCGGTGTGCACGGACGCCGACATCAGAGATATTGAGCATTCTTATTTTGAACGAGGCGGGACGTTCTATGTGCTCGAAGAAAAGGACGGCTCAATAGTAGGGGCTTACGGGCTTTATCCGATTGATAGCCAAACATGTGAACTTCGTAAGATGTATTTACATAGTGCATATAGAGGTAAAGGGTTGGGTAAATTTCTGCTGGACAGCGCCCTGTCGGAAGCAAGGCAACTGGGATTTAAGAGGATAATTCTGGAGACCGCTTCAGTCCTAAAAGAAGCAATCAGTTTATATAAAAGCTACGGCTTCGTAGAATACGAGCTGGAACATCTATCGAGCAGGTGCGACCAGGCATATCTGCTTGAGCTGAAATAATCTCTAACCAGACCGTTTGCAATAACGGGGAAAGTCAGGGTTGGCAATCTAAAATTCGAATTGGTCCTTCAAGACGGTTTTGAAATCGTAAACATCGTTGAAATCGTCTATTGAATCGGTGGCCGCAGCGCTCATCCATTTGTTGCTTATCATCAGAAAAACGATTTCGCCGAAATCGCGAGTGGTTTCGACACCCCAGGTATTCAGGACCAGCATCCCCAATCTGCCCCATTTTTCAATAGCCAATTTCCTTAGTCCCTCGCAGAGCGTTTGGCCACTGACGTGGCTGGGCTCGGCAGCAATCTTTTTTGCGGTGTAGCCGAGTCCCTCATAGACGAATTTAATCGCCGGGGGGCTGAATCGGCCATCTTTTTTGGCAATTTGTTCGAAGTTCTTCTTCATTTTAGTTCGTTGTTCATAGTTCGTTGTTCGTTGACTGTGAACTATGAACTCGTAACCACTTACTAAATCAAAGCACTTTCTGTCCGGGTTTTGCTCCGGTGTCGGCTGAGAGCATATAGATATCCTTTCCGCCGGTGCCGGCTGCCAGAATCATACCTTCGGACAGGCCAAACCTCATCTTTCTGGGTTTTAGATTGGCCAGATAGATTACGATTTTACCGGTCAGCTCCTCAGGTTTGTAGGCCGTGGCTATGGCGGCAAGAACAGTTTTTTCCGGCCCGCCTACGTCCAAATCCAGTCGCAGCAGCTTATCGGCACCTTCGACCGGTTCGGCCTTTATTACTTTGGCGGTCCGCAAGTCAATTCTTTCAAAATCCTCGATCGTGCACTCGGGCTTGAACGGCTCGGCGGCCACCGTTTCTGTTTTAACCGATTCGGCTGCTTTGGGCATTGGGCCCTCCTTACTTTCTTCTATCATCGCATTCACCTGTTCTTCATCAATTCTTTCAACCAATCGTTCAAAATCATTTATCTTATGATTATCGAGCACTGTTTCAACATCCGCAAAATGTAGCGCTTCTACATTAAGAAATCTTTCCACCTTTTCAGCGTATTTGGGCAGAACGGGTTTTAGATAAATCGTCAGTATGCGGACGGCATTTATCACGGCGGTTAAGGTCCCTCGCGTTTTTTCCAAATCCGTTTTTATAGTTGCCCACGGCTGATTCTGTTCGACGTATCGGTTTGCCTCGTCGGCCAGGGCGGTAATTGTGCGAACGACAGCGGCATAGTTAAGGTTTTCATAGTCCTCTATAATCCGGTCTTTTGCGGCGGTGAGCTTATTAATTAATCCTTTGCCTTGTTCATCCAGTTGACCGAGTTGCGAATCAAGTTTCCTTGTCAGCATCGGCCCGGAGCGAGAGGCAAGGTTCGCAAATTTGCCGACCAAATCGGAATTGATTTTGTTTATGAAATCCTCAATTCTCAGGTCTATATCTTCGATACCATCGGTCAGCTTGCTTGCGTAGTAGTAGCGCAGGTATTCGGGGCCAAGGTGTTTTATGTAGGTGCTTGCCTTGATGAATGTTCCGCGGGATTTGCTCATTTTTTCGCCGTTTACGGTCAGAAAGCCGTGGACGAAGAGTCTGTCGGCGGGGCGAAATCCCGACCCTATCAGCATTGCCGGGAAAAACAGCGCGTGAAAATACATAATGTCTTTGCCGATGAAGTGATAGAGCTCGTATTCGGTGCTGTTCCAGAGGTTATCGAAATCCAAGCCGTTCCTGTCACAGTAGTTCTTGGCTGAGGCCATATATCCGATGGGTGCATCCAGCCAAACATAGAAGAATCTGTTTTCTTCTCCCGGTATTTTGAACCCGAAATATGGCCCGTCGCGGGATATGTCCCAGTCCTTCAAGCCAATCTTGAACCATTCATCGAGCTTGTTTGCTACTGATTTTTGTGTATATCCTCCGGCGATAAGGTCCTTGAGTCGTTGTTCGTAATCAGCGAGTTTGAAAAAATAGTGCTTGGATATTTGTAGAGTTGGTTTTGCTCGGCAGGTTGCGCAATAGGGATTGATCAAATCGGTAGACCGGTAAGTTGCGCTGCAAACCTCACACGAGTCGCCGTATTGGTTCTCGGCTTTGCACCGTGGGCACGTGCCGCGGACGTATCTATCGGGCAGGGACATTTTACAATTTTCGCAGTAGGTCTGCTCGACGTCTCGTGTGACGATTGAGCCGGCCTCGTTTAAGCGAGTGAAGATAAGTTCGCTGAAATACTTGTTTTCGGGTGAGTGGGTCGAGTAATAATTGTCGAATTCGACGTAAAAGCCGTCAAAATCCACTTTGTGCTCTTTATGCATTTGCTCGATTAGCGCCTCAGGGCTTATGCCGGCGGCGCGGGCGCTTATCATTACGGGGGTGCCGTGGGTGTCATCGGCGCAAAAGTAGAAGCACTGGTTGCCGCACATCTTCTGGAAGCGCACCCAGATATCGGTCTGGAGATATTCTACTAAATGCCCTATATGTATCGGGCCGTTTGCATAAGGCAAAGCTGATGTTACAACGATTTTGCGAGGCATATTTCTTCCTTGGCGAGCAGTGGCTAGTTAATTAGTTAATTGGTTAATTCTCAACTTGACTGACTTTTTAAACTGTCATGCTGAGCCCTTCGCTGTGCTCAAGGATAAACTCCGCGAAGCATCTGGCCTTAGCAACAAATAATCTCGGTTTATCGTGGCCCAGATTCTTCACTCCACTTCGTTCCGTTCAGAATGACAAACTATATATGTTCTTGCCAACACTATACTTATGCCAAACCCAGTCAAGTTGAGTTAATTGGTTAATCGGTTGATTAACTACTTACCACCGGCCATCTGACTACTCACTCTTCTTTGTGGTCTCAGAAGAGCCAATTATCTCAAGCTCATCGACGCCGACAGCAGCTTTTTCTCCACTTTCGTATTCGACAATAACAAGTTGCGTCAATATTTGAGTGTCTACCACTTTGCCTTGGCCGTGTTTGGTTTTTACCCTGGTATTCTTTTTTGGCAGCCGCTTTTTAAGTGCGGTGTAAGTTTTGTCTTCATATCGCAGGCAGCACTTTAATCTGCCGCAATAGCCGGAGATTTTGGCTGGGTCGAGGGTTGCCTTTTGCATTTTGGCCATTCGCATATTGACCGGCTTCAAAAGTTTAAGAAATCTTTGGCAGCAGCATTGTTGTCCGCAGCTTTCAGCATCACCAAGCAGTTTGGCTTCATCACGTGAGCCGATTTGGTGCATTTCGATCCTTGTCTGGTATTCATGTGCGACCTTTTTTACCAGCTCTCGAAAATCCACTCGGCCATCAGACATAAAGTAGAAGACGATACGTTCGCCGCCAAATATGTGTTCTGCATCGACTATTTTCATCGGCAGGTCTAATTCTTTGATGAAACGCCTGCAACATTCTATCTCTTCTCTTGTGATTTTCTTTAGGTGCCGCTCTTCGCTTACATCGGCGGCGGTTGCGTAACGGACGAATTTGCCGTCATGGCCGGGGGAGAAATCGATATCGCTGTCATCAAAATATTCCTTTATTCGGTCCTCGTGCAATTTTAGTTGCCCGCCCTTATAGGAGGTGAACCGGCCTACGAGGTGGCCCAATTCAAGGCCTTTGTTGGTTTTTATCACGACGCGGGTGGTCACTTTGGATATTTTGGTTTCGTGGTGCTCAAAAAAGCCAAGCGTATTCATCCGGCCGTAGCGGACCAACATATTTTTTTTACCTTTTGCCTGCCAGCGCTTTGTTTCTGATGTTTTTGGCATTCAAGTTACCCAGATTGATACTAATGTTAAGCTGTATTACCGCTAAACCCTCATTGTATCAGAGTCGGCGAGATTTAACAATAGCTGTTCGAAAATAAGCTTTTCATTGACGCCGGACTCGATCCAACGCAGTATCTTATAGCAGTCGGAGATTTTTTCCGCTGACTGCTCGGTGTCGAAACGACCAGCCAATTTTTCTATCTGCTCTTTCTGGTCGAAATTGATGGCCTCTTTCGTCGGCGTGACATTTAGCGTCATCGCATCGTGCAGGGCTGATATGATTATTTGGACAAGACTCTTTGCGGCTCTCCGGTTGATATCGGTTTTACTGGTGGCCTTGTCAAGATCGGCCCAGACAGCCGCAATTTTTTTACTTTCCTCCAGAATCTGTTGAGCCAGGTCCAGGGCATCTGCAAATTCGTAGCTGACCAAAGAGCTTACCAGCTTTCCCTTGGTTTCATAAAGGTCGGCATCGGCCAGTTCAAGTTTTGCCCACCAGCAAGCCGCACCCAGACTGCCTTGAGCCAGACGTGCGAAGTATTGGGCCTGCTTTTCTTCGATGCCCATCTGACTCAATTTTTCGACTATCCTGTTTTCGTCTATAGGGCCGAACCGGATTGTCTGACACCTTGATTTGGTGGTAGGCAAAAGTCTTTCCAAACGGGTGCACAGCAGGATAATGCAGCAGTATTCGGGCGGTTCCTCCAGGACTTTTAACAAACAGTTCTGCGAGGAGGCGTTTAGCTTTTCGGCTTCGCTAACGACAAAGACCTTTCTTTGCGAAAGAGTCGGCCTGGTCGAGACCTTTGCGATTAGAAACTCTCGAATAACATCTATCGGCAAATCGACAGGTGGCGGTTTGCCTTTACCGTCTTTAGTGAATTCCCGCAATTCCTTATAGACGGAATTGAAGTCCGGGTGCGAGCCGGCTTCGAAGAGCCGGCAGGATTGGCATGAGCCGCAACTATCGGCAAAATCATTTTCTATAACGGGTTTTTTGCACAGCAGCAGCTTGGCCCACTCGCTGGCGGTCTTGAATTTACCGATGCCTTCAAGGCCGGCAAATATATATGCGTGAGCCCATTTGCCCGAGGCAAAGGCCCTTTGCAAAATGTCGACTACTTTGTCCTGACAGAAAATTTCTTTGAATGACATCTATGTAAAACTCACCTCTGAGATAAGCTGCACTATCTTTTTGTGTACTGTTTTGACATCGCCGGTGGCATCGACTACCAGAAAGTTTTCCTGCTGTTTAGCCAATTGTAAAAATCCCTCGCGGACCTTTTGGTGGTAGCTGTCACCTTTGGCCTCCATCCTGTCAAGCTCACGGTTCAATCGTTGCGAAGCGGTTTCCAAATCGACGTCGAGAATGATAGTCAAGTCCGGCCAGGGTCTTTCGAGGGAATCCGCCGCGATTTTTTCAACTTTATCCATCTCAAAGCCGCCGGCAAAGCCCTGATAGGCGCAGGTGCTCGAAAGCCATCTATCGAGGACGACACATTTATTTTCTTCCAACGCCGGTGCTATCTTTTCCGCCCAGAGCTGCGCTCTTGCCGCCATATAGAGCAATACTTCTGCCGGCGTACTCATTGCAAGATATTCAGGATTGAGCAGGATTTGCCTTATTTTTTCACCGATAGCGGTATCGCCGGGGTCGCGAAAGCTCTCGACTGCAACGCCCTGTTCCTGCAGCCATTCGGCTAAGAGTTTTGTTTGCGTACTCTTTCCGCAGCCGTCCGGCCCATCAAGAACAATAAATTTGCCTTGTAATTTGCTCTCCAAGTTCCTAATCTTTCTGATTGTTCAACATTAGATGGCCGAAAACCGTTGGTACTCAAAAAAACAAAAACCCGTAGCAGGCTAGGTTCAAGTGGACAGGCCGCTCGAACACACGGCATGGAGCCGACGTTCACCCACTCGGGCATAAACATATTATCATAGACAAGTCTAAATGGTGCAATAGAAACACGAAGTTTTTCCAAAAAATTTCAACGACGCCCTCTTTCAGTCGTCCGGCCCATTAAGAACAATAAACTTACCCAAAAACTGTGGCTTCATCGGTATCCTTTGTATTAATTTTTTCAAATCCTACCTGATAAGAATTTCTGTTGGTCTCCTCTTAGCACTTCCACAGGTGGATTATCCCAACCAAATTGATCGAAAAAATAAATAGCCCAATCTAATGCAAATTTAGCGCTTCTTGTGAGGAGTTGTTCCGATTCGAAGATTGTTGATTTTGTTATTGGATCGGTAGTAGCTGGGTAGTGACTACTCCAAAACTTGGGAAATTCTGCAATCAATGCGAATCCTTTGGCTTTGTGAAGCTCCACTATAATTTCCAAGTTCATGTCATATAACTTTTTGCTACAAAGTCTCGATACAAATTCAAAGATTTCTGTGAAATGATAGAGCAAGTTTATGATGTTTATAAATCCAGGTATATCTGCTACGTTCAGATCTGCTGGTCTGAGCATCAGCTGATTTGCTTCCTTTCTAAGCTTTTCATCCCAACTCTGGTCAACCTTCTCGCGCACTGTAAATAGGTTTATAAACTGTCCGCTGTAGTACATACGCCAGTATTCCACGTGGCCTCCAAAATCTGAGCCCGAAGCTATATACTCCTTGGCTCGTACCTTTTCACGACTGTCATCGCTTACGAATGGATAAGGCCAACCACGCAAACGAACTTGGCTTTGCTGAAGTAAGTTAAATGCATCGCTAGGATTCTCGAATCGCGTTTTATGACTGGTCGGGCGGAAATTGACGCGCCAATGCGGGCTCTTTTTTATTTTCTCGGGTAGGCTTTCTATATCGGTAGGCATTATAGCCCCTCCAATTCATCATCAAACTTATCCGCATCGCTCTTTACTAAAGGCAAACTACCTAAATCTATTCCAACACGCTGCATTTGAGATAGAAAGTTCCTTGTTCTCTTTTCAACTACGAGTTCTAATAAATCATGCATCTCATCTGCAGTTTGTACTTCTCTGCTCTCTGCTTTTCCAAGAGGACGAATATAAAAAGCTCCCTGTCTGAGTTCATCAGCACAGTTCCTTTTGCAAACGAAAGACTTTTCCTCGAATTCATGAGTTCGAACGACCAAATATTTCAATCCTTCATCATCAGTGTGCTTTACAACGTCAAAGGTCATGGATGGGGATGCGTACTTATTGACGTGGTCAATCATATCATCTGGATCATATGTGTTTAGTTGTTCGTCTGTCATCCCAGTGCGGTTCCATTTGTTATCACTTTCTTCGACGCCAATGATAATGATACCACCATCTCGTAAATTCGACATCGCCAAGATATCCTTTGGAATACCTTGCTTTAGCTCATTCCACATAGCCGCTCTTTTAAAGTCAACAGCTCTTCCCTCTTGAAGCAAATCGAGCGCACCCTGAACTCTATCCTTCAATAACTCATAACCTTTCAAATCAGTTGATGGTAAAGCTCCCATTCTAAAAGCCCTCATCTCGCCAATTGAAAATTTTCTTCGCCGACAAGTTGTTTCATCTTTCTGCAGAAGTCCAGGTCTGGATTGACAGACAGCTCTCTGTCAGCGGTTGTATAGACCCGGCCTTTGTCAGTTCTTACCGCGACATAAACAGGGCTTTTGCCTCTGTGGTGCTGGCAGATGCTCTTTATCATAGCGACTTTTTCTTTAGTGATATCTTTGGCGTCCAGTCTGATTCTGACCTTGGCAGCTAATTTTTCTCTAACCTCCTCGAGAGTTATCAACTCTATTGCCAAGATGTTGGGGCTTTCCCTTCTAAAATTGAGTTTTCCCTTTACAAAAACGACCGTATCCTGCACTAACGAACTGCTGAACCTGTTCAGCACATCCGGGAACATTACCACTTCGACCTGCCCCTGCAAATCCTCAAGGTTGAAGACGGCCATTTTTGAGCCGGCGTTTCGACCAGTCCTTGTCAGGTTATATCTTATCTTCGTTATCATTCCGCCGATTACGATTTGCCGGTCCCGGTTAGCCTCGGATAATTTTGAGCTGTTGTGTGTGGAGTAGATGTTTATTGTCTCGGCGTGATGGCTGAGCGGATTGCTGGTTACATAGAAGCCGAGCACCTGTTTCTCGAAAGCTAACATCTGCAGCTCAGGCCAGGGTGCAACGTTAGGCAGGCGATGATGGTCTTTTGAATAATCGACATCTCCCGCCTGGCCGAAGAAACTCATTTGCCCCTTTTGTTTGTCGGCCTGGAGGCTTGCGCCGTTTTCCATTGCCCTCTCGAGCCCGGCCATCATTTGCGCACGGTTTCCACCGAGCCTGTCGAAGGCACCGGCCTTGATAAGGGCTTCGAGCACCTGTTTATTGGCGGCCCTTAAATCGACATTTTCACAGAAATGGAACAGACTCTGGAACCTGCCGACTTCTTGGCGGGCAGCGATGATTTGCTCAACCGCCTTTTCGCCGACGCCTTTGACAGCAGCCAGGCCGAAACGTATAACGCCACGATTCGTATGTCGTATGTCGCATGTCGTATATCGCCCATCGTTTTTACCCCTCACTAACGTTCGGGGCTCTGTCTTCTGTTCTTCGTCCTCTGTCTTCTGTTTATAGAGCGGCGTAAAATCGACACCGCTTTCGTTGATATCCGGCGCAAGGACCTCAATTCCCATCCCGGTGCATTCGGCGATATAATCGACGACCTTGTCGGTGTTGTCCATTTCGTAAGTCAAAAGGGCAGCCATATATTCGACCGGCCAATGTGCCTTCATATAGCCGGTCTGATATGCGATGAGGGCATAGCGGGTTGAATGGCTTTTGTTGAAGCCATAGCCGGCGAATCGCTCGATGAGTTCGAAAATCTGCTCAGCCTGTTGCTTGGTTAGGCCTTTATTAGCACAGCCGGCTGTAAATCTTTCCCGCTCCTTGGCGATGGTTCTGGCTTTCTTTTTGCTTATTGCCTTGATAAGGCCGTAAGCCTCTCGCAGCGGTATATCACCGAGGCGATTACAAATCCGCATCACCTGTTCCTGGTAGGTCATAATCCCGTAAGTTTCTTCGAGGATTTCCGTCATAATCGGGTGCGGCAGCTTCCATTTGGCGCCGTGCTTTCGGTCAATGTAATCCGGAATTAGTATCATAGGACCCGGGCGATAGAGAGCGTTGGCAGCTATCAGGTCTTCTATCCGGTCGGGCTTCATTTTCATCAGCAGGTTCTGCATACCGCTGGACTCAAACTGGAAGACCCCTTTTGTTTTGCCGGCCGAGAATAGCTCAAAAACCTTCGGGTCCGCAACGTCGAGTTTTTCCAGGTCGATGTCTGTTCCGTGAAGTTTCTTGACCAGCTGGCGTGCCCGCTCCAATACGCTGAGGGTCTTCAGGCCTAAAAAGTCCATCTTCAGCAGGCCGACTTTTTCGACCATCGGCCCTTCAAACTGGGTTATGATATCGTCGGAGCCGGACGCTTTATACAGGGGCACAAAATTGGTCAACGGCTCATCGGCAATAACTACGCCGGCGGCGTGGACCGATGCGTGGCGGGCAAGACCTTCGAGCTTTTTGCCGATGTCAATTACCTTTCTTGTCTGCTCGCTTTGTTCGTAAGCCCGTTTCAGTTCCGGCTCGGTCTTCAACGCCTTATCGAGCGTCATATCGAGCGAGAATGGGACAAGCTTGGCCAATCTGTCGGCCTCGCCCAACGGCACGCCGAACACCCTGCAGATGTCACGGATAACCGCCCGCGCCTTCATTGTTCCGAAAGTTATTATCTGTGCGACGTGGCCGTATTTCTGACGGACATAGTCGATGATTTTTGCCCGGTGGGCCTGACAGATATCGATATCAATATCAGGCATTTCGTTGCGCTGCGGGTCCATAAATCGCTCGAAGAGCAGATCGTATCGAATAGGGTCAACATCGCACAGTCCCAGGCAGTATCCAACTATCGTACCAACGCCGCTGCCTCTGGCGCCTATGGGGATATTGTTTTCGTATGCGTACCTGCAAAAATCCCAGACGATAAGAAAATAGCTGGCGAAGCCTTTCGATTCGATTACGTCCAGCTCCCTGTCGAGTCTGTCTTTTATCTGGCCGGTAATTTCACCGTATCGCTGCTGTGCCCCTTCGTAGCATAATTTGGTCAGAAGCTCTTCAGGCGTCGAACCGTCGCGAGGCTCAAAGTGGGGGGCGTGACGGGTTTTAAAATCAAGCTCGACATTGCAGCGGTCCGTAATTGTCAGCGTATTGTCGCAGGCCTCATTCCAATCAATTTCGAATTTCGACCCGCCGACGGCGGGTATCGATCGAAACCCAGCATTGCTGGGGTGAATTTCGAATTTTTGAGGCTGGCGCATCTGGTCGGGGCTTTTTAGATAGACGTCCGGCGGATAAATCATTCTGTCGGGGTCATCAGCCCTTTTGCCGGTGCTTATGGCACAGAGACAATTGTGAGCTTCATGGTCGTCTTCTTCCAGGAAGTGCACATCGTTTGTCGCCACCAAAGGTATACCCATCTTTTTCGCAAGGTCAATCAGCCGCTGGCGGATATTCGGGTCGTCGCCTTGGTGGCTTTGTATCTCGATGAAGAACCTATCAGGCCCGAAAATCTTTAGATAACTTTCCACTGCAGCAGCAGCCTTTTTTTCGTTGCCGTTGGCAAGTTCAACCGCAATCCGGCCTTTCAGACACGCGGAGGTGCATATAAGGCCTTCGTTAAGTTCGGCCAGAATTTCCTTATCAATCCTTGGCCGGTAGTAAAATCCTTCGGTGTAACCGGCGCTTGCCAGCTTTAGCAGATTTTGATAGCCGATATTGTTTTCAGCTAACAATATCAGATGATATGCGGCATCGGCGATGGAGGTTTTTGTCCTGTCGAACCTGCTGCCGGGGGCGACATACGCCTCGATACCGATAATCGGCTTGATATGTGCGGCCATTGCCTTTGTATAGAACTCGACGGCGCCGAACATATTACCGTGGTCGGTAACCGCTACAGCGTCCATATCGAGCTTTTTACAGTATTTGAGCAGCTTATCGAACGCTATAGCGCCGTCGAGCAGCGAATACTGACTGTGCAGATGAAGATGCGTAAATCCTTTATTTGCCATAACTTATGCCGTCCTTCTGGTCTCTGATATTAACGTTTGTATCATAGGTTGATACTTTGTCGTTGTCAATCGAAAAGTCATTCCCGCGTAGGGGCAACCCCATGTGGTTGCCCGAATTTCCTAGATGAAGTTGTGCAAAGGAAATAAAATTTGTTAGAATAGAGCTTATAGAAGGCGTTTGATTGAGTTATCGTTATACCAAATTGGAGAACCCACCCGGCGTCAAAAAACTACATGAGGTGACAGAAAGGATTTGTAAGGAAAAGATAACATCGTTTATTTGAAAAATGGATAAAAGCTTATGAACAAAAGGTTATCCTCAGCTGCCATAGTTGCTCTTAAAGAAGCTCTCTGTAGTATTTACTGGTACAAGGCAGATCTAAGGAGTTTTTTGCAAAATAGTCTTTCATGTTCAATGATACTTGCCACCATTAATTGGGATAACTACAAGAGACAAATAGTTGCTGATTTGATTGACTATCTTTGCCGAAATCAAAATAAACATATTGGTGACCTTACTCGGCTTTGTTATGAAGTATGTAACCTCTCATCATTTGCACATTTGGAACAACTTGAAGGTGGTGATCAAAAAGCCAAAAGAGCAAAAAAAGCAATCGAACAACTTAAGCAGTTAGTAGAACCACATAAGAAAATCCAAGAAGAATTAGACGAAATCGCTGAACGCCAAAGACAAACGGCAGAAAAGCTAAAAGCTAATACTGCTGTTCAAGAAAAACTTGAGGCTATAAAGGACAAATATACGGCCTTAGTTATGTCTCCGAATCCTCAAGGACGAGGATTTGAGCTTGAAAAAGTTATGTATGATCTTTTTGAACTATTCGATTTAGATCCAAAAGCTTCTTTTCGTAATACAGGAGAACAAATCGATGGTGCGTTTTCATTTGAAGGAACAGAATTTCTATTCGAGGCAAAATGGGAATCAAAACCTATTGCAGCATCGGAACTTGATATGTTTGCAGCAAAGGTAAAGAGGAAACTAGAAAATACGCTTGGAATATTTTTATCTATCAACGGATTTACACCAGAAGGTGTTTCTGCACATTCAGCAGGTGAACTTGTGGTTCTGCTTCTAGATGGAGCAGACTTAATGGCAGTTCTTGAAGGAAGGATTGATTTCATTAGTCTCTTAATGCGTAAAAAGCGACACGCTGCCCAAACTGGTAACATCTATCTCAAGATTAATGAAATATTTAAAAATTAGCGGGTAGGATGTACAACTTGTTATGCCCGATTGTTATGCCCGAATGGCCGGAAAGGACGTAATTCGTTGTCCTAAGGACTCCATAGGAGAAAAACAAGCGATTGAATCCTCCTTCGTCCCTTGGGGACTACGGAGGACAGGTCGTTCCAACAGAGGACACAGAGGGATTTTTGAATGGAAATTAATAAGTCAGTTTTATTACGGGGAAAGGAATCATGGACTTAGATACAATAAAATCTGAGTATTCGAAACATAAGCAGGGGTACGAAAAGCTCAAAACTGAAATAATCTACATTTTAGAAAGTAAATTAAAAGCTGCTAATATTCCTTACCATATGATTGATGGGCGTATAAAAGAATTGGATTCAGTCATTGCAAAGGCGCAGCGGAATGCTCCGAGGCAGGAATTTGAGGATATCGACAAGATAATAGACATTTGCGGAGTTCGAATAATTTGTCTGTTCTTATCTGATATCGAAAAGATCGAACTTCTCATCGAGAAGAGCTTTGACGTTGAAGATAAAGACGATAAAATGTTGTCGAAGTCAGAATCGGAATTTGGTTACCTGTCAGTACATTATGTGGGCAAGCTTTCATCTGATCTTAGCGGACCCCGCTATAATGGCATAAAGGGCTTACGGTTTGAGATACAAGTACGAACAATGGCCATGCATTCGTGGGCAACAATCTCGCATTATTTAGATTATAAGTCGCCACATTCGATTCCTTCTGAATTGAGAAAGGATTTTAAAGCATTAAGCGCATTGTTTTATTTGGCTGATTCACATTTTGAGTTGTTCTTTCGCAAAGGTCAGGAATCTAAGCAAATTGTTGAGGAAAAAGCCAAGAAAGCTTCCGGCATAGCGAGTGAGGAAATAAACCTTGATACTCTTTCGACATATTTGAAAAATAAATTTCCCGATAGAGAGCATAATACTGATATTGAGGATATTTCTGAGCTTGTTGAAAAACTGGTTGGAGCGGGTTACACAACTATCGGAGAGTTAGGTGAAGACTTGCAACGGAGCATGAAGGCTTTTAGTCTTTATGAGGAAAAATATCCTCCAACGGACATTGAAACAGATGAACCCACCAGATTTATGGATGTTGGAGTCGTCCGTATAGCACTAATGATCGGCAACGAAAAATTTAGTGGCGGCTTGCTCGATAAACAACTTAAGAAGTTCGAGAAGTATGTGAAATGATGAGTAAACATAGAATCTTGTCCAGTCAGCTATAAGTTAAATCTTGAAAAATTAAAGGTATCCGGTACTTTTTTTGCCGTTTTTTTTGTTGACTTTTGTTCGAAAATGTGTTAAAATACACGCATGTTTGTCAGCAGGCAAACGATAAACCGCCAGCAGGCCCAGTCAAATAACCAATAACCAATAACCAATAACCATTTAGCCACTTAACCAAATTAACCATATTAACTAAATTAACCAATGAACCATCACAACCATCGAGAATCCAGAATCGAGAATCCAGTATCGAGTATCGAGCAACGAATTATGCAAAACAAAGCCAATTTTCTTAGAAGTCAAGTGAACTTAAACGTCTATTTCACAACGGATTATGAAAATAAATCCAATTGGACACTTGGTGAAAACAAACCCAATTCAAACCCAATCAAACCCAATTTGCCGGATGCTCAAATGAATGTAAACTCACTTATAACAAAGGATTACAGAAAAAAAGATGATTTCGCAGTCCGAAAAAACAAACCCAATTCAAACCCAATTTCCGTAAAGCCCAAAATGAGCGCAAACTCACTTTTAGCAAAGGATTATGAGAATGAAACCGCCTTCCGGCTCCAAAAATACAAACCCAATCAACCCCAATCTGTTTGCCGTCATGCCCCGGCTGGCTCTCGTCTCGGCGAAGCCTCGAATCCAGGCCGGGCCGCGCAGCAAATAAACAAGTTCTATTTGACTCCTAAGGTCGGTAAAAGTATAATTGCCAGAGAAATCTGTGATTCTATTCAATATATTATGTCGGATATAAAGCGTGGTCAACTACGAAGACTTATTACACTTCTACTGCTCTCTTTCGCTGTGCCGGCGGCTCTCGCTGCGCCCGAGGAGGTCACAGCATCGTCCTTAAAAGAGCTCATCAAGGTTGTACGCAAGGTATCGGCCGGAAAAACCATTATAGTAGCTCCGGGTGTATATGAGCTGCCTCAACAGTTAAATTTCAAAGGCCGTGGGACTGCCAGGCATCCTGTTGTCTTGAAAGCTCTGGAACCGGGAAAGACGGTTTTCTGTGGCTCTGGTCGTATGCGTATTGAGAATTCATCATGGGTTAGGGTCGAGGGATTTCTGTTCAAAGGGACAGGCGGAATATATTGCGAGAAGTCAGAACACATCCAAATCACGGAAAACCGCTTCCTAATGGAAGACACCGAAGACAGAAGTGAAAAGCTGCACTGGGTGCAGTTTAAGTTCTCTCGTCACGTTCGTGTAGATCATTGCGAATTTGGTAGAAGAAGCTCGGCGGGAGCCTATATACACTTTAGCCCTGGAAACCGATACGCAAGGATCGACCATAACTATTTTCACGACTACAAGGAACTTGGAGCCAATGACGGCTCAAGCGTCTACCTCCATGGGGATGGCAAGTGGGCTCATTACGCAATAGTCGAGCAGAACCTTTTCACACGCTGCAACGGGGAACACGAGCTTATCTGCATTAAATCACACCGCAATGTGATTCGCGGAAATACTTTTCTGAACTGCAAAGGGGCCGTCTCAATCAGGGACGGCAATTACAACGACGTTTACAGCAATGTGTTCCTCGCATCCGATGAGCCGAATGCGGGAGCCGTTCGTATCCACGGCAAATTCAACGTGTTTGCAAATAATTACCTCGAGGATATCGCCGAGCCGATCGAATGCTGCTGGGGTGATACTGACCCCCCACATATGGCCGATGAGCTTGGACCCGGAAAACTCGCTTTTGAATATCGAGCTTCACCGAATAACCTTGTTGCACACAACTCTTTCGTAAAATGCAATGTTGTTTTCCACTGGGCCAAGAAGGGGATCGAGCTGGAGACCATTACTCCGAAACTGAAAAAAGAGGCACTGGAGCCATTTCTCATTGACTTCTGGGAGAAAGAAACATCATCCCATCGCCTGGGTGACATTGTCGACCCGCGTTACGCCCCAAGCGGCTGGTATATCTACAATAATTTGATTCTAAATACTCCCCAGCTGGTTAGCACAAGAGCCGTGCATGGAGCATCGCTACCGGTCAGGGAGAAGGATTTTCGCTGGATAGGCAACATTTCATCCAAGGGAATTGACACGGGTCAATGGCGAAGTCTGCATGCGCACCAACTGGAGCTTGTCGACCTTGGAACGACGCAGGGTGCTGATGGCGTTCTTGAATTACGAAAGCGCCGGTCGGTTGGGAGCGCAAGCGAGCTGGCCGCCTTCTGGGCAGAAAGGAACGGAGATGATGAAAGCCTTAAGACAGTTCTTTCATTAAATGAATTCACCGGCACTGAAAAAGATAATACTCTTGAGATAAATGATGTTGGCACTTCTTGGTAACGTCGTCGTTAACACACTGTAATTATCTCAGAGACAGCAACGGAAATTACGTAGAATCGTCGGATATCCAACAATCCGCTTATCATTCATCTGACGAAATCGGAGTTTCGCGAATCGGTTGCCGCTTTTTCCAGGAGCTTCGCTGAGTTGCCTTCAGGCCTGAGACCACCGTAACCACTAACATAATTACAAACGTCACTGTGATAAACCAATATCCCCACCACCATTGGACATCGGTAGTGAAGTGAGCCATCTTTATAATCACCGTACCGATGGCAAAGGACTGCAGGAACATCTTGATCTTGCCGGAGACGGTTGCGGCAAAGCTGACGCCACGAGCTTCCGCAATATGGCGCAATGTCGTTACATAGGCTTCTCTCAGGATGATAACGCCCGCCACCGACCACTGAATAGCCGCCAATGCCCCCGCACCGAAACCAAAAAGCTTCGGCTCGCCGATTATGGCAAAACAGACAAAGGCGCCACAAACAAGGGCCTTGTCGGCCAGAGGGTCTACCATTCGGCCAAACTTACTGGTAATGTTTAATTTTCTGGCAACGGGACCATCGACAATATCGGTAAGGCCTGCAATGACAAAGATGACGAAGGCGATATCCAGAAAAAATGGCTTGTTCGCGACATAGGGGCTGTAAAGAATCATAACCAAAAAAATGATCGTAAAAACAAGCCGGCTGAAAGTCAAGATGTTCGGGATAAGTCTTAACATAACTCAGAGTTTACTTTCTCAGCAGCATAATTCAATACTAAATTCGCTCGACAATCAAATCATAGTCTTTTGTGCCAACGACTTTCGTATTGATGAACTGTCCGGAGCTGGCCGAGCAGTTCTTTATGATACAGACGCTGTCAATATCAGGCGCCTGGCCGTAAAACCGTCCTCGGCCGAGACCTTCACTATCAACAGAATCAACCAGACAGGTAAGCTCGCTGCCGATTCTGTTTTTGTTCTTAGCAAAGACAATCTTCTGCTGGGTGAGCATCAGTTCTTCGAGCCGCTGCTGTTTTACCTTCTCAGGGACCTGGGCGGGCATCTCCGCGGCACCGGTCCCGGATTCGGGATAAAATTTGAAGCAGCCTAAGGCGTCAAATTCAGCCCATTTGATAAAGTTCAGCAGCTCGTTGAACTGCCGGTCGGTTTCGCCGGGAAAGCCGATTATCAATGTTGTTCGCAGCGCAATGTCGGACATGGCAGAGCGCAGGTTCTCAATTAGTCGGCCGAGCCGGTCTTTGGTATCGGGCCGGCGCATAGCCTTAAGGATTTTACCGTTTATGTGCTGGATCGGAATATCTAAATAATGGACGATTCTTTCGCTTTTTGCGATGGTTTCGATCAGCCTGGCGTCAATTTCTGCCGGGTACAGATACATCAATCGAATCCACGTCAGATCGGTAATTTTTTCAAGTTCACTTACAAGTGCAGCCAGATCGTTTTTTATTTTCAAATCACGGCCGTAGTATGTGGTGTCCTGTGCGATTATGTTTAATTCGACCGCGCCTGCTGAAACTAATTCGGCGGCTTCGGCGAGAACGAGTTCTTTGGGCTTGCTTCTAAACGCCCCTTTGATTGCCGGTATCGTGCAAAAAGAGCAGCGGTGGTTACAGCCCTCACTGATTCGCAGGTATGCCCAATGGCCCGGCGTAATGAGTAACCTGGTTCTGTCATCGCTGGTTGTGTGCGGCGGGTGGTTCAGATAAGCGGTCGGCTGTGCGGAAGAAAGAGTTTTCTTGATTATCCGAGCAATATTATCTCGCTGACCAAGACCAACAACGGCATTGACGCCATCGACCTCAGTAAAAAGTTGTTCCCCTAATCTTTCTGACAGACAGCCTGCGACAATTACTTTTTTTACGGTGCCGTTGAGCTTGCAGTCCACCGCGTGTCTTATTGCTTCGAGCGATTCGGCTTTGGCCGGGGCGATGAAACCGCAGGTATTGATGACAACAACGTCGGCATTGTCAGGCTCAGCGGTTATCAGAAAGCCAGCCTGGGCGATTTCGGCCAGCATCCTTTCGCTATCGACTACATTTTTCGGACAGCCCAGTGATGTAAAACCGACCGTTATGGATTTTTGCTTTTTTGCCATGACCCTATAAAAATAGCAAAAAAACGCGAGTTGGTCTAATATTTTTGATTTGGGCAAGCCAAAAAAAGGGGTTTATTTTTACTAATTCTTTTAGAATAAGGTTGACGATAAGAAAATATGCAATACAATTATAATAGACCCCGTCCATACACGGATCAGAGGCGCTTAAACACATAAAGACAAAGACACCGCTTAAAGTGCGGGATTGCAATGGCGGGTACCAGGTTATGAGCGGTAGCGGCCAAAAAGTTACCTGCGGTCAAAGGTTAATCGCGGCTGCGGCTGTAGGAGTTATGCTGTGGGTCGGAGGGTGCGGGGATGTTCTTGGCCAAAAATCCACCGACGCTCAGGCCGAAAGCATCATCCGCGACTTGAGCAGAATTGAGCTCGTACCTGAACCGAATATCAGCGTCCCGGATATCTACAAAGAGCCGCCCAAAATCGTCGAGCAAGTAGTTGGCGGCACGCCGGAGTTCAAACTATTCTACTTTTGCATGTACCATACCTCGGATGAGTTAAAAGAAATTGTCCAAGCACAGTTTGCGACGAAACTTTTCGACAAAAAAGGCAAGGAAACTAAATTGGTGGACTACACTGTCAGCAGTGTTGCCGCTACCAACCAGTTGATAGTAAGATGTCCAACCGAAGAAGATGCCGATGCAGTACTTGAATTGTTGGAAATGGTCGATGTGCCACCCATTCAGGTCAAGATAGACTGCCTCGTATCCGAGGTTTATGCCGATGTTACTATGGACTGGGAAACCACCGTATTAATAGAAAATCTCTTTGGCGAGAGTATTACGCTCGGTGGCAAAACAGAAAAGGTTTTCTCCAACACTGGTGATCTCTTGGAGACAATAGTATATCCTGCATTCCCCGGGGCCTCCTTACGCGACCCAGCCCGGGCATTGATAGGACTTAAGGTCGGATACGCCAAAGAGAACTTCCAGGCTCTGGTGGATATATTAGAGTCCAGAGGATACTTGAAAATCCTGATGAATCCCACACTCGAAGTTGTAAATGGCGAAACGGCCGAGATTATGGCCAGAGACAATGTGCCCCTGCCAAAAGAAGTGTACAAGCCGGGGGAGTTGATGCCATACATGACAACCACATACGAGTGGGTTGTGAATTCACTCAAAATCACGCCTCACGTCTTTGCGGACGGCTACATCGGCCTGGAAACCGAGGTGCAGATCGCTTCAGAATCAACCCCAAGAGGCGTAAAACAAATCCCGATTATTACAGAACGCAAGGTTACAACTAAAGAAAACCGCATCAGACAGGGCGAAAGCTTAATCATCGGCGGAATAAGAAAGAGCATAGAGCGTTCCGTCGTCCGCGGCGTCCCTGTACTAAAAGATATACCGCTGATCGGCATTCTATTCTCGAGCAAAGATTTTGAGGAGCGAGCCACGGAAGTCATATTCATAATAACTCCCAGTATCTCCACCGGCGGCATGCCAAACAAAGAGATGGTCGAAGATATCAAAAGAAAACATGAGCCACCTTTGGCCGGAGCCCTGCACGAAGCTGTTACGGACCCCTTTGGATTCAAAGCCCGTGAAAGAGAGCAGCAGCGCAAAGCCGAGGAGGCTGAACGGGCACGCCTCGAGGCCGAGGCAGAAAAAGCAAAGGCCCGACGCGCTATCAGAGAAGTCGAGGAACGGGCCGAAAGAGCAGAAGCAGAAACCCGAAGGGCAGAGGCTAAACTAAATAGGGTAAGGACCGAAGCCGAGGCAAAGGTCAAAGCCGCTGAAAAGGCCAGAGAAGAAGCTGAGGCGAAAGCCGAGGCTGCTGAAAAGGCCGAAGAAGAAGCCAGAAAAACCAAACCTAAGGCCCAAAACCCTAAAGAAAACTCTGAAAAGCCAAAGGCCAAAGAAAGCGAGGCTAAAGCTAAAGCCAAAAAGGCTTAAAGAAACAGACAAACCTACTCGTGGCTCGCTTCATGATTCACGAGGTACCAACAACGAATAGTGGAGGGATAGTCTATGGACAATCTCGATAGGAGTAATTTTGGCAGTCAAGACCTCAACGAGCCGATTCCCCTTGACAAAGACTTTGATAAGCCGATTCCTTTTGATGATGCCGGTACGAGCGAAACGGGTGTTTCGCACTCGCCTTTGGATTTAGGCGGCGGCACGGCAAAGGTGCCGAAGATTGAGGTGCCAAAGCCGGTTGCAAAAAAGCCGGCCGGAAAAATAGCTTCCACCGACCGAATCGCGGGCGTAAAGACCTTCTTTACAAAGCTGCACCCCGGCGCTTTGAATTTCCTTGATGAGCAAATCACCACGTGGCTAAAAAACAACCCGGGTGTTACGATAAAACGAACCAACATCGTGACAGGTCAAGTCCAGGCCAAAAAGACCGAGCCTAATATTGTAATTACGGTCTGGTATTAAAACACGGCTATAAGTGGAAGAACAAGCCTTTTGGGGGTAAAGATACGATTGTTTTATGCTTTGCGTTTCTTGAGCAAAGCCAAGCCACCTAAGCCAACCAATATCATCGTTGTGGGTTCAGCAATGAAAACAGCTGAAGTTGCACGACTTTCGATAAAAATATCTTTCTCTCTCAGCCGGGTATCTATATCAGTTAGCCGCAAACGTAGCGTGCACCCACAATATGGCTATATAAAAATTCTTAACATAAAATCTTGACATGTTGTACGATTTACGTTAGTTTCTGTCGGTTTGTCCGTCTGTGCGTAGCAGATGAGGCCGAGTTTTGTAGATTGTTTGGAGGTTTTTTGTGGCTAAAAACCTGGCCCAGAAACTGATTAACGCAGGGGTGCATTTTGGACACGGCGTGAGCCGATGGAATCCCAAAATGGCCCTGTTTATTTTTGCAAAGCGCGGAAATATCCATATTATCGATGTCAAAGAAACCTTAAAAGGGTTGCTGATAGCTAAAAAGCTTCTTGTTGAGGTCGTCTCTTCCGGTAAGGACGTTGTTTTTGTAGGCACAAAGCGTCAGGCTCAAAAAGCTGTCGAGTCCGCCGCCGACAGGTGCGGGATGCACTATGTTTCCCAGCGATGGCTTGGCGGAATGCTTACTAATTTTAGAACGATACGATCGCGATTGCAGAGACTGCAGCAGTTGGAGGCTATGCAGGAGGATGGAACACTTGACAACCAGAGCAAGAAGCAAGCTTCGAGGCTCAAACGCGAGATGCGAAAGATAACAGCTAATCTTCAAGGCATTCGCAATATGTCCCGTTTGCCCGGTGCTGTTGTGGCCGTTGATGTTAAAAAGGAATTTATTGCTCTACGGGAAGCCAAAAAGCTGGAGATCGCAACCATAGGAATTCTCGATACGGATTCGGACCCTGACACGGTGGATGTGGCGATTCCGGCCAATGATGATTCCATCAGAGCGATTGAATTGATACTTAACGAGTTGACCGATGCGGTGGCGATTGGCAAAACGATGGTTTCGGTCCGTCAGGAACCGCAACGTCCGAGGCGGGTTCGCTCGAGAAGGACGGCACTGGCCCGTGTCGGCGGAAGCGAGCCACAAACTGTGGGCACTGTTGAGCACACCCCGCCGCAGACTGTGGACTCGGCCTCACAAGAAGGCCAAACCGAGCGGCAGGAGCCAAAGTGAAAAGGCAGAAGCCAATAGTAGATGGTCGTTAGTATTTAGCCGGTGCTCTCACCGCCGGTTAGCATAATGCGAATATCGAGTTCCAGGTAGCGAGATTTCCTTTAACACGATACGAGAATGGGAGTTTTAAAAATGGCGGAAATTTCAGCAGCGATGGTAATGAAACTGCGCAAGATGACCGGACAGGGAATGATGGATTGCAAGAGTGCACTTCAGCAAGCCAGCGGCGATATAAGTGAGGCTATGGATATACTCAGAAAAAAGGGCCTTGCGACCTTAGCCAAACGCGCCGAGCGGGAAACTTTCCAGGGCTTGGTTGTGTGCAAAAGCAGCGAGGACGGCAGGACAGCAGCTATGGCGACGCTTTGCTGCGAGACCGATTTTGTAGCCAAGAACAATGATTTTGTGGCAACGGCAGAAAGGCTGGCTGACTTCGCCCTGGTTTGTCCAGCCGACCAGGGCGCCGATAATATCCTTGAGACCGTTGTTGACAGCAGAAAGTTCAGCGACATTCTGACCGAAACAGTCAGTAGGATCGGCGAGAAAATACAAGTAGGAGATTACACAAAATACAAACTCGATGGCCCAGGACTGATACGCACATACATTCACTTCAACGAAAAAGTAGGCGCAATGGTCGAGATTGAGACCAGCGATGAAGCGATGGCACAGGCAGATGTGTTAGAGCAGGCGGCCTGCGATATTGCAATGCACATTACCGCAATCAAGCCTTTGGCATTGGATAAGGACCAGATCGATTCTGAGACGATTGAGCGGGAGAAAGCCATTTTCGCCGAGCAGGTTAAGGATAAGCCCCCCAACATCATAGATAAAATCATCCAGGGCAAGATGAACAAATTCTTTGCTGAAAATTGCCTTCTGGCCCAGCCGTTTGTCAAGGACGACAGCAAATCCGTCGCGCAGGTCCTCGCTGAGGCCGCCAAACAAGCCGGAGGCGAGGCAAAGATAAAAAGATTTGTCCGATTCGAGGTCGGCTAAGAAGCGTATCTCGTGTACCGCATATCGACCGCGATATGAAACTGATAAGTCCGCTTTTGTCTGGTGGATACGAAGTGCAAGATGGGAAATAAATGGCAGAAAGCAAATACAATCGCGTATTACTGAAACTTTCGGGCGAGAGTTTTTGCAGGCCCGGCGAATTTGGGATTGACGGCTCTGCGCTTGAGTCGCTCGCCGAAAGGATATCAGAGGTATGCAAACTCGGGCCGCAGGTCGCAGTCGTGGTTGGCGCAGGTAATTTTCTGCGGGGAGAGAGCTTCTCGCAAATCAGCGGTATACCCAGAAACACAGCAGATTATATGGGGATGTTGGCTACTATCATCAACGCCTGTGCGCTGCAGGAGACTCTTGAGAAGCTCGGCCAGCCGACGAGGGTCCTCAGTGCGATTGAAGTTGCGGCGATGTGTGAACCGTTTATTCGCAGAAAGGCTCTTCGGCACCTGGAGCAGGGAAGAGTTGCGATATTGGCCGGCGGAACGGGCAACCCCTTCTTTACGACCGACACCTGTGCAGCCTTAAGGGCTTCGGAGCTCGATGCCGACCTGCTCATAAAGGCAACAAAGGTCGAGGGCGTTTACAGCGATGACCCCAAAAAGAATCCAAAGGCACAGCTTTTTGAAGAATTATCCTACGGCCAGGTTCTAAACAAAAACCTTAGAATAATGGACCATTCGGCAATAAGTCTTTGCCGCGACAATAATATTCCCATTATTGTTTTGAATATTTTCAAAAAGGGCAACTTGGTAAGGGCTCTTTGTGGCCAGCGCGTTGGTACTAAAATAGCGTTTAGCGTTTAGCGTTTAGTTTCTTTTTTCTATCCGCTGTACGCTCTACGCTATCAGCTCGCCGAAGCCGTTGCTTCGGCAGAGGTTAACGATGCCTTCTAAAGAAATACTCTCTGAGAGTGAATCCAAAATGAAAAAGGCGGTCGAAGTCCTGCATGACGAATTAAAAGCCGTTCGCACCGGAAGAGCTTCTACAGGACTGGTTGAGAATATAAAGGCCGACTATTACGGAACCCCTACGCCGTTGAAACAGATGGCAACACTGGCAACGCCCCAGGTAGATGTGGTTGTGATTAAGCCGTTTGACCCCGCTTCGACTAAAGAGATCGAAAAGGCAATCAAGAACAGCGACCTGAGCATCGCGCCGATTGTGGACGGCAAACTTATTCGGCTCAATATTCCGCTGCTTAGTGAGGAAAGAAGAAGGCAGCTTGTTCAGCAGGCTAAACAGACCGGCGAGCAGACGAAGGTCGGTATTCGCAACATACGAAGAGAAGCGAACAAGCAGCTTGAAAAGCAGCAGAAAGACAAACTTATCACCGAAGACGACCTCAAAAGCGGCAAAAAACAAATCGACGATATTACCAAAGAATACACCGACAAGGTTGGCGCGGTAATCAAAGACAAATCAGACGAAATAATGCTCGATTAATCTTGACAAGCTCGATAGAATACAGCATAAAAGCAAGACTGTGTATCGTGTTTTGTCATTCGTGGTTTTAGTCGTTCGTTAGCATTTAGTATGTCATTGGGACCCCATTTCGCAAAAAGATGGCGAAATGGGAACCCTTCCTGCCGAAGCGGGAATCTGTTTACCAAAGACTATTGCCCATCACGAAATACGATTCACGAGCGACGAGTTACTAATTATACACTAACTTTATTTTGAGGGCCAAAGTGATGCGAGTTAAAAAAAACTCAAAAGCCGGACCACGAAAAAGGACTGCCACAAGGATACTTAAGCTGGCATTGGCACTTATAGTTGTTCTGATTGTGTTAGTGCTTTTCCTTGTGCCTGCATTTGTTTCATCCGAGAAAGGCCGCCAAATAATATTGGCCAAAATCAACAATTCAATCGACGGCCAAACAAATTTCGCCGACCTCTCGATGGGTTGGTTCAGGGGTATCAAGGTTGCAGATGTTAGTTTCAACGATAGCCTCGGCCAAGTTGCGGTTCAGGTGAAGCAGATCGCTGCAAAACCCCACTATGGCTCCATTTTGATAGGCAATTTATCATTCGGCGAAATGATAGTTGACGAGCCGAAAGTAGAGATAAATCTTAAAGACACACAGGCCAAAAAGGCTGAAAAAGTTCGGCAGGAGCCGTCAGCCGGCAAAAGAGCACAACCGGTGGTACTGCCGATCAAAAAGATCAATCTTGTTCTCAATGATGGCAATTTGAAGGTGACCGGTCCAAAAGCTAAAACTGTTGAGCTTTCACAGATAAACTCGAAAGTAAATTTACGACCGCCGGGACAACAAACAAATTTCGATCTAAATATGGCTGTGGTTGATGGGGGCAGGGCCTCGAAGATTCAAGTGGCCGGCCGGATTACCCCGAAGCAACAAAACGGCTGGACCCTCGAAGGAACCAGCGGCAATTTGACTGTTGAAGTCAACGATTTGGACCTTGAATCTTTAGGGCCGATCTTTGCATTAGCCGGCGTTGAGGTTCAGGCCAAAGGTCTTATTGAGGGACGTGTAAAAAGTGAAATTAAAGATGGCCGATTTGAAAATCTAAGCTGCGATATTAAAGGAAAAAATCTGGATATAACAAGTGCCGAACTAAAAGGCGACAGATTGCGGACCAGCCGTTTGGATGTTAGTGTAAGGTTGAACCGCGAAAAGGAAACAATAAACATTGATGATCTGCAGATTAAGAGCGATTGGGCTTTTGTCACGGCGAGCGGGGTTGTCCCTACCACGTTTAAGTCTTTCGGTGATTTCTTCCAAGCCGATTCAAATTACAACTTAAAGGGCAACTTCAATTGCGACTTAGCCGCCGTCCTGTCGCAGATGCCCAAAACCCTGGGACTTAAAGAGGGGACGCAAATAACATCGGGCCAATTAAACGGCAATGTTGAGACCTCCACCAGAGCCGGCCAAAGGCAAATTCAAGCCCAGGGAACTCTTACCGGATTAGAGGGCACAGTTAAAGGAAAGAAAATTGCGCTGTCGGAGCCGATAAGGGCACAAGCGCAAATATCTTCAGATAAAGCCGGCATAAATTTTGACAAATTAGACGTATCGGCCCCGTTTGCCAAAATCAATTGCACCGGCACGAGTGAATTGCTGAAATACAATGCCGACGTAGATTTGGCAAAACTTCAATCCGAGCTGGGACAGTTCATAAATATCGGCCAATATCGGATGGCCGGCGAGCTTCTCGAGAAGGGCCAAATCTCCATCAAGGAAAAAAAGGTTACTATTTCCGGCACATCGGTGGCCAAGAACCTTCGCTTCAGTTCAAAGGAAGGAGTAACTGCTTCTGAGCCGATGGCTAATGTAGCTTACGCTTTTGATATAGACACGGAAAATAGTACCATCGCCGTTGACTCTATAAGGGCCGACGCAAGTTTTGGCCGGGTCAGCATAAAAGATGCAGTTCTGCCGTGGAGTAAAAGCTCGCCGGAACCTTTGCACATGGCTATATCCGCAAATAACGTTGACCTCAACAAGCTTCAACCGTTTGCGGTTCTGTTTGCGTCCTTTCCGCAGCAGATGCAATTGGCCGGAATCGTCGACTCGGACATCTATGTTAGTGCTGAAAAGGACTTCTATAGAATCACAACCATCTCGACAAAAATTGAAAATCTAAAGTTCAGCTACCCGGGACAGGAACCTTTTGAGTCAAATGAGGTCACACTTGTTTTTGAGGTTGAGGTTAATCCCGAACAAAAAGCTATTAATGTCAAAAAACTGCAGTTGGAAAGTCCGCAAATAAGGATTAAAAAAGGCGAATTCAAACAGATCAATAAAGCCGGCAAGACCAAATTAGAAGGTCTGATTGATTGCGAATACGACTGGTCGGCGCTCAGTACTGTGACAGGACCGTTTTTGCCGCAGGGTCTGAAACTTCAGGGCGAGAGAAAAAACACTATCAATTTCGCCAGCGAATATCCGAGCGGCCGGACTGATAAGCTTCTGGCCAATCTTAATCTTAGCACTAAGGCCAAATTGGGTTTTGAAAAGGCCCAGTATATGGGATTGAATTTCGGCCCCACTGACGTGGATATTCAAATCCAGAATGGCTTGCTGAAAATTGCACCGTTTGCGACGACTGTCAACGACGGCCAATTTAACTTTGCAGGTAGAATTGACTTGAAGCAAAAATCTATCGTCCTGCAAACCACCGGCCCTATGCAGATTGTTGATAAAATCAGTATCAATGATGAGGTCGGCAGTAATCTCCTGGTATATCTAAACCCTATTTTCAAGGACCAGGTGACTACTACCGGCGTTGCAAATTTCCACTCTGAGGAGCTTGTCATCCCGCTCGGCAGTAACGCAGACGTTCAGCCAAAAATCATTGGGACGGTCGGAATTGAAAATATGAGATTGGAAACGTTGGGCTTGTTGGGAAATATTCTGTCCAGAGCACGCACCAAGCGCTATGTCAAAGCAGCTTTGCTGCCTACAAAGTTTGTTTTGGAAAACGAAAAGTTAAGTTATGATAACATGCAGATCAATCTGGACGTGTATCCGGTCAATTTCGGCGGCTCTATCGGCCCTAATCAGGTACTTGATATGACCGTAATCACACATTATATTCTAACGTCTGATTTCGAGCTTAGAACGGTAAAAATCGGTGAGCAGACACCTAATGAAAGGTTTTCACTTCCGCTTACAGGCACTATCGATAATCCGGAACTTGATTGGCGCAAGCTCGTCGAAGAAAAGGGAAAGCAGCTATTAGACAGCCTGTGGAAAAAGGGCCTGGAGGAACTGCTTAAGTAAATGCTCCAAACTGACTGATTGTCATTCCGAGCGAAAAAAGCCTTTAGCCCTGATCGAAAGAAAGCTTGCCCTGAGCGCAGCTGAAGGGCCGAAGCCGATGCGCAGCATCGCGAAGTCGAGGAATCTATTAAAATAGCCTGTTTGAGTAAGTCAGGATTGGAAGGGAATAGAGATGCTAACGCTAAAGAAGCTTTTGTCCACGCCTACCACACAGCTTGGTAAAGCCGGTCGCTTTGTGGTTTTCCAGATTAAACTGTGGTCGCATTGTGCCAGACTCTTGAAAAAGAACCGCTCCGGCCGGCAGGCCGCTGCTCTATCGTACCACACTATCTTCGGGATTGTGCCTCTGGCTATCGTGATGCTTTTGATATTCCAGTCGCTTCCCGCCTATAGTGACATTGGGGAAAAGGTAAAAGATTTCATCTATGACCAGGCTAACTTCTCAGCTTTCAAGGGCCCCGCCCCCAGTACTGAGTATCCAGAAAAAACTATAACGCTTATAGAGCATATCGACAAAATGGTCGCAGGGTTTTTTACGGGCACACACAGAGGCTCGATTACGTTATTTAGCGTATTGATTGTTATTTGGGCCGCTCTGGCTCTGCTGTCAACAATAGAGAAGGCCTTTAACAATATATGGCACGTTACCAGGGGCAGGAATTTCCTGCACCGGGTGATTAATTATTGGTCGCTTCTGACTCTTGGGCCGTTGCTTCTTGGGGCCGGTATATACATGATCACACGATATTCGGCTATCGGGCGGATTCAGGAAACTGTCTTATCGAATATTGCGCCGCCTGTTTTGTCCTATATCGTAGCTACTGTTGCTTTCTTTTTGCTTTACTTTGTTTTGCCGAATACAAAGGTCAAGGCAAAAGCAGCTATCTGGAGTGCGGCAGTGGCAGCTCTGGTTTGGATAGCGGCCAAAAGCGGCTTCGGATACTGCGTAACCGAATTTAAGCTGTACAGCACGGTTTATGGTGTGATGGCGCTGGTTCCAATAACAGTACTCTGGATTTATATTACCTGGCTCATAGTGCTGTTCGGCCTGCAGTTGACATTTACCACTCAGCACTTAACGAGCCTTGACGCCGCTGAGATTGCCGCTGCCAAAAGAACCGAGGAGTATTTCATAGCCAATGACCTTACCGCTATCAATATCGTAAGAGAGATTGCTGTTGCTTTCGAGAAGAACAACGCTCCGGTCGAGGCGGAGGTTATATGCAGCAAATTAGATATTCCCGCCGAGTTCGCCGACAAAATTCTCAACCATCTTGTTGACAGCGAACTTATAGCCAAGACTTCCGACCCTAAGACAGGTTACCTCCCCGCAAAAGACCCGGCCAATATCAAATTGTCCGATATTGCCGAAGCTGTGGCGGCAGTAGGCTTTGCCCAGTCAACAACCGGCCAGCCTCAGAGCCTTGACGAAATAACTCAATCCCAGCGAAGCGCTTTGGCCCAGTACAGTCTAAAACAAATTCTCAACGCCGATTAATATAGTGAAAATCACCTAAACAAAATCTTTGCGGCTTTGTAGAACCGCACAACCTGTTGTTTCACCGTGCCATCGGCCATAACGTCGCAGATGACGTAGTGGTGCACATTGCCCAGAGGTCCGTACCGGTTGTGCAACCCGGCGCCGCCACCACCACTGAGCGTGTAATTGACCCCGTTATAGTGCGCAGTTGAATACGCGTGGATGTGGCCGAGATAGACCTCATCGACCTGGTATTTGGTCATCAGATTCGTAAAGACCTTTGATTCTGCATCGTCCCATGCATGATACGCCCATTTTTCAATCGTCGAGGGAGGCTTATGCACAGCTACATACTTGCGATAACCTTTCGGCGTATCTGCCAAGGTTTCATCGAGCCACCTCAACGTTTCCTCATAAGGCTGCACTTCTGTAACGTTATCGATGAAAACGTACCGTGCCTTGCCGTAGTCGAAGTAATAGTTCAATGCTTTCCGGCCAAACAGATACCGGTACTCGCGAGCCATGCTGTCAGAGCTGTCATCGTGATTACCGATCGCGACAAAGTAAGGAATATTGGTTTGCAGTAGTGCAGGGATATAGTACTCATGATACTCTCTCGCATACCCTGTCGGCACTATGTCACCCGAGTTAATGACGAAGTCCGGCTTCGGCTCGAGACCATCGATATGCTTTACTATATTCGACCACAGCTCCCACTGCGAACGGCTGTCCCCCATCACCACATAGCGAAAGCTGCCGTCAGCGCTCTTGGGCCACCTGCCAAGCCTTTTTATCTCATTCTCGAAGTTGAAGCGCCGCCGGTACTGGCCTAACAGTGCCTCTAACTCGGCACTGAATTCTTTCGGGTCGCCGGCAGCGTCGATCTCATCGAGCGCACCTTCGCTGACCAGGCCCCCCGCCTGAATCTGTCCGTCCGGCCGCGCATAAAACGCCATTTTGCCGATCAGAATCACGTACCGTGGCCCCGCAATGGTATCAGCGGTCCAGGCCTTGCTCGGCTTGGCATCCGGCATGGCTTTGGCGAGGGTCTCCAGTGCAGCATTAGGCACCGCACTGACGGCGATACTCTTCTTGGTGCCTCGCAGGACGAGTTCATCGGCTTCTTCGTCCACACCGGTGGCATCGTTTTCGTATTGCAACTCAAACAGCTCACCCTCGGTCGTCACGTCAAACTTGTACTGCTCCTCGCCTACTTCGGCATCAATCTCATAGACACCGTCATCGATTTCCCACTCTTTGACCTTCGCGCCAGGTGCAAAGATTTTGACCCACTGTAACACGGCATCAGACGGCGGTGGCGCTTTCGCTGTGGGCACTTCATAAAACTCGTTGCCAGGCGGCCCGAATTCAACACACCACGGCCCAATCCGCCCCGGCATGCCGCTTCCGGAACAACCAGGCAGCGCGACGCACAACGTCAGCAACAATGCGAGCAATTTTACTTTGAACATTTTGCATCCTCTCATAAAAGTGATTAGTTATTTATTAGTATCAATCTAATCAGGGTGCTGCCAGCATTATAAATGAAAAACAGGCCGAAAACAAGCAGTGCCGCTGAGCAAATCATCAGAACTATTCGCATCCCGCGAGGTCCGAGCAGCACAGAGCCTTTGAAACTCGCCCAAGACAGAATCTGAAGCCAAATCAGGTCCACAGACCAATGTGCAAGGGCAAAAAGAGCAAAGGCCCAAATGCCCCATTTGGCAGCCTGAGTAGCTAACGCCAGGCCGACCGTGGCCCACCATATCAGAAAATATGGATTACCTGCTGATAATACAATGCCGGCCAGAATCGGTTGATTCGTGAGCGCCCTGGATTTATTATTCGTTTCTGCTTTCAGGCTTAATAAGCCTTGTATCGCCATCAGTAACAGAAAAATTCCTCCGGCCAATCCTATTGCAATCTGGACTTTTTGTAGCTCGAAGTATTTTCCCAAACCGAAAATAATCACCACCATCAATGGAAATTCAATGATGCCGTGTCCGATGGCTATGAGTGTACCTGCCCAGCGGTTGCGTGCTCCCATTGCAATCGCCGTTGCTGTCACCGGTCCCGGCTGCATCGCGCCGGAACAGGAAATACCGAGTACTTGAAATAAGAAAAACAGCAAACTCACAAAGTCACCAAATCTCAATTCTATAAATACCGGAATGCCTTTAGCTTATCGCCGATTGGATTAGAAGGCAATATTTTCGTCTATTTCTCCTTGGCCTGCACCTTAAAAGAGATGGAACTTTATGGAATCGAACGTGTGGGTCGCCTTAGGTAACGTGATGGCGGGAAAGAACCGCTAAATGTGTTTGACCGAAAAGAGAAGGAACCCAAGCCAAAAGCAGAACACTACAACCTGGAGGCCGCCTTCATATAAGTGCCGACTATAACCCCCGAGACCGTAAATTTAGAACAGCCTGCATGCGAGGCATGTCAATATCAGCGCAGAAAGAGCGATTATATTAAAGTGAAAGTAATTATACTGTCTCATTATTCTTCACCCCCTTTGTGACTTGTGATTTAAACGTATTATATAAATTCCAGCGCTCAAAGTCAAGAGAATTGTCAACTTAACGCTTTATCTGCGTCGTTTTTCTTCAAAGACCGAAAATATCGCCTGTCGTTTCTAAAAACATTAACATTTATGCTCGCTTCTACCAGTATTCTTCGTTTTATGCCCGCCTTAATTGAAAACTTTTCACGTTGTACTTAGAAGTATTTTCGGACCTTTATCATTAGTGCCCGCCTTAGTGGTGAAGGTGAGAAGCCGGGGAAAAAATACGAAGAGCAGCTCTTGAACTACGAGCTCAAGACCCCTCTATGGCTGTGTACAATTGATTATCGATTATGACTATTTATTCACGGAAAAGCACTGCTTCGCGCTCAAACCACTTGGTGCAGAAGACGAGCAAAGCACCGGCGATAATAAAATTTGAACCGAGAATGGCGACAAGCATATGGTAGTTCATGGTGCCCTTGACAAGTTCCTTAATTGCAAGTGAAATATTGGTAATGGGCACCATGGCCCAAAACCAGTCAAGCTCCACCCAGGGAAATAAGCCGACGAGAGCGGGAATAATAACAAGGAAATTAAGCGGACCACAGTATGAGCTGGCCTCTTTGAAACTCTTGGCATAAATGGATATGCTCAACAACAGCGAGGCAAATATAGCTGCTGTGGGAATCAGCATTGCTCCGATCAACACAAGGTCTACCACGCTAATTGACTCAATGACCTCACCCAATGGCCCTGTAACTTCCTGTCCTTTTACCGCCAACATAAGGCCAATACTTGTAAGGCTGAGCAAGGCCGCTGTTAGACCGGTGGTGAAAATCACAAGGAACTTGCCAAGCACCACCCGATTGCGTCGAATCGGAGCCAGCAGAAGGGTCTCCAGCGTCCCGCGTTCTTTTTCACCGGCGCCGATGTCGATGGCCGGATACATGGCCCCCATGAAACAGAAGATGATAAATAGGTACGGAAGCATCCCACCCAGGCGTTCGCCGAGTACCTCTCGCATGTTGGCTGTGCCGTGCTCTTCGATGGTGATAGGACTGAGTAAATTCTCCCGCTTTTCCGCAGTATCCAAACCAAGAGCGGCCAGACGATTCGACCGCCATCGTTCGCTGACTTCCCTGACCACTTTGCCGGCCCGGTCTTTGACCCTACTGGCGACAGACGCGTTGTTGTAGTATAGCTGCACGGCAACCTGCTCACCGCTCTCGAACTGCTCGCGAACTGCTTGAGGGATAACCAATCCGAATTTAATCTGGTTTTCTGAAATGGCCGATTCTATCGCCTCGGGTGCAGGAATATTCACTTTCTCAAATCCTTTTTCCTCGGTGAATGCGTCGGCCAGCTCTGGTAAGAATTCGGCTCCGAAAATGGCAAAACTTAGGGTTTCCGTTCGGGCTTTCTTTTCGGCCCTGGATATGAATCCAATCATGACGTTCATTAGAACAGGCACGACCAGGGTGGGCAGTAGCAGCATAAAGATGAGCGTTTTGCGGTCGCGCAATATTTCCTTCATATCCTTGAGATATATGGTCAGAATACTAAGCCGCATGGCTCACCTCCGCCGAATCAATCAAAGCCAGAAACGCCTCATCCAGATGCGTTTTTCCCGTACGGGACCGCATTTCCTCCACGCTTCCCTGGAAACAGAGATGGCCCTGATGAAGAACCACCACCCTGTCACAGAGTCTGTCCACTTCATGCATATGATGTGTGCAAAACAGAACAGTTTTCCCCTCTGCCTTGCAGGATTCGATGAATTGCAAAATGGCTTCGGCCGCGGCAACATCCAGCCCGGTAGTGGGCTCGTCGAATATAATGACCTCAGGGTCGTGAACCAGCGTGCGGGCAATGGAAACCTTTTGCTTCATACCGGAGGATAGCGAATCATTACGTTTGTCGGCAAAACTCGTCATGTCCAAAAGGGCAAAAAGCTCATTCATACGCTCCTTAAGTCTCCTGTGCTCCATTCCGTGAAGTTTCCCAAAATATTCTATCATCTCGCGGGCGGTCAGCCGGCCATAAAGCCCGGTATCGTCGGAAAGAAAACCTATTCTTTTGCGGACCTCAAGGGGACTTTCGATGATATCTATACCGTCGAAACTGGCTGTTCCCGCCGTGGGTTTAAGTACCGTCGAGAGCATTCTCAGCAGAGTCGTTTTGCCCGCACCATTGGGACCCAGAAGACCTAAAATAGCCCCGGCTTCGGCATGAAAACTAACGTCTGTCACCGCATAAAACATCTTCCCTTCTTCTCGTGGGACTTTTTTGTAACGCCCCCTGCCTTTTTGTTTGCGACGTCGAAAGCATTTGCTTAAACCCATAACCTCTACCATGATTTTAAACCTTTCTTTAGGCCCTATACTGCCAAAAGCCAATTACAAACGCACTACTTCATCTGACAAATCTGTTAAATCACCAACTTTAACTCAGACCTTCACTTTAGTGGCTTAATTACTGCCGTTTCTAAAAAGTGAGTGTAACATTCTATACGTGTCGTCATTGCGACCGAAGGCACGACTTTATCGTGGTATGTGTTTAGTCAGGGAAAAACCATCCCCAAAGCCTTCGGCTTTGAGGCTGCCACCCAATAAAATTAATAAAGAATGTGTGGCAGCCTCAAGCGCAGGACTCCAGCAAAGCGGAGTCCAAGCTTGGGGATGGCCATTTAAGCCACACATGGCTAAACACGTACTTGCCGTGCCGAACCCTACCGTCATTCCGACCGAAGGCACGGCTTTGCCGTGCCGAAGCGGAGGAATCTATTTTAATAGCTTCGCCGAAGGCGAATCAAAAAGTTAAACTTATTTATTTTAAAAGGGTATTAGCTATTCGCCGATGATTTTTACCAGGAGTCTCTTTTTTCTTTTGCCGTCGAATTCCCCGTAGAATATCTGCTCCCAGGGCCCGAAATCGAGTTTGCCGCCGGTTACAGCTACGACCACTTCCCTGCCCATTACGCTGCGTTTCAGGTGGGCGTCGGCGTTGTCCTCAAAGCCATTATGCCGATACTGCGAGTAAGGCTTCTCTGGCGCCAATTTTTCCAGCCAGACCTCGAAGTCGTGATGAAGCCCGGATTCGTCGTCATTGATAAACACACTGGCGGTAATGTGCATCGCATTACAGAGCACGAAGCCTTCCTTGACGCCGCTTTCTTCCAGACATTCCTGAACTTGCGGCGTAATATTGATAAATTCACGTCTATGCGGCGTATTAAACCAAAGCTCTTTTCTATAACTTTTCATAATATTTTTCTCCCAATCCATGCGAATATTACTTTTGCTGCAATAGTTTTCGATATACTGTTTCGATGGTGTTAACCATTGTTTCCGGTGCAAATTTTTCTTTTACCGATTCTCGCCCGGCTTCGCCGAGTCTCTCTCTTAGGTCTTTGTCTTCAATCAATTCCGCGCAGGCCTTCGTCAACTGCTCAACATTCTTAGGCTCAATCAATCGGCCTGTATTTTCATTCACCACTTCTTTTGCGCCATCGACGTCAAAGGACACGGCCGGCTTGCCGCACAGCATCGCCTGGGGCAGGGTACGTGCAAGGCCCTCTCTCAGTGAGCAGTGAACGAGTATGTCAGAAGATTGTATGGCAAGCGGAATTTGGCTTGGCGGCAAAAGACCCGTGAATTTGACCTTCGCAGCTAATCCCAATTGGCGGACTTGTTTTTTGAAATGGTCGGCGAGGTTTCCATCTCCGACAAACAACCAAACAGCGTTTTCAAAACGCTTCGAGAGCTGCCTGGCCGACTCAACAATATATTCGTGTCCCTTGAGCATAAATAGCCGCGCAATAGTGACAAGCACAATCGCTTCGGCCGGGATGTCATATTTTCGGCGAAAATCTTTTTTGCGTTCTTCTGAGATTGGCTCTAAGAAATCATCCTCTTCGATAGCCGAATAAGCGGTAACAAACTGCTCACCCCTGCCGATACCCGCGGCGGTTGCCTGTGCGGTCATCGCATCTGCGACACTGATAAAGAAATCCGTTCGCTTTGCTGCGGATTTCTCAACAGCGACGTAAAACTTATTCAGCCATTTGCTTTGATACCGGTGAAACGCCAGACCGTGTATTGTGTGCACAATTGCAGGCCTCTTGGGTCGTGCGTCTTGAGTCTTGGGTCTTGATTTGGTTCTGAGACTGTATGCAGCAAATCGTCCAAGTATCCCTGCCTTTGCTGAATGAGTATGAACAATATCCGGCTGCAATTGGCGCAGAAGTTTCTTGATTTGGCAATAGCTTGAAGCATCGTTCACAGGACAAATGGCGCGGATAAGTCTGTCAACAACTATTACTCTATAATCCTGTCCCTTCGTCTGATTGAAAAGCTCGCCTTCAGGACCTGTGGCAGGCCCGGTGATGAGCGTAACATCGTGGCCTCGCTGTGCCAGGAGTTTGCAGGTTATAAGGGTGTTTTCCTGCGCCCCGCCTAATATCAATCTTGTTATTATGTGGACGACTTTCAATATGCCTCCTGCATACACTTTAGGCGTATTTGATCCACATCAGGCATAATCCCTGAGCCGGAGCGAGGCGTCCTGCTGCGGTTCGGTCTTTTGCTTCGAGGATTTCGTTTATCTTTTCAGGCCTCCATCTGCCGACGCCGACTTCAACTAAAGTGCCGACGATATTCCTGACCATATTATACAAAAAGCCGTCACCTTCGGCATCAACATATATCCAGTCGTTTTCGCTGGCTTGCCTGCGAGTGACGTCGCAGCGGAAGATTGTTCGCACTGTGTTCTCTCTCTTATCTACTGCTGCTGCGAAGGATTTGAAATCCTTTTTGCCGACCAGAAGTTTTGCCGCCTCAGCCATGGCTGTGATGTCAAGTTTCGCAGGCAGATGCCAGCAGTGTCTGATTTCCAGGACCGGCCGAACTCGCCCTGTAAAAATCGTATAGCGGTACAATTTACTTTTGACCGCGCCCATCAGGTCAAAACCCTCGGCCACTTCCACCGCTTCTGCAACTGCAATATCAGGCGGCAGTTTGTCCGTAATCGCCCTGGCCAGATTCTCCGTCGGTATCGCAGAATCGATTTGCACAAGGCCGACCTGCCCCAAGGCGCTTACACCGGCATCGGTTCTGCTTGCCCCGAACAGTCTAACTTCGGCATCGAGGAGGTCTTGGATTGCGTCGGTGAGCACCCCCGCAATGGTTCTCAGTCCCGGCTGAATTTGCCAGCCGTGGTATTCGGTGCCGTCGTAGACAATTGTCAGTTTTATATTGCGAACGGCCATTCTTACCGATTAGAGCAGCTTCTCTGCAATTTGGACCGCGTTTAACGCTGCGCCTTTTCGCAACTGGTCGCCGGCAACCCAAATATTGATGCCGCGGTTCTCAGGTATAGACTCATCCTGCCGAATTCGTCCGACGAAAATATCATCTTTGCCCGTGGCGTCAATCGGCATCGGGAAGCGGTTATTTTCGCGGTCATCCAATACGCAAACGCCCGGTGCCGTACCCAAAAGGTCCCTGACCTGGTCGGGTGTAATCGCCTCGGTAAACTCGAGATTGATGCTCTCACAGTGGGCCCTGAGTACCGGGATGCGAATACAGGTGCACGTAATTGCAATCTCAGGACAATCGAAAATCTTTCGGGTCTCGTTGACCATCTTCATCTCTTCGGCGTTGTATGCGTTCGGCCCAAGTGCTGAATTATGGCTGAAGCAGTTAAACGCTATTTGATACGGGAACGCCTTGCAGCTCGGCTCTTTTCCTTCAAGTATTTCTCGGCTTTGATTTTCCAATTCGAGCATCGCCGACATCCCTGCTCCGCTGGCAGCCTGGTAGGTGCTCACCACCATTCGTTTGACAGGATTTGCCTTATGCAATGGCCAGACCGGCACAATCCCGATAATTGTTGAGCAGTTCGGGTTAGCGATTATGCCTTTATTTTCACTGATTTTTTGTGGATTTATTTCAGGAATGACCAGCGGGGTGTCCGGGTCCATTCGAAACGCCGAAGAATTATCCACCACAACCGTCCCTGCCTCGGCCGCTGCGGGCGCAAATTCCTTACTTCGCGTTCCGCCGGCGCTGAACAACGCGATATCGATGCGGCCGAAGCTCTTTTTGCTTAATTCTTCAACGATGTATTCTTTGCCTTTGAATTCGATTTTCTTACCGGCCGACCGGCTGCTCGCGAGCATTTTCAGAGAGTCGAACGGAAAGTCCCGCTCTTCGAGGATTTTCAGAAATTCCTGCCCGACCGCACCGGTCACTCCTGCTATTGCCAGATTAGGACCCATACCTTAAAGCTCCTCAAAATCTTCTCTCGCACCCAAACTTAAAGGCAGCCAAACAAGACTGCCCACTTAAACTTTCAAAAACCAAATACAGTTACAGAATTATACTTTTCTTATCGGCAGAATGCAACAGCCCCTGGCAATATTTCTCACTCTGACCTCTCAAATTTGAAATTCATTATTCGATATTCAACTCCGGGCTTTGCCTAAAGTTGTTCTCTGCCAGACCTCAGCCATTATAGATGCGGTAATAATGCAGATAAACACGAAAATGGCCGGCGGTTTCATTTGGCCCCACGTTTTACGTGGGGTCCGGCTGTGCCCGCGACATGTAGTGAAGCGAAAAGGCCGGAACAGCGGGAAGCTACAAGAAAAGCGGATTTGGAAAAAAGCCCCTGCCTTGGGAGGAGAGCGTTGAATAAAGCAGGGGCTTAAGTGATAGTGTATATTCAATACACTATACCACCTCCCTCCTCGGAAAATTAGTCGGCAAAGACTATAGCTAAGTGCCACCGTTGGTGCCAAATGTGACGCTCTTTCTTTATGCTCGTTTTACTTAAGCACCTCTCAAAATGGACGTGAAGGGCCTTCTCGCAAGTGTCTGCTTACTTAACTGTCTTTTCTTGTGAAAACAAAAAACGGGGCCTATACCGAATCAATGGGTATAGGCCCCGAACTGGTGCAAAATTACCATGTCATTCCCGCCCTGCATCCCCGCATCACGGTGCGGGGTGAACTCCAGCGGGAATCCAATTAGCCTCACATCACCGTTGTTACGGCCTCGGCCATGGCTGCTCATCAAGCCACGCATCCGCCAAAACAGCATAGTCCTTGAAGTCGACCGTCTTATCCTCGTTCAGATCAGCGGACATAGGTGATAACGTTACTGGAACCAGGTCCAGGTTATCAGTGATCAAGAAACGGTCCAGCAACGTGCCGTCTTCCCTGTAAGCTATCTCCAGAGTATACGTCCCAGCAGCCAGCGTGAATTCCACGGTTTGGCCGTCGTCATCCATGCTCTGGACTGAACTCCAGCTCCAGCTGCCGCTATTCACTACGCCCCATCTCACCCAGCCGCTACTGTGGTTAGTCGTATTCGTGGTAGCGCCTTCGATCCGGCACCAGAAGGAGTCATCGCTCCCGCTGGGGGCGATCAGCCGACCAATAATCTTATAGACTCCTCCGGTGACAGTAAAGACATAAGTGGCGTGACCGTCGGTGGGGGGATTGCTGCCACTACTGTTGCCGGGAACCACCTCAATGTACTGTCCGCCGGAGGCGTCGGCCCTGTCCGACCAGACCTGCAAGGGGGCGGTCATCGTGTCGGCTGATTCGGCTTCGAGCCAAATTTCCTCAGCGCCGCCGGGAATTAGTTCCTCAAGCAACCACTGTCCTGCCATTACCTCAAACTCTCTATAGTTGACCGCGCAGTCCTCAATGTAATCGAGTTTGGTGAAATCGGCTGAACGACGCGAAAGAATGCATCTGGAAGGATATAACTGGATATCGTCGAAGTACGTCAGACCCGAACCGCCGGGCTGCGGATTATTCTTGTCACCGAAGCCGATAGCTATCGTATTGAGGTTGGCCAGGTTCACACCCTGGTCTGCAAACGATTGCAGGTCGATAAGCCATTCCGTCCAGTCACCTATCTGTGTTGCACTGGGATCATCGTAATAGACCGCCGCAGGAGCACCGCCGCTGCTGGCCAAAGCCACGTACATCGGGGCTGGTTCGTTGGCAGGCATATCAACGCCGATGGCCTGCTGCGTGAACACTCCGGTAACCGCGCCGGTGGTCGTGATGTTGGAGAATACGGCCTCGGTTGTTACACCGGCACTATGCGATGTCAGCGCCAGGCCTATATACACCGGGTCCGGCATCGGAACCGTAGCCGACTCACCTTCCTGCTGCCACTGGCCGTTCTGGAAGACATAGCCGGTGAACGTGTTACCTGCACGCACCAGCTTGATAGAAGCAGGCGGCGATATGCCCACCAGTGTACGCGATGAGCTGGAGCTACCACCTGCACTATTACGCCACTGGAAAGATGCGCCATCGCCGGAGCCGGTAGTGATTGCCACGAACGCATTGGCTGAGCCGGCATCCAGCGTACCACGGATCATCACACCGGCCTTGGTCCAGTCGTTAGAGCCAGTGACCCAATTGACGCTCTCGACCGTTGCTGTGATCTCGCCATCGCCGGACAGCTGCTTCCAGAGGTAGCGGAACTCGTCGGCTGTGCCCCAGATATCTGTGCCTGAGGCGCTTACCTTAAAGGTGCCGGCCGGTTCCTCTACCAAGGCTGCCGGGTTGCCCTTGAACCACAGTGATAATGCTTTAACGCCTCTTATAGTCCAATCACGCCCGGAACTCAACGTCAAGGTCGCCTCTGAATAATTTGCCGTGCCGGAGTTGTCGTAGAAATATGGCATCGCCTGCATGCCGCTGTGAACGATACTTTGCTCGGCAAAAGGAGGAAGATCATAACCAATGAGAGAGCCGTTTGTCGGCTGGTCATATCCGTCCAGCCACGTCATAAATATCCTGTTGCTCTCGGGGTCACTGGTGTCAAGGTCATTGTAGCTCTCAAAATCGTCCATAACAAAATATTCTTGTGTCGTAAAGTCCCAGACGTCGCCTTGCCACATTGCGGGGGTCTCGGCCTCATTGACCTCATCGACCCGCCAGTAGTAAGTCTTGCCTAAATCGAGCGATAAGGGACCATGGCCGGCCTCGGTCGCGGTAGTAACAGCGGCAGTACCGTTTGTCACAGCCTTCCAGCTGTCGCTGAAGTATACGTTGTGCTTGGCCGCTTCTCTTCCGGCCCTGAAGCCAAGGGTCACATCAGCAGGCGCATCTATTGTGCCGATAGAGACATCTGTTGCCCCCGAATCAGGGCTGGGCTCTCTTGCATAGACCGGTATATAGAAGAAGCGAACCTCACTGAGACCATATTGGGGCAGGAGGCCTCCCCAGTTGCTGTTAGCTGTGAGCCTGACGTACCTTGCTGCTACACCACCGGTATCAACAGTTGTATTGTGTGCATAGTCGGACGTACCAGGCGCCTGGGCAAACTCGGCAGTTGTACCCAATGTCGTATAGTCGGTGCCGTTGACCGAATATTCGATCGTAACATCTTTGAACCCGAAACCTATCGCTAACTCCAAACTCCCATTCGAGTTCCATACCCACATCTGGTGCAGTTTGTAAACCTCATCAAACTCATATTCGATCCAGGTCGGCTGTGGCCCTGCAATATCGCTCAGCCACATATTGTCGTCACCTACTTTATCGTGCAATAAACCACTGCCATCCAGTCCCGAGCCGTTCACGGTATTTTCAGGCCCTTTAGCTATATCGCTGCTGGAAGCTGTGGCGGTGATGTTCTCAACGGCGTAAACAAATGGCTCGGTCGTAAAACTCCATAGGTCACCTTTGCGTATCGTATTGTCGGGTGGGGCATTGACCTCATCAACCCGCCAGTAGTAAGTCTCGCTAAATGCAAGGCGCTCGGCGGGAGTATAGATGCTGGGATCGATGCGGCTCTGGTAAACGCCGCCCGGGTCAGCCGTTGCCGTAGCCTGGTTGACATCGTCGAAAACGGTCCCGAAGTACACATCATGCTTGTCGGCAAGTGCTCCCGCTGTCCAGCTAAGAGAGACATCCCGGGGCACATCTGTCGCACCGTCAGCAGGACTCGGGTTAAACGCTACTACACGGGCGCCACGGTGGCTTTCGGGTGGGCCGGGCTCTGACCCCGAGAGCGTGTAATCGGGATTGGTAGTCAGAACGATCTTGTCAATAATAAGTCCGTCCTCACGCACCCAGATATTCAAGACGTGGATGCCGGGCGTAGTTATCTCGATCTGCGCCCGTTCCGGCCTTTCATATCTACCGTTGTTCCATTCGTAATCGGTGCTCCAGCCGCTCAAATTGTCAGAAAGGGGAGTTGCCTCGCCGTCCAGACCGGCGTGGCAGGAGTCATCGGTCCCGCTTTCACCCCATGCCAGAATCCACACATAGTGCATGCCGGTCTTGACAAAGTTAATCACATACTCCAGACGCTCACTATTGGCGGCATAGTCGCTGCCGCCTCCGCCTTGGCCGTTGGGCGCCCACATACCGAGCTCGCCGGTAAAGCCGCCCGTTGGCCCGGTCTCCACCCATGCATGGCCACCAACTTCCACATTGGCATCAAAGTGCTCAGCTTCCACCGACACAATCCCGTCGGGGCCGGGATCCTGGTTGAGCGGCGCTGCATTTGCCGCGCCTACAGCCAGGCCCAGCACCAAAACAAAAGAAACCAAATAAATCAATTTTTTACACATAATAATCCTCCTTCAAAAAAGTTAAGGTAACTTCCACCTTTAGTAAATTTCGTATTTGCCCAGAACAATTTCTTTTTTACGACTTGAGACTACCTCCTTCCTTTATAAAGCCTAAAAACCACACATACCCGCCCCTACGGGTACAAGCTTCACTAATCTTATTTATACCAAATCAGCCACCTTCACTTCAAGGAAAATTTATGCAAAATCATCGTTGCAGCAACTATTTTTTATCTCCGCACCCGTGCCTGCGCACAGGATTTTGTATCCGTCACGGTAAATGACCGGCCTAAAGAAGCTATGGGTTTTCCTGAAGAGATGCGGTCAGTGCAAAGAATAGCTCTCTGAGATATGCCGCAAAAACTTCCACAAATGACCGATATTCTCTTGTCCCTCATTCCGTATTGTGGTATAATCCCATTTCTAAGGCATATTTACGAGGAGGCAAAAATGGTCTGCACATTGACTGAGTAGGAAAATAATAATCCATGATAGCCGTACTCGTACGGCATAACGATATTTTATGAAAGGTGACTAAAGTGGTTAATCTAAGTAAAACTTTAGGTCTGTTTAGGTATCTGTGTTCTACTGCGAGCAAGCAGCCTCAATCGGTAACTGGCACCTGTGCCTGCGCAACCGCAGGTGCAGGCAAACAAAGCGGTAAATTAACAATGCCGTTACTCGTATTGCTTGCCATTTGCTTTTTTGCGTTACCGGCTCAAGCCCAATACGGCGGAGGTACCGGAGAGCCCAATGACCCCTATCAGATTTACACGGCCGAGCAGATGAATGCAATCGGTGCGAATGCGAATGATTGGGACAAGCACTTCAAGCTGATGGCGGATATTGATTTGAGCAGCTTCACGGGAACAGATTTCAATATCATCGGAGCTTATGTAAGCTGGGATTCTCCTGATAACAAACCGTTTAGTGGCGTTTTTGACGGCAGCGGTCATACAATCTCAAACTTCAGCTACACTTCTGCTACGGATGCAAATAACGTAGGACTTTTCGCATACGTTAGCGGAGAAAATGCCCGGATTAAAGATTTGGGATTGCTCGACCCTAATGTTGACGCAGGAGCAGGAGATTATGTTGCTGCGCTTGTAGGGTCGCTTAGTGGTGGAATCATTAACAACTGCTACGCCAAGAGTACCGGCGTTTCGGCAACCGGATGGGGCGTTGGAGGCCTGGTGGGAGCTAATTGGGGGACAATCACAAACTGCTATTCGACCGGAAGCGTTTCGGGAACGGCTGACGTCGGCGGGCTGGTGGGACATAATTTTAACACAATCACCGACTGCTATTCGACCGCGAGCGTTTCGGGAGTATACACTGCCGGCGGGTTGGTGGGAACAAATTATTCGACAATCTCCAACTCCTATGCCACCGGAGACGTTTACGCAGACCAGTATGTCGGCGGCCTGGTGGGATGGAATGATTTGGGCAGTATCACCAGCTGCTATTCATCAGGCAGCGTTACGGGAACCAATGATGTCGGCGGCCTGGTGGGAAGCAATGATGCCGGTACCGTTTTGGCCTCTCTCTGGGATACGGATACGAGCGGGCAATCAACCAGTGCTGGTGGCACCGGTAAAACAACGGCGGAAATGCAGACCAAGAGCACCTTTACCGATATCGGCTGGGATTTCGTGGCCGAGAGCATAAATGGGACCGAGGATATCTGGAGCATCTGTGAAGGAACGAATTATCCGAGGCTGCTGCGGCAAATCTTAGCAGGCGATTTTGTCTGTCCGGATGGCATCACGGAAACCGATTTTTCGTTTTTCCTGGCGCACTGGCTGGAGAGTAACTGCGATTTAGGCAATAATTATTGCGAGGGTACAGACCTTAACAAGTCCGGTGCAGTCGATAACGATGACCTTGAAATCTTTCTTGCAAACTGGCAGGCAGGCGGTGACAATTAGCTGTTTTCTATTGACTATTGATTATTGTTTAACGATATAAGGTTTTGGATTTCTGTAAGGAGGAACATTATGTCTGAAAAAAATGAGAAACTTATTTTTTCATTAATAATTTGTGCAGTGGTCGGATTGATTGTGGCTGTGTCCGGGACGGTGCAGGCCAACTGGTCGGAGACCTTCGACGGCAACGAGCCCGACCTGACAACATGGCAGTTCACTTGCTATCCGGACATGACCAAGACGTACACGGCAACCATCCAGGCCGAGCCTGACGGCAACAAATACCTCAGCCTGGATGAGACCACTTCGTACAATACGGACGCGGGAAGCTACGGCTCGGCATTCGGAGCTGCTTTCGGCTCCGACGAAGTCTTCACCGACGTCCGGGTCGGCGCCGTGGTCAATGTCACCAGCGATGCCTCCCGGAATTACCACGGCTTGCTCACAAGGACGACCTACTTCGTTGACGATGGGTCGGTGAGCGGCGCCCCTGGCATGTTTTCTACCCAAACTTATGTGATGCACATAGACTGGGAGGATGGCCCCGCCAACTTGGACATTGATATCGAGAAGGTCGTCAATATGAGTAACATCATGAGGAACGAAGAAGAGCTGCTTTTGGAAGTTGTTGCACCAGGCCTCGGCCATGCCAGGAGCTACTATGCCGAGCTGGATGTTGTCGGCTCGGGCCCCGTGTACGTTACCGGTAGTCTCTACGAGTATAAAGGCGGCCCGCTCGTCGTAAGGACCGCGACGATGGTCGACACTAACGGCAACGATCCCTGGGAAGATGAAGGTGTTCATGATGAGCCCTTTCTGAGCGGCGTAAGCGGTATCTTCGCGCAGAACCAACATGAAGAACCAGCCGGCTACCATTGCACCTTTGACGATATCTTCTCTGTTTCTGACGGCCCGGCAGCCGTTAACCCCGGCCCGGCTGATGGTGCAGCAGGCGTATCGATAAACACCGACCTTAGCTGGATAGAGGCAGCTTTTGCGACTTCGCGCGAACTATGGTTCGGCAAGAAGGGAGCTATGGAGAAGGCTGAGGCGGCGCCCGCAGGTACCACCTTTGACCCCGGCACTCTTGAATTCAACCGGACTTACGAATGGCGGGTCGATCAAATCGGTCCTTCGGGGACCGTCACAGGCCACACCTGGACCTTTACGACAGCAGAGACTCTGAGCGTGGAAGACTTTGAATCATACGCCAACGATGCAGACATGAAGGCTGTATGGGTTGAAAACATCCCCGGCTTCGATTACATCTTGCTCGCGATAGACAACCAAGGCAACAAGTCTATGCGGTTTCAATTCCAAAATCAGTATGAGCCTTACTTTACTGAGGCCACGCGGACATTTAACAGCCCGCAGGATTGGACGGTTCAAGGTGTTGAGGCGTTGTCGCTGTTATTCATTGGTGAGCACGAAAATATGGAGCACCTGATGTATTTGAAGCTGGAGGATGCCGCCGGCCATAGCAGCAAGGCCGAGCACCCATACACCCATGCATGTCAGTCAGAGTTCTGGCGCCAGTGGAACCTCGCCCTTGGGCAGTTCGGCGATGGCGGCGTAGACCTGAGCAGTGTCAAGAAAATCACTGTCGGCTTCGGCGACGGGACCAGTTCCGGCCAGGAGGATAAAGACAGGGACACCGTATATATTGACCAGATTATACTGTGTCCGGCCAAAATGCCTTAATGCTTATCAGTTGGATTTGCGCGGCGATGTAAACGGCGATTGCAGGATTGACTTCAAAGACCTTGCTATCATGGCGAATGGCTGGCTTAATGATGGGCTATCTGTAGTGCCGTAAACGGCTGTGCGGCGGTCAGCAGCACGCCTAAGGAATAGATATCCGAGCGGGTGTCCCAGTTTCAGTGCGATCAGCGATATTAGAAGGTCCGTCTCTGCGGGCATCTGGATGATCTGGTAGGTGCGGACGCGTTTGATTTTGCTGTAGATAGAGCGGGCTTAGTTTGCTAATAGTTGCATTGCCCCGGCCAATGGGTTATAATTATGTAGACAGGGCCAACAGCCGGACGCATCCGTTCTCCGTAGCAGGTACTGCGAAGGATGAATCAGGTGTCGACGGGTCGGCAGCGCCGACCTTGATCATACCCGCCTTCGGCGGGGTCGGTTTGGAAAACCTTTCTTCACTTGTACCTGCGGTTACGAAAGTGCAGGCGAAAGAGAAGGAGAAAACAATCACGCGCAAACGAAACGGATTTACCTTAATAGAGCTTTTGGTGGTGATCGCCATTATTGCGTTGTTGATGGCAATCTTGATGCCGGCACTGCAACGGGTAAAGGAGCAGGCTAAGAGCGTTGTTTGTCAGGCCAACCTCAAACAAATGGGCCTTACTTTTTCAATGTACGCACAGGATAACAATGGCTATTTACATAAGGAGGCAGGTAGCAAGCCGCAGAACAGTTGGGTAGCTGCGATGCGGCCTTACTATAGCCATGAACCCAAGATACGAGTCTGCCCAACGACTACGAGTTTTTTTAGCGACGGCGTGACAGGTCCATTTGTGGGTTGGGGTGTATATGGCGAGGGAGCCATTCCGACCGTGCCAGGCTGGGCAATGAAGGGTGACTATGGCAGCTTCGCGTTAAATGGGTGGGTTGCTAATGACAAGGGAGGCTATCATTTAGAGAAGAACTGGAGGACTATCCATGTCGAAGGGGGTGGTTATATACCGGTGTTTCTTGATTGCCAATGGGTTGACGCCTTGCCGGAGGCAAGAGATGAGCCGCCGGAATTTGATGGTCAATGCCATTGGCAGTGGCATTATGACGCGATGCGGAATTTCTGCATAAACCGACACAATGGCACAGTAAACAGTGTCTTTCTGGATTGCTCTGTAAGCTCTGTAGGTCTTAAAGAGCTGTGGGAGTTGAAATGGCATCGACTGTGGCTCGAAGATAGACTCGCCGCCGGCACACCGGTATGGCCGGACTGGATGAGAAATTTTAAGGACTACTGAGAAACAATCGCTCGATGGAGGTACAGCATTATGTACAGACGAAAAGCATTTACGTTAATAGAACTTTTGGTGGTAATCGCCATTATTGCACTATTGATGGCGATATTGATGCCGGCCCTGAACCGGGTAAAGAAACAGGCAAGGGCGGCTGCGTGCAAGGCCAATCTGCATGAATGGGCCCTCGTGTTCGTCATGTACTGCGACGACAATGACGGGTTACTCATGGATGGGTATAGTGGCGGGATTAACGGCACATGGGTCGGTGCCTTGCGGCCTTACTATCAGGAACCCAAAATCCGTGTCTGTCCAACGGCTACAAAGCCTATGTCGGAAGGAGCTCGAGGTGCGTTCGCGGCGTGGGGCGTCTTTGGAGCTGGAATAGCATCTGACCATCCAGGGTGGTCCGGGCCGAGTGAGGAGGGAGACTACGGCAGCTATGGCATGAATGAGCTGGCGTACGACACACCCCCGGGTGCATCCAGATCAGAAGATCGTTGGCGGACCGTCAACGTCAAAGGGGCCGCCGAGATTCCCTTGTTTTTCGACTGCATGTGGTTCGATGTGTATCCGCGTGATACAGACCTTCCTCCGGAGTACCCAGGTGATGTAAACAAAGGCGGAGGTGCAGGTGAGATGAGGCGGGTTTGCGTCAACCGTCACAATGGGTATATAAACGGCGTGTTTATGGATTGGTCTGTCAGAAAGATCGGGCTCAAGGAGTTGTGGGCGCTCAACTGGCATCGCGGGTACAATAGGGCAAACGCCTGGACGAAAGTCGGCCTTGCCCAGCCGAGTGACTGGCCCGAATGGATGAGAATTTTTAAGGACTACTGAAAAGTGACCGCTTCCCAAAAAAGACCATCTTTCGGAAGCTAACCTTTTTTTTTCTTCAGTGGTCGTTAGCAAACCAACGCTGTACCCTTGACCATTTATAGCAATAATCCTTTGCCTCATAAAACGAAAAACAACACCTCTCAGAATGGATGTCAGGGGTCTTCTCGTAAGTGTCTGCCCACTTAACTGTCTTTTCTTATGAAGACAAAACGGGGCCCATACCAAGTCAATCGGCATAAGCCCCGAACTGAAACAAATCTGCTACATCAGCTACGCCCCCATATTTTGCTTCGCCAGCCCCCGCCCCCGTTTCTGCTTTCGCAGAAAGCACGGGGGCGAGTCGGGGCGGCGGGCAAGAAGCAATGGGGGCCACTTTAATTGGCTTCTGGCTCGGGAGCCGACACATACAGCCGAATGTCGTCAACGTACAATTTACCACCGGCACCACTGCCGTCAATCCCAATAGCCAGCTTCGTGACATTCAGCAGGCTAGCGCCAAGTGGTGCAAGGTCAATACTCCACTGCTTCCACTGTGTTTTCGCTATATCACCCGCATCACCGTCATAGACCACCTTGGAGCCGTCGATCTTCACATACAACTGCCCGGTGTTGCCCTCAGTACCGTGGAAGTACAGCACAAATGTCGCAGCGCCGGCTTTAGTCCAATCCTGCCCAACAGCAAAAGTGCGTTCGGCCTCTGAATATGCTGCGCCGCCGGTGTTGTCGTAGAACAACGGCATCGACTGATTGCCGCTGTGAACGATAGTTTGCTCGGTAAAAGGAGGATTAGCATAACCAACGACAGAACCGTTTGTCGGCTGCTCGTATCCGTCTATCCATGCGTTAAATATCCTGTTACTCTCGGGGTCATCGGTGTCAAGGTCATTGTAGAGCTCAAAATCGTCGACGACAATGAACTCGCTTGTCGTAAAGTTCCAGATATCGCCATCCAACGTTGTAGGAGTCTCGGCCATATTGACCTCGTTAATTTTCCAGTAGTAAGTCTTGCCTAAATCGAGCGAAGAGGGAGCGTAGCTGGTCTGGCTCACGGTAGTAGCACCGGCAGTACCGTCTATCACAGCCTGCTCGTCGGTGCTAAGGTACACATCGTGCTGTGCTGCCTCTCTGCCCGCTCTGAAGCTAAGGACCACATCCACGTCCACATCTGTCGCACCGGAGTCCGGGTAGGGCTCCCTTGCACGGATGGGTATGTATAAGAAGCGGACCTCGCTTAGACCGTATTGGGGCAGAAAGCCCCAGTTGCTAGCAGCGGTAATCCTGACGTACTTTGCCACCGCGCCGCCAAAATTAACCGTGGTATTGTGAGCATAACCGGCTGCCCCGGGCGCCTGGGCAAATTGAGTTACGTCAGCCAGCGTTGTCCAATCGGTCCCGTTGGTTGAATACTCGATCGTAACATCTTTGAGCCCGAAACCAACAAGAAGCTCAACCATTTGATTAGAGTTCCATACCCACAGCTCATGCTGTTTGTAAACCTTGTCGAACTCATATTGGATCCAGGCCCCCAGCGGTTCGTTGGCGGTAAGCCACATATCCGTCGCTTCTTTCGAGTGCAGGTCATTAGCATCCAGTCCCGAGCCGTCGATGGTCTTTTTAGGGCCCGTATATTCTTGGTGCGCACTGCAAGCTGTGGCGGTTATGTTCTCGATGGGATAAGCAAATGGCTCAGTCGTAAAACTCCAGACATCGCCCTGGTATACTGTATAGTCCGGTGGGCCGTTGACCTCATCGATGCGCCAGTAGTAAGTCGTGCCGAAATCAAAACGTTGGGGCGGAGTATAGCTGTTGGCATCCTGAGCGACGCCACCAATACCGTCGTTGACGTCGTTGAAGTTCTCACTAAAGTAAACTTTATGCCCATTGATTGGGGGCGCATATACTCCCGGCTTCCAGCCAAGGACCACATCTCGTGGCACATCTGTCTGGCCATCAGCAGGCTTTGGGTTAAGGGCCTCCGGCGCACCTATAGCTGTTACCCTTGTGGTTAGTCCACCATACGTCACCAACACAGTCCCCACCCCGCCGTAGGCGGTAATCTGGCCCGCGCGGATAAAGTCATTGACTATCGTCGTCAGGTCACCTTCGAACATTAAGACACCTTTGCCGATGTCTATTAGGCCGGTTTTTGTCATCTTAAGGCCGCCGCTGCCAACATTAAAGGTGCCACCATGGAGGTACAGCTGCCCCGCAGCTCCGCTACTCGTCGGGATTATTAATTCTCCGGCGGTGACCGTACCGCCGGTCATAATCCAGGTCCCCTCACCACCGCCCCATCCAAGCTCGAACTCATTAACAACCGTTATAGTGCCGCCACTCATATAAAACGTGCCGTGGGACCCGGCCCCGTCACCCCACCAAATCCAATCTCTTATCTCAAGAGTTCCACCCGTCATAGTCATCATGGGCTCGCCAGCCACCTCACAAGCAAGGCCGAAAGCCCTTGCATCGATCCCATCCCGAATAACCGGGCCATTTGGTGCTTCGGCGGCCGGTACATCAATATAGACCTCGTCGGCGCCGGTAGGGACTGTATTGAATTCCCAGTTGGCTGGATTGCTCCAGAGGTTGTTGCCGCCGCGACCGGTCCAATGGATGGTGGCTGCGTTACCGACAGAGCCCAGCATTAAAACAAAAGAAAAGGAATAGACCAGTTTCTTAGACATTACAATCCTCCTTAAAAAAGTAAGTATGGGATATTAATTGAAATGTAAAAATCTTCATTCTGCAGCACAAAGTCCGTGTACAGCTTTGTGCCTCGCATAATAACTCCTCCTTAACCGCAAAACTGTAAGAATTCGACAAGTTGCAAAACCATAATCCACAGTTCTCACTAACCCCCTTTATACCAGATTAGCCGGCCTCTCTTCAAGAAAAAACTTCCACAAAATTATACATCCACTTATCCTGCAAGATTGCGTGAAAAACGGAGAGGGCGGGATTCTTCGTGGCCACTCTCCTAATCCTTTTATTTTCAAGACTTTATGCCATAAGCTCTTTTCGCCAAAAAACTTAGACTTTCACTCAAGTTCACTCAATATCATCAAGATTCTATCGATAATTTTCACAATTTTTTCACAATCCCCGAATATTGTTGACTCTTACCAAAAGAAACGCTGATCGTTACGCTCTTGCCTTGCGACCATTCAGCTTTTGCTTCATCAGCCGACCCATTTTGAACTTCACTACTCGCTTGGCTGGAACATGAACTTGTTCCAAAGTTTTCGGGTTCTGTGCCACCCTGGCTGTCCGCATAGCAGTTTCAAAAACTCCAAAATCGCGGAACTCAAGGCGGTTGCGTGAGACGGGCATCGATTTATCTGTTATACGCTGTTGCATTTTCGAACCTTAAATGGCGTTGTAGTATTAAGACACTCTGTGGGTTGCTTATGAAGTTGTAGGCTCACGCCATTAGTCTTCGCGGCATCGGCCAGCTATACAATCACAGTGATGATTGTGCTTTCGGACACAAAGAAGGGGGAACGAAGTTCCACGACGGCACGAACACTGGCACGGACAACTTTGCCGGCCGGATCGCTGAGTTCTACCTATACAACGCAGTCCTTCCAAGCAGCGACCGTCAGACGCTCGAGGACGCCCTTATGAGCACCTATGTGTATGTGGCCGCACCTGGGGACGGCCGCTCCGTGGAGGACTTTGAAACGAATGATTTCAGCAAATTCCCATGGTCCGCAGGACGCCTTACGGCGGAACAAGATAGAGATGATATTTGGACCGTCACATCGCGTCCCTCGTCTCTCGTATCGGGCGATATCACCTTCTATCGCAAAGTCTCTTGTGAATCAAAGTCTGACTACTTGAAGTTTTACATTAATGGAGCCGAAAAAGGCAGGTGGTCGGGCGAAGAGGATTGGGCCCAGGTGTCCTTCGCTGTGACAGCGGGCAGAAGGACCTTTGAGTGGACCTATTCCAAGGACGGTTCGGAGTCCGAAGGTGGTGATACTGCGTGGATTGATGATATTGTGTTTCCGATCGAATAGACCGCTAAGTACAAGTATGAAGCCGCGTCCTGTCCATGTTTTTACTAAGTCTCTATCAGCTTTCTCACTGCGTTTGCCTTGGTAACATACTTCGCCGTCAATAGGATATTGTTCGGCCTATCATATTTACTCCCTACAAATTACCCACAACATTATATACTGCTGCCTGAATTTTGCAGCAAATATTTCATTTAGCCAGGGTCCTTACTCTACATCCCCGTTTAACTTTTTACTGATAGTGGTTGACTGGCCATAGTACTTGCGGTATCTTCTGGCAGGCGATTATGGGATAGCTGTTTATGCGATGTGCAGGTTTGGTCCTGAACATGTCAAAAACCCAAGGGATTTAAGACTAACGTTATATTTGGAGGTGACGAAAATGAGACACGCGAGAAAGTTCATCTGCCTGACTATTTCTTTAGTGGCACTGAGTGGTCTGTTGGTGCCGGCGGCAGGCCGGCAAGCGCGCAGCAAAGGCCGTGGAAAAGTAGGTAAGATGGTCAAGGAAATGCTTGCCGCACGGGAGGCTCAAACACAAATCCAGTGTCTGACGAAAACATACGGTTCATTTTCTGTCGAGCAGGCCTACCGGGTTCAAGCGGCTCTGGCAAAAGGACTCAGCAAGAAGCTGGGCGGTGTGGCCGGTTACAAGGTCGCATATGCCAGTAAAGCCGCACAAGAGCAATTCGGTGTGGATGAGCCGGCAAGCGCTCCCTTGTTTCGACTTCAGCGCGTGCCGAGCGGCTCGAAGCTGCCGGCCAGTGCCTTTATTGAAATGACCCTGGAAACAGAAATAGCCTTTACGATGTGCAAGCGCATCGACAGGACTATCGAAAATGTCCAAGAGCTCAAGAGCCACGTGAAATGGGTACACGCAGCTTTCGATATCGGCGACCATCGCTTTGCTTCGGGCAAGGAAAATCCCACACCTGCGGACCAGATAGCCAATGGTGTTGGTGCGCACTTCTTCGTGTTGGGTCCGGCGGTGGCCCCAAGTGAGGTGGATGTCGATGCATTGACACTCAAACTGGCACGAAACGGAAAGACCATTACAGAAAGTGCCGCCACAAATGTCATGGGCAGCCCGTGGAATTCACTGCTTTGGCTGACTAACCAGGTCGTTAAGCTTGGCGGTGCGCTCGAGCCGGGGGATGTCGTCGTAAGCGGCACAGCAGCACGGGCATATAAAGTAAAAGGAGAAGAGATAAAGGCCGATTATGAAGGAGACTGCGGAGCCCTGGGTAAGGTGACCTTGACAATCTATTAAGAGCCGGACTCTTAACAGTCTTTAATTGCAATGTTGTCGTAACTTGTATAGGAGACAAAAGTATGTCAGCCGTATTCTTGATGATTGTAGCGCTTATTTCGCTGTTGATCGGCTATATTTTTTACGGCCGGTACGTAGCCAAAAAGTTGGATTTGGACCCCAATCGAACGACCCCGGCGAACTCGAAACAAGATGGAGTGGATTATGTCCCAACAAAAGCACCCATATTGATGGGGCACCATTTTGCCTCCATCGCCGGTGCCGCCCCCATTATTGGGCCCATTGTGGCAGCGGTGTTTGGATGGGTTCCTGTGCTGTTGTGGATTTTGGTCGGCAGTGTGTTCTTCGGTGGAGTCCATGACTTCTCGTCCTTGGTGGCGTCGGTGCGCCACGGGGGCAAGACCATCGGCGAGGTGATTGAAGAACATGTCGGAAGAGCGGGCAAGCGATTGTTCTTGGCCTTTGCGTGGTGTTTGGTTGTTCTGCTGATGGCGGTATTTGCGCACGCGGTCGCCAATGTGTTTGTCAAAGAGCCGGCGACAGCGACCTCATCGTTTCTCTTTATTATCGTTGCGATTGTCTTTGGTATGAGTGTATACCGGCTCAAGGCACCTCTGTGGCTGTCGTCGATCATAGGCGTGGCCCTGCTATTAGGCTGTATCGCACTTGGGTTGCGATTTCCCATCACGCTCTCGAGTGACCCGGTGCGTGCGTACAATCTTTGGAAGGTCATCCTGTTCGTGTACGTGTTCTTTGCGGCCGTCTCGCCGGTCTGGGTCCTCTTGCAGCCGAGGGACTACCTGAGCTCGTTTCTTTTGTATGCATTACTGGCAGCGGGCGTTGTCGGGATCTTCGCGGCCAATCCGACAATCGAGTCTCCGGCCTTTACAGCGTTCAACGTCGAGGGCAAGGGGTACCTGTTCCCAATTCTGTTTGTGACAGTGGCCTGCGGGGCCATATCGGGATTCCACTCCCTCGTTTCCGCGGGCACGACCGCAAAACAGCTCAATAAAGAGACCAATGCCAGGCCCATCGCGTATGGGAGCATGCTCATAGAGGGGCTGCTGGCTGTGATCGCCCTTATTACAGCCACGACAATTCTACAAGGCAGGTACAGCGAATTGATGGGACCGGAGGGCGGCGGGCCCATAGCCGTATTCTCAGCAGGCATCGGCAGTTTTGTCTCCCATTTAGGCATTTCGGAAAAGGCAGGGGTGACTTTTGCGGCACTGGCTATTTCGGCATTTGCGCTTACGACCCTGGACACGGCCACTCGTCTGGGTCGGTTTATGTTCCAGGAGTTCTTTGAAGGCATGGGCAAACAGACCCTTCTGGCCGGCAACCGGTATATTGGCACATTGGCCACGATTGCTTTGGCCATGGTCTTGACGTTCACGGGGACGAGGGCGGCATTGTGGCCCCTCTTTGGCTCGGCTAATCAGTTGCTTGCCTCGCTGACACTTTTGGCAATCACGATGTGGCTGGCAAAGCTGGGCAAGAACAACAAGTTCGTCAAGTACCCCATGTACTTCATGTTCTGCGTTACGTTAACGGCATTGTGTTTCATGGTCTACAAGAACTTTCTCGCCAGGAATATTCCCTTGGTCATTCTCTCGATCGTACTTCTTGGCGTTGCCGTCACATTAGTGATTAAGGCCAGTCAGAGTTTAAGAAAAATAGCACAGAGTGCATGATTAGGAGCGATACGATACAGATGAATACACCGAACACATTGAAGCGGGTCCTTATGGGGCCGGGGCCGTCTGATGTTGACCCGAGAGTTCTGGAGGCACTGTCACGCCCCACCATCGGGCACCTTGACCCTGCATTTCTCGACGTATTAAACCAAACACGCGAGTTACTCCAGTACACCTTTCAAACCAAAAATGAAATAACGTTTGCCGTCTCCGGCACAGGCAGCGCCGGTATGGAAACTTGCGTGGTGAATCTTATCGAGCCGGGCGATTCGATGCTCGTGTGCATCAACGGCGTGTTTGGCAAACGCATGGCCGATGTCGCACAAAGGTGTGGCGCCGATACTTCGACAATCGAAATCGACTGGGGTAAGGCGTTTGCCCCCGAGCAGATTGCCGATGCCCTTGAAAAGAAACCCGCAAAGGTCGTTGGAATCGTGCATGCGGAAACCTCAACGGGTGTATGTCAGCCGCTCGAAGAGATATCCAGGATCGTCCACGACAACGGTGCCATGCTATTGGTCGATGCAGTGACGAGCTTAGGCGGAATGAACGTCGACGTCGATGGCTGGCAAATTGATGCCTGTTATTCCGGCACGCAGAAGTGCTTGTCCTGTCCGCCGGGGCTTTCGCCGGTTACCTTCAGTGACACCGCTTTAAGCGTGATTGAGAATCGCAAGGTCAAAGTACAAAGCTGGTATCTCGACGTGTCCATGATCCGCCGGTATTGGGGAAGCGAGCGTCTTTACCATCACACCGCACCGATTAACATGAACTATGCCCTGCTGGAGGCCCTGAAGCTGGTTAAGGAGGAGACCCTGGAACAAAGATGGGCGCGTCACCTCACTAACCACAAAATCCTCAAGGCCGGGCTGTCCGCCATCGGAATTGAGTATGTCCCCCAGCCGGGGTATGAGCTGCCCATGCTCAATGCCGTTTCCATACCTGCCGGTGTAGACGATGCCACCGTACGAAAACAGTTACTCAACGAGTTCAATATTGAAATTGGTGGTGGATTGGGGGCCTTCAAGGGAAAAGCGTGGCGCATCGGTTTAATGGGCACGGCCTCGACACTTAGTAACGTCATGCTGTTTCTTTCGGCATTGGAGAAGTGTCTTACAGATCAAGGTGTCAAATTTGAGCAAGGTGCGAGCATCGCCGCCGCCATAGAGCAGGCAGGTGCAAAATAGCCTCGATGTTCTCGAATTGGGCACAGGCGGTCTTCCCGTGAGTACACGGCTTTGTTTGCTCCATAGGGTTTTGGCGGCACAGCAGCCAGGAGATATGGATATTGAGAATCGTTGTCTTGGATAGTTTCACGCTTAATCCTGGAGATCTTTCTTGGAAGAGTCTCGAGGAGCTTGGTGAATGTGCGATTTACGACCGCACCGCCCCTGAAGATACGGTGCAGCGGGCCGACGGTGCCGAAATTGTCCTGACCAACAAGACAATGCTGTCCTCAAATATAATTGAGCGCCTTGCCAAACTACAATATATCGGCGTGCTGGCAACCGGTCACAACATAGTGGATGCTGAAGCCGCGCGTGAGCGAGGCATCCCCGTCACCAATGTTCCGACCTATGGAACGGACTCGGTGGCCCAAATGGTCTTCGCGCATCTGCTCAATCTGGCGCAGAATGTGGCCGGCCACGCACAGACTGTAAGTAACGGACGATGGTGCTCGGCCCCGGACTTCTGCTACTGGGATACGCCGTTGGTCGAGCTAAAGGGGCTGACGATGGGCATCATCGGGCTTGGACGAATCGGTCAGGCGACGGCAAGGCTGGCGCTGGCATTCGGCATGAAGGTTATCGCTTATGACATAACCGTGCCGGCCCAAGTGCCTCAAATGTGCGAGATGGTGAAGTTGGAGGATGTCTTTCGCCTTGCCGATGTCATCAGTTTGCATTGTCCCTCGACGCCGCAAACCGAGAATCTCGTCAATGAGCAGCGGCTGGCCTTGATGAAAACAACAGCCTTTCTGATTAATACGAGCCGGGGACCGCTGGTCGATGAACAGGCCTTGGCCGACGCACTCAATAACGCAAGGATAGCCGGCGCCGGCCTCGATGTTCTCGCCGTCGAACCGCCGGATGAGCGGAATCCACTGCTCAAGGCCAGAAATTGCTATGTTACTCCACACATTGCCTGGGCCACCCGGGCAGCGAGAGAAAGGCTACTTCAAGTAGCTGTCGACAATGTAGCGGCCTTTCTTGCCGGCAGGCCGAAGAATGTGGTCAACGGCGTCTAACCCTAATCTCACCTTATCAGCAAAGCGGGTACTCTCTCTACAGGCGACCTGCCCCCTTGACTGTCTTTTCTTGTGAAAACAAAACGGGGCCTATGGCGGACTTAGTCTGCACCAAGCCAACACTATTGTGCCGGCTACCTGAACGGCCACCTACATCTTTGGCCCCATCTGCCAGGTTGGGCTGCACCGCAACTTTACTGATAGCTTATATGCAGCAGCGGTGCCTCACTCGCACTCCCGTCGAAAGCCTCGGCTTCTCGAGTTCCCTGGGAGGGTTTGGCCGGGTTGTCTCTTAACATCAACACTATCGCGTTGCCGGCCCAGCCATTCTGGTTGACTATCTCCTGAATGATACTGGAGATGTCAGGGGTTCGCTCCTCGGGACCCTTAGCATGCACGGTCATCCACTGCGGTATATCCCACACCACCTGCGCTGTCGTTGTAGGCCTGCTGCTAATGTCACCTGCAGTTGAACTAAACGTAGCGGGATTGGGAGACAGTTCACCCTCGATGATAACAGACACATCGGGGATATGCCGACTATTATCTATATCATCGGCGCTAAACTGCACCCACGCCTCGGTGATGGTCGCGCCCTTGGGAACAGGGACACCCACCCATCGGCAACCTATCGTCTGTAAGCCCGCGGGGGCCATATCGTCTTCATAGCCCAGCTCCAGGTCGCTGCTGCTCAGACCCTCCATATTGCCATTCAAGACGTGCTCTTCGGCATCATCACTGCCGGCAGCGATCCTCCACTCGTTAACAGGCGCAGGAGCCAACGCATACAGCCGAATGTCGTCAACGTACAATGTGCCACTGGCACCATTGCCGTCGATCCCAATAGCCAGCTTCGTGACATTCTGCAGGCCCGCGCCAAGCGATGCAAGGTCGATATTCCATACTTGCCACGCTGACAGCGCCAAGTTACCGGCATTACCATCGTACGCGACCTTGGTGCCGTTGACCTTCACGTACATCTGCGCAGCCGTATTGCTCGCATCGCCAGAGAACCACAGCGATAGTG